>NZ_CP161812.1:3017535-3319288 GCF_040801775.1 Luteolibacter sp. Populi
ATTTCCGGGCGTCTAAAGCCACTCATGCGCCCGATTTTTTCCGCTGCTTTGGCAGCCCTGCTGGTCTCGTCCGCCGCTGCCCGCCCGGCGCTGGAGAAACCGAATGTGATCGTGATCCTGTTGGACGATGCGGGCTACGGCGACTTCGCGCACACGGGGAACCCGGTGATCCAGACGCCGAATCTGACGCGGATGGTCCGCGAGGGTGCGAATTTCCCGCAGTTCTACTCGGCGGCGGCGGCTTGTACGGCATCGCGCTACGGACTGCTGACCGGGCGGAACCACCTGCGCTCCGGCTTGCCGGCGTGGGCGATCGGGCCGGACACGAAGCGCTACATCCACCCGAAGGAACTGACGATGGCGGAAGGTCTGAAGGCACAGGGCTACGCGACAGCGATCTTCGGGAAGTGGCACCTCGGGACGCCGAATGCGGCGAACGGGATGACGCCCGAAGCCTTGCCGCTGGCCCACGGCTTCGACCGCTGGATCGGCACGAATGTCTCGAACGACTACGAGTCCGGCGCGGACCTGATCCAAGGGCCTTCCGACAAGAACGTACCGGTCGCCGGCTACGAGGCCCTGGAGAAGGACATCGATGCGAATGCGGCGCTCCAGGAGGGACTGACCAAACGCTACGCGGATGCGGCGGTGGACTTCATCCGCGAAAAGAAGGACGCGCCATTCTTCCTCTACATCACTCCGAACATGCCGCACCTGCCGGTGCATGCCTCGGCCGATTTCAGGGGCACCTCGTCTCGCGGGCTCTATGGCGATGCCATCCAGGAGATCGACGCCAATCTCGGGAGGATCCGCGGCGCACTGAAGGATGCGGGCATCGAGAAGAACACGCTGCTCGTCTTCACCTCGGACAACGGACCATGGATCCAGTTCCAAGATACCGCCAAACATGCGCGCTACGACGAGGCCCGGCTGTTAGTCGGCTCCGCCCTCCCCTTCCGCGATGGCAAGGGCTCGACTTGGGAAGGCGGCCAGCGGGTGCCCGGCGTGTGGTGCTGGCCGGGAACCATTCCTGAGGAAACGATCGTGCCGCTACCTGCCTCGACCCTGGACATCCTGCCGACCGTATTGGCCTTGGCAGGCGGAAAGCCGCCGGAGGACCGCACTCTTGATGGCCGGAACATCCAAGGGATGCTCGGCATCGAAGCATTGCAGGGACTCGTGCGGGACTTCCGATTCATCTACGCCGACAGCAAGGAGGTGAATGCCGCACGCTTCGGCCCATGGAAGATCCATACCCGGATCATCTCACAGACCGGGAATAACCACGGCTTCGCGGCATCGCCCGAAAAGCCGCTGCTCTTCCAAGTGGAGCAGGATTTCTCCGAACGGATCGACCGCGCCGCGGAGGGCGAGAAGTTGAAGGAGGGCTTGGAAGTGATCCAGGCCTTCAAGGATTCGCTGGCGAAGGAGGGGAGTTTTTGGGATACTGCCGGGCGATGACCGGACCGGGCAGCAGAGTGAAATTCGAGGTCGCCCCCGACTGGGTTGCCAGCCTTTCCGAAAGCAGCCAGCAGATCTTTGCCTACTGCGCCGGTAAGCCTTTCACGGTTCAAGAGATCGACGAGAATGGCCTGTGCGTGCTCGATGTAAGCGGGGAGGTCGACCGGCGGTTTGGAGGCTATGCGAATGACTTGCGCCTTGAGATCGATTCTCTAACGAAAGTCGGGCAGGTATAGCTCAGGTCCGACGATCGCTGAGACCGCGAGAAAATGCGCTGCGGTGCACCCCCATTCGCCATGAAGGATTGAAGAAGCGCGGGCGACTCGTGGGGGGCATCTATGATGACGTGCTGCTGATGGCGCTGCATTTTGAATGAGGAGCCCTGAACCCACCAATCACCCGGCAGTTTGTTTCACCGCTTCTTGCCATCGCGCGCAGTCCACGGTTAATTGATGGGAAACCCGGAAAAACCCATCCATGTCTGAAAACCCTCCTCGCCGTCCGCGGATCCTCGTCGTCACCCCCGAGATCACCTACCTGCCGGAAGGTATGGGCAACCTGGCCCAACGCATGTGCGCGAAGGCCGGCGGTCTGGCCGATGTATCCGCGTCTCTTGTCAAAGCCCTCTACGACCAAGGCGCCGATGTCCACGTCGCCCTGCCGAACTACCGCCGGATGTTCCACCTCGATGTGGCGAGCGTGTTCGACAACGAGTTCCAGAAGGTCAGCCGTGCCTTGCCTGAGCAGCGCATCCACCTGGCGCAGGACCGCGTCTTCTACCACCGCTCGAGTGTCTATGGCGCGGAGAACCACCTCATCGCCCTGGCCTTCCAGCGCGAGGTGATCAACCACACGATTCCGCAGGTGCGGCCGGATCTGATCCATTGCAACGACTGGATGACCGGGCTGATCCCGGCGGTGGCGAAGCGGCACGGAATCGCCAGCCTGTTCACGGTCCACAATATCCACTCCGAGCACCTGACTCTCGCGCAGATCGAGGACCGGGGCATCGATGCCGCGGACTTCTGGCAGCATCTCTACTACCGCCGCGCGCCGTGGTCCTACGAGGAGAGCCGCGGCAACAACCAGGTGGACCTGCTGACCAGCGGCATCTTCGCCGCGGACCACGTGAATACGGTGAGCCCGACCTTCCTGGAGGAAATCGTGGGCGGCGGCCACGGCTTCATCCCGGACGCGATCCGCAATGAACTGCGCGGCAAGAAGCACTCCGATTGCGCGACCGGGATCCTGAACGCGCCGGATGCGATCTTCGACCCTGCGAGCGATCCCTACCTCACCAGCCATTTCGGGCCATCCGATCTCGTGGAGGGCAAGCGTCTGAACAAGCTCGAGCTCCAGGAGCGTCTCGGTCTTGAAGGAGATCCGGATGTACCGCTCTTCTACTGGCCCTCCCGGCTCGATCCGGTGCAGAAAGGTTGCCAGTTGCTCACGGAGATCCTCCACGAGCTGGTGACGAAGAACCGCATGCAGATCGCGGTGGTGGCCAGCGGCACCTTCCAGAAGCACTTCCACAATATCGTGAAGTCGCACGGGCTCTACAACCGCGTCGCGGTGCGGGACTTCGACGAGAAGCTCTCGCACCTGGCCTATGCCGGCAGCGACTTCATCTTCA
Source organism: Luteolibacter sp. Populi (assembly GCF_040801775.1). GTDB lineage: Bacteria > Verrucomicrobiota > Verrucomicrobiia > Verrucomicrobiales > Akkermansiaceae > Haloferula. The sequence goes on from NZ_CP161812.1 coordinate 3,020,630, forward strand.
TGCCCTCTTCCTTCGAGCCCTGCGGCCTGCCGCAGATGATCTCGCCGAAGTATGGCAGCCTGACGGTCGCCCACGATACCGGCGGCTTGCACGACACCGTGGAGACGATGAATGTGGAGGCGAACACCGGCAATGGCTTCCTGTTCCAACACTTCAATACCGACGGCCTGCGCTGGGCGGTGGGCGAAGCGCTGCGCTTCCACGCGCTGCCGGCGGAGCAACGCGCCACACAGATCGCGCGGGTGATGACGGAATCGTCAGCAAGATTCAATCACGAGGCCACCGCTGCGGCCTATATTCGCCGCTACGAGCAGATGTTGAAGACTCCCGTAACCGCATGAACCGCCGCACTTTCCTCAGCAGCGCCGCTGCCGCCGGTGCCCTCCCCCGCCTTGCAGCCGCCGCCGATGAAACGGAGCCGCTGCTGCGCTTCGGCCTGATCTCCGATGCCCAGTATGCCGACGCGGATGCCGAGGGTGAGCGCCACTACCGCTCGACGCCGGAGAAGCTCAAGCGGGCAGTCGAAGCCCTTCACGGCGAGAAGCTGGCCTTCACCCTGCACATGGGGGATTTCATCGACCGGGACTTCAAGTCCTTCGATGTCATGCTACCGCTGCTGGCAGGCTTGGAGCATCCGGTGCATCACCTGCTAGGCAATCATGACTACTCCGTGGCGGATACGGAGAAGCCCCGCGTCGTCTCCACGCTGGGGATGCCACACGACTACTACACGTTTCGTAGCAAGGGGATCCGCTTCGTGATGACGGATACCAATGACGTTTCCATCTACCGCTGTCCCGCCACTTCGCCGGAGACGGCGAAGGCGGCCGAACTCTTGGCGCAACTGGAAGCAGCGAAGGCACCGGGCGGCAAAAAGTGGAACGGCGGTTTCTCCAGCACCCAGTTAACATGGCTGGAGCGGGAACTCGCGGCGGCGGATGCGGCGAAGGAACGCGTGATCGTTTGTGGGCACCATCCGCTCGTCCCGGCGGACATGCACCAGGCTTGGAACCACGCGGAGATCCTCGCCGTGTTAGAGCGCCATCCCTGCGTGATGGCGTGGTTCAACGGCCACAACCATGCGGGGGACTTCGTCGAGCGGAACGGTCTGCCCTACGTCACCTTCCGCTCGATGCTGCACCACCCGGAGAACACGGCCTACTCGATCGTGGAAGTGCACGCGGACCGGGTGCTGATCAGAGGCTTCGGCCGGGAGGTCTCGCGGGAGCTGAAGATCAGGGCGTAGTGGTTGCCTTGGAAAAGGCAGGGACCGCTCTCCGAGCGGTCCGGCGGATGGCGGCGCTCCATATGAATCGGGATCGGAATGAAGGTTCAGGCCATCCCCGGCCGGACCTTTCGGAGAAAGGTCACACCATCGCCTTCTTCGGAAAAAGCCACCCCATCCGCGATCGACCGTAGAATCGCAATCATCCGGCGATTGGTCGCGGCATCCTTCACCGCAACGCGTATCGCGCGTTCACCCAGCGTGAGACCCATCTTCCCGGCATCCCGGAGAAAGAGATCGCGCCCCCTCGCCATCTGCACCAAATCATCGGCAGCGGGCCAATCTCCAGGAAGATGCGCGAGAAGGAAATTTGCCGAACCGGGAATCACATCCCAGCCAAGACCGCGCAAGCCCTTCGCCAGATCTTCGCGCAAGGCACGGGTCTCCTCAATACGAGCCGCATAGTAGCCGGGATCCGCAAGGGCCCGGACCGCCGCGACCTGCGCGGGCAGACTTACCGCCCACGGCGGGGTAAAGGCCCGGAGCTCCTCAAGCTGATGCGGACTCGCGCAGAGATAGGCGGCCCGCGCTCCGCTCAACGCGTAGACCTTCGACATCGACTTGCAGACGATCAGGTTGTCGTAGCGCGCCACCAGCGCTTCGACCGATTGGCCGGTGTGGTCGATATAAGTTTCGTCCACCCAGACGCGGGTCCGGGGCGGCGCGGACTTGAGCAGGAATTCAATCTCGTCGCGCAGCAGGCCACGGCCGGTCGGGCTGTTGGGATTAACGATCACCACCAGGTCCGGGCCGGTGGCCACAAGGGCGCGCAGGCGCTCGAGATCCACCGCATATCCCGAGGACCGACGCAGTGCGAGCCGCTCGACCCGGCAGCCGATCACCTCTTCGAGCACGTGCGCATATTCCCCATAGGTCGGATCCAGCAGGATGGCACGCGAACCACGGGACAGCCAGCGCGGCAAGGCGCGGAAAATGAGATCGGAGGAACCCGCTCCAGGCAGGAGGCAGGATTCCGGTACCCCGCGAGCCACGGAGATGGCCGCGACCAAACCCTCACAACCGGTAGGTGGTGAAGTCCGCAGCAGCCAAGGCAGGTGCTCTGCCAGCGTCCCGATCACCCCCGGTGCCGGAGGATACCAAGCATCCAGCACGTCGGCATTGATGACATTAGCCGACCGGTCCAATGACCCGAAGCCGCTGCCGATGGCATCGAAGGACGCGCCGCCGTGAAAACAAGAAGCCGGCCTTCGGAGCGGCGTTTGCAAATCCCAGCGCATGAAGCGCTCGATCCGCCGGACCAGATCTTCCCGCTCCTCCAAGCCAGCCCGAACCTCGGATACCGGCGCATGCATGAGATCATAGGTCACCGCTCCCGAGCGCGTGGACATCCCCGCCTCACGGAGACCGACCCGGCGGTACATCCCGGCCACCTCGCGCCGCCCGATCGCCACAACGCGGGTGCCACCGCGCGACTCGATCCAACGGAAGGCCGCGACCATCAGCGCCGCCGCCGCATCGGAGGCGCGATACTCCGGCAGCACGGTCAGCAGGCGGATCTCATAGCTGCCACCATCCACCGCGAACGGGAGATCCTCCCTCCGGAAATACTTGTCGATCGAGTAACCCTGCGGCCCCGGCGGCGTGATGCTGACGAAGCCCGCCAGCACGCCACCACAAGTCGCCGCGATGTAGCGGTTCGCAGCATCCAGCGCATCGCTCAGCCGCCCTTCGGCATTCGGAGCATGTTGGCCAATCTCGACCGCATACACCGCATGCCGCGCCCGATAGATCGCCTCCCGAAGCCCTTCCGGAGCTTCGGCGATCGTCATCGGCAAATGGGACGCGCGATTCGACATTCCCCTAGCATGCCGGAGTCCGGCAGAAAGGGGCATCGATAATCACGCGCGCACCATCGACAGAATCAATCCTTCCGCTTCAGCAACGGGAACAGCACCACGTCGCGAATCGTCGGCGCGCCGGCCAGCATCATGATCAGGCGATCGATGCCGATGCCAATTCCACCGGCCGGCGGCATGCCGTGCTCGAGCGTCTCGATGAAATCGTAGTCGACCTTCTGGGTCTCCTCGCCCGACTGGTGCTCCAAGCGCTCGCGCTGGACATCGGGATCGTTGAGCTCGGAATAGCCCGGAGAGATTTCCTGGCCGTTGATGATGAGTTCGTAGACCTCCACCGTCTTGCCGCCGGGGCTCAGCTTCGCGAGCGGGACCAGTTGGCTGGAGACGCGGGTCACGAAGCAGGGATCGAAGCTCTTCTCCTCCACCAGCTTTTCGAAGACCTGCTGGATCACCTCGTGGTCCTCCATCTCCTTCGAGATCTGCACACCGAGCTGCTCGCAGCGTTGGCGGCGTACTTCCGCGCTGAGCGTGAAGAAATCCGCGCCCGCCGCCTCGGCGACCAGTTCGCTGTAGTCGGCGCGCTTCCATGGCCGGGCGAGATTGATGGTGCGGAGCACATTGCCCTCCTCGTCCTTGTGCTCAATTTGCAGGGTCCCGCAGAACTTCTCCGCGAGGTGACAGATCAGCGACTCGACCAGATCCGCCATGATCTCGAAATCGGCGAAGGCCTGGTAGGCCTCCAGCATCGTGAACTCCGGATTGTGGCGGCGTGAGATCCCTTCGTTGCGGAAATTGCGGTTGAGTTCGAAAACCTTGGTGAAGCCGCCGACCAGCAGGCGCTTCAGGAAAAGCTCCGGCGCGATCCGCAGCGTGAGTGGCATGCCGAGCGCATTGTGGAAGGTCTCGAAGGGCCGCGCCGCCGCACCGCCCGGGATGTCCTGCAGCATCGGCGTCTCCACTTCCAGGTAGCCACGCTCGTGGAAGAAAGCGCGGATCTCCGCGAGCATGCGCGAGCGCATGACGAAGATCGCGGCGCTCTCCTCGTTCGACATCAGGTCGAGGTGGCGCTTGCGATACTTGATCTCGCGGTCGGCCACGCCATGCCACTTGTCCGGCATCGGCCGCAGCGACTTCGATAGCACCGTGAACTTGGACACCTTCACCGACGGCTCGCCGGTGCGGGTCAGGAAAGTTTCGCCCTCGATCCCCAGCCAATCGCCGCGGTCGAGGCACTCGAAGATGGCCAGATTTTCCGGGGTGAGCTCCTTGATCGAGATGTAGCCTTGGATGCCGCCGAGGACGTCGCCCACGTGGAAGAAGCAGGACTTGCCCATGTTGCGCAGCCCCGTGATCCGGCCGGCGACCTTCACCGCCATACCTTCGCCGAAATTCGCACGGAGTTCGGCAGGCGTGTGGGTGGTCTCGAAGGCGGAACCGAAGGGATCGACGCCGAGTTCGCGCAGTTTGCCCAGCTTCTCACGACGGACGGCGATGAGTTCAGCTTCGGTGGAATGGGTCTGCGCGGTTTCGGACATGGCGGGGCAGGGAGTAGAGGGATGCGGCGCAAGAGTCCAGAGCCCAGATGCAAGAGATTGGAAAAGAACGGCCCGCGCAGGCACCAGTGCGGGTTCCACAAGGTCACCGTCTTGAAATCCGGCCATTGCGCCAAAGCAACCTGACCCTACTTCATCTCCTCCAAAACCACCGCCAGCCCCCGCCGCTTGCCCCCGCCGGTCGCAGGTAGCTCCATCACGACCACCCAGCCCGGCTCGCAAGCCATGGCCTGCCATTGATAGGAATACGGATCCCGGTTCGTCGGACTGAGCAGCCCGGACCACAATTCGAATCGCGACTCTCCCTTGAGACGTCTCACCTTAAGCTTCACCCTCGGCGCCGCTTCCCAAGGCTGCATCTCCCTGCCGCTCTCCAGCGTGAATTCCCCGAGTTCCTTCCCGCCCATGCCTGCCTGGACCCGCTTCCATTGGTCTTTGGTGAAGATGCCGCGGAAGGATGGTGCAATGTGACTAACCTCACCGTCCTCCAAGTTCTCCAGCAGGATGCCCCGCACCCGCACGCTCACCGGCACCTCTTCCTTCTCGCCCGGATACCGATCCGGCAGGTGCGGCGCATCCTTCAAGGCAATCGGCAGCCCGCCCCGGTCGATCGGCTCGATCTTCGTGAAAATCGTCCCATAAAGCCCGGACCCGACTTCACCCAGAGTGGTCACCAGAAATTCCCCCTCGCGGATTTTGTTTGCCTCCGCATTACCCTGCTTCACCACCAGCCTGTTCCATTCCCGGCCTCGCGGCGATTCCTCGTAATAGGAAGTCACCTCCGAGGTCGGCGCGTAACGCCCGTTTGGCACGAAGCCATAGCGGACACCGCTGCGAACCGAGACCGTCTTGCCGTCCCAGCGCGGCGTGATGCGCAAATTCCATCCGGCGATCACGCGCTCCTGCCCCTGGCGTACCGGCTTCTCGTGAGTCATATCGATGGAGCCGCTCTCGTTCGGTCTAGTTGTGATTGCGGGGAAGTTGATCAGCCGGTTTCCCTTCGTACCTGCAGCTTTTCTCATCACCTCGCCGTATCCTGCGGAGCCAAGAACCTTCCCGTTCTCCGCCAGTGGTTCCGTCGTGAAGAGCACCATGTGCGAGATCTTCAGTTGGAATCGAGCCGTGTCGCCTTTGCCCGCGGTGGTCCTCACCTCCGGGCTCGGCGAAGCCCCGGTCGCTGCAGCCTCGGAACTACCATCCCCGCCGATCCGCACGCAGGAGGCACAAACACCGCAAGCCAGCAAAACCACCACGCTCGCCGATGCAAACCAAGGCCCCGTGCCGGCATCGATGCTTGCGGGCGCGTTCAGGAGCGAGACGATCCGTCTTCGCAAACGCCGCTTCACACCGCTCGCCATCGCCGCCGCCAGCATCCTGCCACCGGGATAGGCCGCAGCCATCCGCACCAAGAAAACGCTGTAAGCACTTCGCTCGCTGGCTTCTGCATGCAGATCGCAGACCTCCTCCCGCGCTGCCGCCCATCGCTTGGCCAAGTGATGGACAAGCGGATTCCACCAGAATACCACCCGCACCAGCGCCATCAGCACCATCCACCGCGAATCCTTCCCCTCAAGATGTCCTTGCTCATGGCGGAGAACCCACCCGAGTTCGCGGGTGGAGCAAGATCCTAACAAACTCTCCGGCAAGACCATCAGAGGCCGTCGGAATCCGGCAACACACGGACTGCCTGCCTCCTTCGAGAGAAGAATATCCTCCACGGCCAAGCCGGGCGGCAAGGCATCCCCAAGCACTTCCGCTTGGGACGGGTGCGGCTTCTCCAGGGCAGCCCGCCAGCGTCCGAGTCTCGCCAGGCTGCCCGCAATCGCAACGAGGCCGAGGCAAGTCCCGCCAAGCCATGCCCACGCCGCAAGTGTCCGGGCGGATGGCAATGCAACAAGCGGCGCTGCATTCTCCGCCAGGCCTTCGTATGCCGTGGTATCGTCAACAGGGATCGTGAAGACCTTCCAAGCCGCCAAGTCAGCGCTAGCGGGTGACACAACTTCAGCGGGAGCCTTCGCTTCGCGGCCGGGAAGCAGCGGTGAGACCCACGGCAGCACTCCAACACTGATCACTGCTGCCAAAGCCAAGACCCCGCGACGCGCAGGCTTGCGGACGAAGACCAGCGCGAGGGACGCCGCAGCGGAAAGCAGCACCGCATGCAGCGCCACATTCATGAGATAGGGCGAAAGGCTCACGGCTTGCCTCCTTTCTTGTGCTTGCCGATCAGCTCCTTCAACTCGCGGATATCCTCGTCACTGAGCCCGCCCTCCTCCACGAGACAGCGGACCAGCGAAAGGCTGGAGCCGCCGAAGAGGCGCTGCTTCAGCTCATCGAGAATCCTCCCTCGCCCGCGCTTCTCCGGCACCGTGGCGCTGTAGAGCCGGGCGCGCTCGCTTTCATCTGGCTTAAGCCAGCCCTTCGCGTGCAGCCGGGTGAGCTGGGTTTGCAGGGTGTTCCGGCTGATCCCTTCGGGGCGTTCGCCATTGACCAGCTCAAGCAGCGCCGCGACCGACACCGGCTGATGCTGCCAGATCAGGTCCATCAGGGCCTGCTCGGCGGGAGAGAGGGGTGGCAAGGACTTCATGCCGCCACTTCCTGACGACAAACGTCGTCACCGTCAACCCTCATTGACGACAAGTGTCGTCATAATCCACTTTTCTTCGCGTGCATTCCCCGGCGGATCGCCCCGATCGCAAAGAGCGCCAGAAACAGAAAGGACATCGCCCTCCGAAAGATCCGCATGAAGGAATCGACACGACCCCACCGCTTCATCGGCCCGGGCCATGCATCGATTTTTCCTCGAGAAGGGCCAGGAGATGCTGGTCCACCACTACTACGACAAGGACCGCCACGGCAGATCCGACCTGCGGATGCTGCCGCTCGAATGGCAGGACAGTTGGACGGTGGTGAAGTAGCGCGGCTCTGTGAGCCGCGTTTGGGAAAGTCCACCCAGACCTCTAAAATTCCGCATCTCCTGCTGCATCCCCCTTACCGCAGCTCAGAAAAGCCCCCTTAAAACCGCCACCCCAGCCCGATAGTAAAGCCCAGCGCGTCGATCCCCGGATTCGGATCCGTCTGCCCGCCGTTCGAGTGGTGGATGAAGTACGCCCCGCCTAGTATTGAAAGATTCTCCGCGATCTCCCGCCGCACACCGAGCTGCGAAAACCAGTTCAAGGTGAAGTCCTGGCCCTGCCCTTGCGCGCCGCCAGCCGAATTCGTCCACCCGAAGCCACCGCCGATCGAGAAGAACAGCGAGGTCTTCGCATCGGGAAACCAATACTCGATCGATGGCGCGCCATTGATCCCGATGTAGTAGTCCTCAGGCCCCTGGACGATCGACTCGCCCAGCATCGAGAAGCGGCTGCGTACCACCACCCGCGAGCCGTCATCCCCCGCAAACCAATTGAGAACCGTCGGACTGCGGAAGGTCAGCTGCGTCGGCATGATCTCGTAGTCGATCTCAGTGTTGTTGCCGATGTTCCAGAGATAGCCCGTCTCGAAGGTCATCTCCCACGAGTCCGCAGGATGACCCGGACTATCCTTCAGGACCTTGTCGATTTGCTCCCGGGTGATCGCGTCATGGTCGTGGCTCCGCCGGTCCGACGTAACACGTTCGGTCGTGGACTGCTCGCTCGCCTGACAAACGGCGGGGGCACAAAGAAGGAGGGCGACGGCTTTCATGATAGTTGGGGTCAAGGCAGATCATCTTCATCCCCCGGCACCGGCGGGATGAAGTCCTCGCGCTGGAGCAGGCGTTTGATATCGAGATCGTCCAGCAGATCCGCCGGCGTGCGCACCACCGTGGTCGCGTAGGGCGCGATCCGGTCGACCTCGGCCACGGCGCAGTGGACCATCGAAGAAATGATGTCGGCATCGTAGCGCTCCTTGTCGAAGAGATTGGTGATCCGGAAAACCACGCGCTGGCGGTCGAGATCGTATTCGAAGCCGCCGAGGTTGAGCGATTTGTTCGCGCGGGCCAGCAACTCCAGCAGGAAGGGCTGGTGATCCTCATCGAGCGGCAGCGGCATCTCGCCCATGATCGCCAGCGCATTCATCGGCGCGTAGGCCTGCACCACCATCTCGATGCGCGTGTGGTGCGCGGTGAAGACCGCCCGCAGGACGTCTTTCCCCTCCACCAGTTCGCAATGCCAGCCTTGCTGGCCGAAGGCTTCTTCCACGGAGAGGATCTGGCGGGATGGCGGGCGCATGACGGAATAATGAACGGCGGATCAGGAAGGAAAGCGGCCGCGGATCGCGGTGGCGAGGAGTTCGCGGCGGTCCTTCGCAACGGGCAAGAGCGAAAGATGGATGCCGGCATTCTTTTCCGCAGAGAAATGCAGGGTCAGACGGGCCTTGTCGACCTCCGCGGCGGCAATTTGGGCCCAGGGGATCACCTGCATATTCACCCCCGGACGGAAGAACGGAAAAATCTCCACCCCGATGGGGCTCAGCAAAATATAGGCGTGGCGGGTGCAGTGCCAGGCCACCCGCATAAGCCCGAAGGCCGCTGCCAGCGGGACCAAGCCCCAAGCCGGATGTGGCAGCACCGGATGGTCCGCCCGATGGGGAGCCAGCAGGAAGAAAACCAGCGTCGCCATGAAGCACACCGCCGCCAGCACCGCGAAGGGCAGCGCCTGCCCGGCGCGGGTGAAGCGCAGCTCCTTTTGCGGTTCGGCGACGGGCATGGGGCCGACTTTCAGCAGCGAATCCCGCCGAGGGAAGCGGGATCTGCGGCGGCGCGAGCCCAGCTTTGGACTTGCAGAAAGCGCCTAACCGGGTTTCTTAGGCTACGTGCGCGGTTGGCTTACATGGCTGCTGATGTTCGGCGTGATCGCCGGACTCGGTGGTCGCGTGCTCGCGGTGGACCATGTCCACGGCAAGCCGAAGAGCCAGGAAAGCCATCAGTGCTGCGGTGATCATCATCACGATGACAACGCTCCCGCCGATGACGACCACGGCCCGGATTGCCCGCCCGGCCCGCACGATCACCACTCTCACGCCTGCTGCCATCCGGCACCGCTGGCGGGAGCGGACGTGCAGTGCCCCGGACTCGCGCCCCCAGCCGCCTTGCGGTTGGACCTGACTTGGCACCGGACCTTCAGGCCGGAAGAGCCGGTCTTTGCCTTGGACAAGCCCCCTTTGATCTGAGCGTCGCCCTGTCGATGCTCCGGCCGGCCTGTGTGCCCGCCGTCCCTCCGTGTGGCCCTTGATTGCCCGCGGATCGTTCCAAGGTTTTTTCCAAGTGATCCTCCCGTCCCGTGTCTCGTGGACGGCACCCCATATTCTCCATGCACCCTCTGTTTGCCCCTGCTGCAGCGGCCCTATGCCTGCTCGCGGCCACCGCGCCCCTCCATGCGGAGCCCGGCGTCGTCATCTCGCTCGCCAGTGTCGGCGACCGCGTCCGCGCCCAAAATCCCGATCTCGCCGCCGCCCGGCTGCGGATCCGCGAAGCGCTCGGCCGGAAGCTCCAATCCGGCCGCCTCGCCAATCCCGAGCTCGAAGTCGAACTCGCCCACGACGCCCGCTACCGCGAGCGTTCGCTCGAAATCGGCTTCTCCCAGCGCTTCCCGGTGACCAACCGGCTGCGGCTGGAAAAGGACGTCTCCGCCACCGAAGTGAAAGTGGCGGAAGCGGAAGTCCGTGAGGTCGAGCGGAAGATCGTCGTCGAAGCCCGCGCGGGCATCGTCAAGGTCCTAGCCGTCCGCAAGCGCCGCGAGCTGATGAAGAACCAATCGGCGCTCTCGCAGGAGTTCGCCGATTTCCTCTCCCAAGCCGCGGCGAAAGGTGAGGGCTCGCCGCTCGATGCCGGCCAGGCCAAGCTCGAAGCCTCCAGCCTGACGCTGGAAATGCGCCAGCTCGATGCCGAAGAAGCCACAGCGGTCGGCACCATCAAGCCTCTGCTCGGAGTCCGGCCGAACGAACCGCTGCACGTTGGCGGCACGTTGCCGGATCCCGTCGTCCCCGGCATCAAGGTCGACCCCGGCAAGCGCCCGGACTTCCAAGCCGCGAAATTGAACGCACAAGCCGCCGGCCAAGGCGTGGCCGTGGAGCAATCGAAGCGCTACGCGGACATGGAGGGCGGCCTCTTCTTCAGCGCCGCCCGCACCGAGGACGCCCCGGAAGGCTACGACCGCGAAGGCATGCTCGGCCTGCGCATCAAGATCCCCCTGCCGCTCTGGGACAAGAACGAGGGCGCGATCGAGGAAGCCAAGGCCCGCCACGAGCGCATGGAAAAAGAAGCCACGGCACTCGCCCGCGGCATCCGCCTCGAAGCCGAAGCCGCGAAAGCCGAGATGGAGCAGTGGGCCAAGCTCATCAGCGAGACCGGCGAAACCCTGCTGCCCCTCGCCGAAGAACAAGCGAAGGCCACCGAGGACGCCTACCGCAAGGGCCAGGGCGAGATCCAAGGAGTCTTCCGCGCCCGTGAGAAGCGCATGCAATTGCTAGCCTCGAGGCTGGATGCCCTGCGCGAATTCCACCTCGCCCGCGTCCGCTACGAGTCGGCGCTCGCCAAGCCCTGAACCATTTCTGTTAGAAAATGAACTTTCCCGCATTCTACATTTTCGGAGCGCTTTTGCTCCCTTGCCTGTCCCTCTCCGCCGCGGAGACCGGGACCGTCCTCCTCTCCGAGGAAGGGGTGAAAAACCTCGGCATCGAGACCGTCGTGGTGGAGGAATCCACCTTTGAAGAAACCGCCTTCGCCCTTGGCCGCATCGAGGCGATTCCAGGCCGCACCGGCGCGGTGAGCAGCCGCATTTCCGGTCGTCTCGTGGAGCTCGGCGTGAACCCCGGCGATACCGTCACCGCCGGCCAGGTCGTCGCGAAGGTGGAAAGCCGCCAGCCCGGCGATCCACCGCCCGTCATTCCCTTGTCCGCCCCCATCAAAGGTCTGGTCATGCACTCGGACGCCCGCCTCGGCGAACCGGTCGAACCCGACAAATCCCTGTTAGAAATCACCGACCTCTCGGAAGTCCACGCCGTCTCGCGCGTGCCGGAATACCAAGCCGGATCGATCAAGCCGGGTGCGAAGGCCAAGATCAAGATCGCGGCGCTCGGCCAGCAGGAATTCGAGGCCACCTTGCTGCGCTTCGCGACTTCCGCCGACCAGGAGAGCGGCACCATCGATGCGTATTTTCAGCTCGCAAATCCGAACGGCATCCTCCGCCCGGGCATGCGCGCCGAGTTCACCATCCTCAGCGGCCTGCGGGAGAATATCCTCTCCGTGCCGAAGGAATCTCTCCAGGGCAATCCGGCGAACCGCCACGTGTATGTAAAGCACGTCAAGATCCCGAACGCCTTCGAACGCGCGAACGTGCAAGTCGGTGAAGCCAGCGGTGACCGTGTCGAGATCCTCGATGGCCTCTTCCCCGGCGACGAGGTGGTCACGCGCGGCTCCTACTCGCTCGGCTTCGCCGGCGGTGGCGGAGGCGTTTCCCTGAAGGAAGCCCTCGATGCCGCCCACGGCCACAAGCACAACGAGGACGGCTCCGAGATGAGTCCCGAGCAGGCCGCCACGGCGAAGGCCGGCGGCGGGGAAGCGGGACATGAACACGGTGAAGCGCACGGCCCCGGCACCCGCGAACTCTTCTTCATGATCTCCACCGGCGTGCTGGCAGTCCTGCTGGTGATCACCTCGATCACCAAGCGGAAGCAGACGGCAGAAACCACCGAGCAAGCTTGAGCCGATGTTGAACATACTCATCCGCTGGTCGCTCCGGAACCGGGCGATCATCATCTCCCTCGCCATCCTCCTCCTCGCGTCCGGTTACAAGACCATGCGCGAATTGCCGGTCGAGGTCTTGCCGGACCTCACCAAGCCGACCGTCACCATCCTGATCGAAGCCCCCGGCCTCGCTCCGGAAGAAGTCGAAACCCTCGTCACCCAGCCGATCGAAAGCTCGCTCATGGGCATCGCCGGGCTCAACCGCTTGCGCTCCACCTCGGACATCGCGCTCTCGCTCGTCTTCGCCGAGTTCGAATGGGGCACCGATATCTATCAGGCCCGCCAGTTCGTCCAGGAACGCCTGCAAAGCGTCCGGGAATCGCTGCCGGAGGGCACCGAGCCCTACCTCACGCCCGTTGCCTCGCTGATGGGAGAGATCCTGCTCATCGGCGTCCGTAGCACGGACGGCACCACCGCGCCCATGGATGTGCGTACGATTGCCGATTGGAATATCCGCATGCGCCTCCAGTCCATCTCGGGAGTCGCCGAAGTGCTGAACATGGGCGGCGGCGTGAAGCAGGCCCAAGTCCAGCCCGATCCATGGCGCATGCAGGCCCACGGCGTCTCGATCGAGGAACTCCAGAAAGCCACCGAGGAAGCCGCCACCAACTCCACCGGCGGCTTCATCGACACCGGCTCACAGGAAATCATGGTCCGCAATCTGGCCATGACCGTCCAACTCGAGGACATCGCGAAGACCGTCATCAAGCTGGTCAACGGCCGTCCCATCAGCATCGCCGATGTCGCGAAAGTTGCCTGGGACACCGAGCCGAAGCGCGGCGATTCCAGCGTGAACGGCACACCGGGCGTCATCATGAGCGTCACCAAGGCACCCGGGTTCGACACGGTGTCGCTCACCGAGAAAATCGAAGCGGCGATCCAAGATCTGCAGCCATCCCTCCCAAAAGGGGTCGAGGCCACCATTCTCTTCCGCCAGCGCGATTTCATCGACCGCTCGATCGACAACCTCCTCGAGGCCATCCGCGATGGCGCGGTGATGGTGGTCATCATCCTCTTCCTCTTCCTGCTCAATTTCCGCACCACCTTCATCACCCTGATGGCGATGCCCCTGAGCTTCGCCATCACGCTGCTGACCTTCAAGTGGTTCGGCATGAGCGTGAATAGCATGACCCTCGGCGGCCTCGCCGTGGCCATCGGCATGGTCGTCGATGATGCCATCGTGGACGTGGAGAACGTCTTCCGGCGCCTGAAGGAAAACTCCGCCCTAACAGACCCGCTGCCCAAGCTGGAGGTGATCGCCCAAGCGTCCGGGGAAGTCCGGAATTCGATCCTCTACGCCACCATCTTGATCGTGCTCGTGTTCGTCCCCTTGCTCGGACTCGCCGGGGTGGAGGGCCGGCTCTTCGGCCCCATCGCCATCGCCACGATCGTCAGCATGATCGCCTCCTTCGTGGTCTCCCTGACCGCGATTCCTGTGCTCTGCTCGCTGCTCCTCAAGGAGGGAACCAAAAGCGGAGCGCACACGGACGGGCGCCTGGTCAGGGCGCTGAAGGAATTCATGCGGGTCACCTTCCTTCGCATCAGCCTCCGGCAACCGGCCATCGTCCTCGGTCTGGTGGCGATTCTTTTCGCCTTCGCGCTGATGCTCTATCCACGGATGAGCAAGGACTTCCTGCCCGCCTTCCACGAGGAGACGGTGATCGTCACCACCGGTGCCGCGCCGGGCACCTCCCTGGCGGAGATGGAGCACCTCGCCAAGGCGGTCGAGAATCAAATCCGCAAGGTGCCCGAAGTGAATCACATTGGCCGCCGCATCGGCCGCGCCGAGCGCAGCGACCATGTCGTGCCGGTCTCGAATGCGGAGTTCGACATCGACTTCAAGAAAGGTGTCAGCACCCGCAGCAATAAGGAGATCCTCGCGGATATCCGCCAGCGGATCAAAACAGTACCCGGCACCTTCAGCGTCCTGTCCGGGCCCTTGGCCCACCGCATCAGTCACCTGCTCAGTGGTGTGACCGCCCCGGTGGCGGTGAAAATCTTCGGCCATGACCTGGATGCGATCATCGATATCGGCGGGAAGATCCAAGCCGTTGCCAAGACGATACCCGGCCTCGAGGATGCCAAGCTCGATCAGCAGGCTCCCATCCCCCAGCTCCGCATCGAACTCGACCGGGAGCGCGCCCTCGCCCACGGCGTGACCCCTGGTGAACTCAATTCCGAACTCTCCATGCTGCTCGGCGGTGCCACCGTCGCCCAACTCCGCGAGAACCAGCGCACCATCAATCTCGCGATCCGGCTCCCTCTCGAATGGCGCAGCGACATCGAGAAGATCCGCGAGCTCCCCGTTCACACCAAGACCGGCAGGAACATCCCTCTGAAGCTCGTCGCCGATGTCCGCGAGGCATCCGGTCCGAGCTCCGTCTTCCGGGAAAACACCCAGCGCCGCTACGTTGTCTCGATCGCACCCACTCAGCGCAATGCCGGCGAACTGGTCCGCCAGCTCCAGGAAAAGGTCGAGCAGGAGATCAAGCTGCCGGAAGGCGTCTTCCTCAGCTACGAGGGCGAGTTCCAGGCGGAGAAAGCCGCGGCCCGGCGGATCGCGGTGCTCTTCAGCATCATCCTCGCCGTCATCGTCATGCTGCTCTGGTCCTACTTCCGCAGCCTCGTGCTGGCCATTCAGGTCCTGCTCAATCTCCCGCTGGCCCTGATGGGCAGCCTCTGGCTCACCTGGATGGTCGTGGGGAATATCAGCATCGCCACCTTGGTTGGATTCATCGCCGTCGGCGGCGTCGCCGCGCGCAATGGGATCATGATGATCTCCCACTACCTGCACCTGATGAAGCACGAGGGGGAAGGCTTCACCGACCGGATGATCGAGCGCGGCACCCTCGAGCGCCTCGTGCCCGTCACCATGACCGCCCTCTGCGCGGGCATCGCGCTGATCCCGTTCGTCATGTCAATGGGCGAACCCGGAAAGGAAATCCTCAGTCCCGTCGCGGTCTGCATCGTCGGCGGTCTGATCACTTCCACCTTGCTCGACTTCGCGGTCACTCCCGCCGTCTTCCGCCTCTTCGGCAGGAAGGCCGCCCGCCAGGCCCTCGAGATGAATGCCCCCGCCACCCATTGAATGAATTCACTGGCAATCACGTCCGAACCGAAAACCGACAACCATACCCGAACCGATGAAACCGAAACTGCTGATCCTCCTCGCCCTGCTCGGAACCCCCTTGGCCTTCGCCGAGGACAAGCACGACCATGGCAAGGAATCCAAGAAAGAGCATGCCGATCATGATCATGATCATGACGAGGATCACGAGCACGATGCCAAGAAGGGTCCGAATGGCGGCCACCTCGTCGAATCGAAGGGCGGCTTCACCCTCGAAGTCACCGTTGATAAGGAACGCAAGGTCCGCATCGTCTTCGTGGACAAAGACAACAAGCCCGCCGCGCTGGCAGCTCAAACCATCACCGGCACCAGCGGCGAGCGCGCCAATCCCGTGAAGCTCGCCTTCGCCAAGGGCAAGGAAGCCGACGCCAATGTCCTCATCTCCGACAAGGCCCTGCCCGAAGGTGCCCACGTCCCGATGATCCTCGTCGTCAAGACCACCGCCGATGCCAAGGCCGTGACCGAACGCTTCGAACTGCACCTGCACTAGAGCAAGGAGGGGGTGTGTCCCGCGCCCCTCACCCTCTCGACACCAGAAGCCCCTTCCGCATCTTGCGGAAGGGGCATTTCTTACCGCTGGCTTATCGCAAATTCGCGCTTTGTGTTCGTGAAGCCCGATCCATCGAAGCCGTGACCCCTCCGAGGCATGCCTGACCATCACGACCACGCCCACGAACCCCACCATGCCTCGGGAGGCTGTGAACACGGCCACGATGACACCCGTCTGCCGCGGACTTTCCTGGTCGCCGCCTCCGGCACCCTAACAGGCACCGGGCTCTTGCTAGGCCGCATTCACGCCGGCCCCGCCTGGCTCCCGACGCTTGCCTTCGCCTTGGCGACCATCGCCGGCGGCCTGCTCGTCTTCCCCGCCGCATGGAAGGCCCTGCGCGCGCTGCGACTGGACATGAATGTCCTGATGACCGTCGCCGTGGCCGGTGCCTGGCTCATCGGCGAGCACGCGGAAGCCGCCGCCGTTGTCTTCCTCTTCGCCCTGTCCGAACTCCTCGAATCATGGGCGGGCACCCGCGCTCGCCGTGCCGTCGCCGCACTGTTAGAGCTCTCACCACCCACCGCCATCGTCATCAGCGATGATGGCTCCGAGCGCGAAGTCCCCGTCGCGGAAGTGGCCACCGGCACCGCGATCCAGGTCAGAAGCGGCAGCCGCATCCCGCTCGATGGCGAGGTCATCTCCGGCACCTCCTCGGTCAACCAAGCCCCGATCACCGGTGAATCCGTCCCGGTCGACAAGCAAGCGGGAGATCCCGTCTTCGCCGGCACCGTCAATGGCGAGGGCTCGCTCAAGGTCCGCGTCACCAAGGCGGCCGGCGATTCCACCCTCGCCCGGATCATCCAACTCGTCGGCGAAGCGGAGGAACAGAAGCCGCCCACCCAGCGCTGGGTCGACCGCTTCGCCGCCATCTACACGCCCGCTGTCTTCGTCATCGCCATCCTCGTCGCGATCATTCCGCCACTCCTCATCGGCCAGCCATGGGGCGCTTGGGTCTACCGTTCGCTCGTCCTCTTGGTCATCGCCTGCCCCTGCGCCTTGGTGATCGCCACGCCCGTCAGCATCGTCTCCGGCCTCACCGCACTCGCGCGCCGCGGCGTGCTGGTAAAGGGCGGCGTCTATCTCGAAGCGGTCGGAAAACTCCGCGCCCTCGCCGTCGATAAAACCGGCACCATCACCGTCGGCAAGCCGCAGGTCGTAGGCATCATTCCTGTCGCCGATCTTGCGGAAGACGAAATCCTGCGCCGCGCCGCCGCCATCAATTCACATTCCGAGCATCCCCTCGCCCGCGCCATCGTCGATGCCGCACAGGGCCGCGGCATCACCTTCGAAGCCACTACCGACTACCAATCCGTCACCGGCCAAGGCGCACGCGCCGTCATCGCCGGGCATCTCCACTTCATCGGGAATCACCGCATGGCTCACGACGCGGGAGTCTGCACGCCGGCGGTCGAAGCCATGCTCGCGGAGATCGAAGCCAAGGGCCAATCGCTCGCCGTGCTCGGCCACGCACCGCATGGCGACTGCGCGGGCGAGATCCTCGGCATCATCGCCATCGCCGATACCCTCCGTCCGGAAGTCACCGAAGCACTCCGCCGCATCCACGCCGCCGGGGTCGAGAAGGTCGTCATGCTCAGCGGCGACAACCAGCGCACCGCCTCCGCCATCGCCGCCCAGGCGGGCATCGACGAAGCCATCGGCGACCTCATGCCGGACCAGAAGGTCGAGCACGTCCGCCAGCTCGTCGCCCGCTACACCCACGCCGGCATGATCGGCGATGGCGTCAACGATGCCCCCGCCCTGGCCATCGCCAGCGTCGGCTTCGCCATGGGAGCCATCGGGAGCGATACCGCCATCGAGACCGCCGACATCGCCTTGATGAAGGACGACCTCCGCAAAGTCGCGGAAGCGATCACCGTCGGCCGGCGTGCCGTGGGGATCATCCGCTTCAATGTCATCTTCGCGCTCTCGATCAAGGCACTCTTCCTCGCCCTCGCCTTCACCGGCCACGTCGGCCTCTGGCTCGCCATCCTCGCCGATACCGGCGCGACCTTGCTGGTGATCCTCAATTCACTGCGCCTCCTAACAACGCCAGCCGTCCGTTAAACGAGAGGCTCTTCCCCTGGGAGCGCGGAGCCACTGGCCCGCAGAATGGTCCAAGTCGCTTCGAGTATGGTGAAGGTATGCAGCAAAGCGACGGAGGTATCCATACGCACCACGTGACGAGTTGTCCTCCCCTACTGTCCCATCACCGTCTCTGCCCGCCTTCCCCCAACACCTCCTCAAAAAACACCGCGAGGTGCCAAGCCATCTCCTCATGCAGATCCCGGAAAATCCCCCTACCCGTCCCCGCGATCCTCTGCAGCCGGGATCGGAAAATCGCATCGCTGAAGCCCATGTGATAAACGTCGTTCATCACATCCCGGCTCCGGTCCGGTAGCTCCATCGCCTTCTGCACCCGGGCCTCCGCCTTCCGGATCATCCCTTGCTCCGCTGTCTCATCAGGATCCGGCGCACCGAGCAACCAACCCGGCATCTCGGAGTCGAAAAAATGGAACGGTCCGCGTGGAGCCTCGTCGCCCAGATAAAGCCCGTCCTCATTGGCACCCGCCACGAAGTCCGGACTCCGCGCACACAGCCGCAGCGCATTCGACCCGCCGAAGGAGAAACCAAACACACCCACCCGCCGCAACTCCGCCTGTGCCGTAACCTGCCCTCCCCGGCCACCGCGCAGAGCCGCCAAGACCCTCTCGATATTTCTACCCCGCTCGGCAAGGCACTTCTCCGCCAGTGCGAGGAACTCGCCCACCTTCGCCTCGCTTGTTAGATCCGGCTCCGCGGGCAAGCCGGTCGTGACTACACTACCATCCGCATAGCGCACCCGGCCTGCCTGGCCCGGATGATCCACGGCCACCACCACCAAGCCGTGACTGACCATCTCCGCCACCTGCCCCAGGTTCTCCGCGCGGTGGCCCGTCCACGAATGCTCGTAGAAGACCACCTTCAGCTTTCCGGATGACGTCGCCACCGGCAATCCCTCCCCGATCGGCAACCTCGCCTTCGCCATCCGCTGAAACGGAAAGCGCGGCACGAGTTCCGGGTCGGCCAGCCAGGGAGAATCACCGCCGCTCTGATCCGAGGGATACCAGACCTGCACCAGCAAGCGCGGCGCATCCCCCTCCGCGGGGATCTCGAAGCTCGTCGTCCCCACCCCGAAGCGCCCCTGCAGCCGGATCTCCGGCTGCGGAAACAACCAGCACAACCCCACGGAAAGCAGCGCACCGCCAATCGCCGCCGGCCTTCCACAGCGCCCCAGCCTTCCACCGCGCCCCGCAAGCGCCAGAACCGCCAAGCCCCCCACCGCCGCCGGCAGCAAAAACTCCCGCGCGCTCCCCGGCAGCCAGCTCGCCGCGATCCCTCCCAAACCAACGCACGCCGCCCACTTCCGCGACCGCTCCCCCGGCAGCACCGCCGCCGCAGCCACACTGCCACAGGCAAGCCATTCGTACCATGTCGCAGTCTGCATCGCCCGGACTCTACCCACATCCACGTCTCCCCGACAATCCCAACGCCCCCAACAACGGACAGCCCCCACTGGGACCGCCCGGCAGAACGGTCCCTCCACGCCCACCCCGAAAACATCCCATCCATCCCAATCCAAATCCAAACATCCTGCCTTTCATCTGCGTCCATCCGGCTGTTATCTGCGGTTGAAATTCCCCCTCCACGGCCACCGCCCGGGAATATCGCCTTGTCCCCGCCCTCCTATGATGCGAATGCTTCGGGAGATGCGACGGGCAATTGCGGTATTCCTGCTGGCCTGCCTCGGGATGATCATCCCGCTGGCAGCCTCGCCGGTACGCATCTGCCTGCTCGAATCCAGCGTGGCGGAGCAGGAGTCCTGCTGCTCGAAGTGCAGGAAGGAACACAAACACGAGCCAAGCTGCTGCGTGGACGTGGACGAACTTCCGGACGCACCGCTCGCCACCCTTCCCGAAGGTCTACCACCGATTGTGGCGATCGACCTCCCGCCACCGGTCTTCCTGTTGCCGCCCGTGAACCTTGTTCCCGCCGCGGCCCTCGAAATGTTCGAGCCGATCCGTGGCCCGGACACGCCCTGCAGTTTCAGGGCGAGATTGGGAGTCTGGAGACTGTGAAGCCTTGCGTAGCGTCGCCGAAACCGTCTTCGACGGTTTGAGCGACGCGACAGCGCCCGGGACCGCGGAGGCTCCGCCCCGCAGAACGGTCCCTGCCGGCATGTTTCCCGCGCGAGACTGAAATCGCCCAAAAGGCCTTTGCCACCCTCTCTTCGTCCCAACGGGACGGTTCATAAAAGCCCGGCACGCAGCCGGGTTAGCGACCCCGAGATCACCGCGTCCTACAGGGACACCTCATGCGGGGAAACGCCAAATCCTCGGAATCGTCCCGCCCATCCCCTAGTCGCCATGACTCCCTCTCTCGATACCCTCACCAACCGTGAGCCCGAAACCACCGCCCCGCGGAGATTCCCGGCATGGCTGCTGCCAGCCGGCCTCCTGGCTGGCTTCGCGGTCCTTTTCCTCGCGCTCTTCCGCGACCGCCTGCTACCCGCACCGAAGGTCACCACCGCCCTCGTCCTCGCCACCGCCAGTCAGGAAAGCGGCACCGCCTCACCGGCATCCTCCGGCAGCATGCTCTTCCAAGCCAGCGGCTGGATCGAGCCCGATCCCCTGCCAATCAAAGCCACCGCCCTCATCGATGGCGTCGTCGCCGAGGTCCACGCCCTGGAAGGCCAAACGGTCCAAAAAGGCGACCTGCTGGCCACCCTGATCGATGCCGATGCCAAGCTCGCACTCACTGCCGCGGAGAGAACCCGTGTGGCCCTCATTTCCGCCTGCACCGCCCATGAGGCCTCGGTCGAGACCCTGAAGAAAAAACTCCAGGGAGCCGTCACCCGCATCGTCGCCGCCAAGACCTCCGAAGACGAAGCAGAGGATCGCTACTCCCGCCTCAAGGACCTCAAGGGCGCGATCTCCGCCTCCGACATCGTGTCCGCCCGCCTGCGCCACGAACGCGAGCAATCCATGCACATGGCAGCGCAAGCGGAAGCCTCCGAACTCGAAGCCGAGATCATCCGCGTGAATCTCGAAACCAAGTCGAAGGCCGATGAGATTGCCACGGCCGAAGTCGCCATCGACCAAGCGCGCCTCGCCCTTGAACGCACCCGCATTCTCTCCCCTATCACCGGCCGCGTCCTCCGCCTCAACGCCGCGCCGGGACAAAAGAAAATGCTGCTAATGGACGACCCCGACAGCTCGACCATCGCCATCCTCTACGATCCCGCCCATCTCCAGGTCCGGGTCGATGTCCCTCTGGCCGATGCCGCAAACCTGAGCGCCGGCCAGAAGGCCAAGGTTCGCTGCAGCCTCCTGCCCGACAAGGTCTTCGAAGGCGAAGTCACCCGCATCATCGGCGAGGCCGACCTCCAGCGGAACACGCTGCAAGCCAAGGTCCGCATCGACAACCCCACCGAACAACTCCGCCCGGAAATGCTCTGCCGCGTCGAGTTCCTCGGCAGCGCCACGTCAACCACCCCGGGAGGAGGCGGCGGCTCGCTCGCCACCTGGGCGCAACAGGCTGCCATCGACGGCAACAGCGTCTGGGTCTGCGATCCCGAATCGAAGCGGGTCAGCAAGCGCGCCATCGAGGCGAGCTCCGAATCCCGCGAGGGCATGGTCCGGATTACCGCAGGCCTCCGCCCCGGCGAGCAAGTCATCCTTTCCCCACAGGGCCTGCGCGACGGCCAACGCGTCAACCCCAGCCCGAACACACCATGAGTGAACCGATGATCGAATGCCGCGGCCTCTCGAAAAGCTACCACAAGGGCAGCACCGTGGTGACGCCGCTGGAGAAGCTCGACCTGAGCGTCGCGAAGGGCGAATTCCTCGCGCTCATGGGTCCCTCCGGCTCGGGCAAGACCACGCTCCTCAATCTCCTCTCCGGCATCGACTCGCCCTCCGAAGGCGCACTGCTGATCGAGGGCAAGGACATCGCAAAATTCTCCCGCCGCGAGCTGACCAAATGGCGGGCAGCCCATGTCGGCT
This sequence comes from Luteolibacter sp. Populi, assembly GCF_040801775.1. Taxonomy (GTDB): domain Bacteria; phylum Verrucomicrobiota; class Verrucomicrobiia; order Verrucomicrobiales; family Akkermansiaceae; genus Haloferula. The sequence continues at coordinate 3,042,726 of NZ_CP161812.1, forward strand.
ACATCTTCCAGCTCTATCACCTCGTGCCGGTGCTGACCGCCTTCGAGAATGTCGAGCTGCCACTCTTGCTGTCTCCAATGTCCAAGAAAGAACGCCACTCGCGGGTCGGATCGGCACTGGACCTGGTCGGCTTGAGCGACCGCATGCACCACAACCCCTCCGAGCTCTCCGGCGGGCAGGAGCAGCGCGTGGCCATCGCCCGCGCCCTCGTCGCGAATCCATCCCTGCTGGTAGCGGACGAACCGACCGGCGACCTCGACCGCGAAGCGGCGACGCGCATCCTCGACCTGCTCCGCCAGCTTTCGCGCGATCACGGCAAGACCATCGTCATGGTCACCCACGATCCCCGCGCCGCGGAAGCCGCCGACCGCACCCTGCATCTGGAGAAAGGCCAACTCATCCTGTCATGAATGCGATCGCCAATCTACTACGGCTCTCGTGGATCCAGCTCACCCGGCACAAGGTCCGCTCACTGCTCACCGTGCTCGGCGTCGCCGCCGGCATGTTTCTCTTCACCGCTGTGGAAACTTTGCAACGCGCCTTGGCGAAGGCGACCGAAACGACGGCGGCGGACACCACGCTCGTCGTCTACCGCCAGAACCGCTTCTGTCCCTCCGCCAGCAAGCTCCCGGAACACTACGCGGAGGAGATCCGCCGCATCGAGGGCGTGCGCGAGGTCATCCCCGTGCAGATCGTGGTGAACAACTGCGGGGCCTCGCTCGACGTCATCACCTTCCGCGGCGTGCCGGACGATGAACTCGAAAAATTCGCGCCCGAGATCAAGGTCACCGAAGGCAGCATGCAGGAGTGGAAGAACCGCGGCGATGGCGCATTGCTGGGCGAAGTCTTCGCCCGGCGCCGCGGCCTGAAACCCGGCGACCGCTTCAGCGGCGCGGGCGTCACTGTCGTGGTCGCGGGCATCATCTCCTCGCCCTTCCCGCAGGACAACAACGTCGCCTACGTGAAGCTGCCCTTCTTGCAACACGCCTCGAAGGTCGGCCTCGGCACCGTCACGCAATTCAACGTCCGCGTGCACTCCTCGAAGGACCTCGGCCCGGTGGCGAAGGCCATCGACGAACGCTTCCACTCCGACGCCCAACCCACCGACACCCGCCCGGAGAAAGCCTTCTTCGCCGAATCCGCAGGACAGTTGATCCAACTGATCGGCTTCACCCGCTGGCTCGGCATCGGTGCCGTGCTCGCCGTGGGAGCGCTGGTCGCAAACGCACTGCTTCTCGTCGTGCGCGGACGCGTGAAGGAAAACGCGGTGCTGCGCACACTCGGCTATCCCGGACGCGCGATTGCCTGCCTGGTCGTCAGCGAGGGCGGCATGCTCGGCCTCATCGGCGGTGCCACGGGTGTCGGCCTCGCCGCCGCCTTCCTGCACTGGCGCAGCTTCACCATGGGCAATGAAGGCCAGACCCTCGCCATCCAACCGGACGCCGTGGTCGTCGCCACCGGCATCGCCGCCGCGCTGCTGTTAGGCGTCATGGCTTCCCTCTGGCCCGCCTTCCAGGCGATGACCCAACCGATCGTGAAGAACTTGAGAAACTGAGATGCTGCCCTTCACCTACGCCGTGCGGAATCTCTTCCGCTCGAAGACCCGCCTGCTCCAGACCGTCGGCGGCAGCGCCCTCGTCGTCCTATTGGTCATGGCGGCCGTGGCGATCAATACCGGCATGAAGCGCGTCCTCTCCGCCTCCGGCTCGCCCCACAATGTCATCCTCGTCGGGGCCGGATCGGAAGAAAGCATCCAGCGCAGCGAGGTCTCCGAGGCCGCCGCCGGCATCGCGGAAGCCACCGTGCCCGGCATCTCCGAATCACTCGGCGTGCGCGCGGTCTCGACCGAGATCCACTACATGAACAACGTCATCCTCCCCGGCGGCGAGAAGAAGCAAGCCACCTTCCGCGGCGTCACCCCGCAGGCCCTGCGCGTGCATCCCGAACTGCGCCTCATCGAAGGCAGCTTCCCCCAAGCAGGCCAGGTCATGGTCGGTCGTCTCGCATGGAAAAAGCTCGGCATCCCCGAAAGCGAACTGAAGCCTAACAGCCATCTCAACCTCGACGGCCAGGACCTCGCCATCTCCGGCGTCTTCGCCGCCCCCGGCACCGTCCTCGAATCCGAAATCTGGGCGACCCTCGGCGATCTGCGCGTCCTCTCGAAGCGCGACACCATCTCCTGCGTGACCCTCCGCCTCGATAACCCCGAGGACTTCTCCGAAGCCGATCTCTTCGCCAAGCAGCGCCTTGATCTCGAACTCAGCGCCCTCCGCGAGAGCGACTACTATGCGCGCCTCGGCAGCTTCTTCCAACCGCTGCGCGCCATGACCTGGATCACCGCTGCACTCATCGCTGCAGGTGCCGTCTTCGGCGGGATCAATACCCTCTACGCCGCCTTCGCCTCACGCGTCCGCGAGATGGCCACCTTGCAAGCGATCGGCTTTGGCCGCGGCTCGCTCCTCGCCAGCCTTGTGCAAGAAAGCACGCTCGCCTGCCTCACCGGCGCGCTGGTCGGCTCGGCACTCGCGATGCTTCTGTTAGACGGTCAAACGATCCCCTTCTCGATCGGCGCGTTCACTTTGGAGATCGGCCCCGAGGTCGCCCTCACCGGAATTCTGACTGGACTTCTCCTCGGCCTGCTGGGTGCCATCCCTCCCGCGATCCGCTGCCTGAAACCTTCCCTTCCCTCTGCCCTTCGCTCATCCTGACCCAAAACATCACGAAACCATATGAAAACCATCGTCGGCTTCACCATCGCTATTCTCCTCACTTCTTGCGGGAAAAAGCCTGAAACCGTGACCACCGTTCCGGCCGCCGCCGCGCCCAGTCCGGCCCTCTCCAAGGTCCTTTCCGCCACCCCCGCCGGCACTCCCGTGGCGATTCACACCGCTCGTTCTACTGCCAAGCCCGGGGAAACGATCACCCTCTCCGGCAAGATCATGGGCAATGCCTCGCCCTTCGTCGCCGGCCGCGCCGCCTTCATCCTCGGCGATCCCGAGCTGATCACGCCCTGCAATGAAATGCCCGGCGACACCTGCGAGACCCCTTGGGATGCCTGCTGCGATACCCCGGAAAAGAAGAAGCAAGGCACCGCCACCATCCAGGTCGTCGATGCCGAAGGCCGCGCCCTCAAGGAACCCCTCGAAGGCGTCGGCGGCCTCGCGAACCTCGCCAAGGTCACCGTCACAGGCACCGTCGCCAAGGAATCCACCGCAGACCTTCTCTTGGTGAACGCCACCGCGATTCAGGCGGGGAAGTGAGGCTTGGCGCGTGGATCAAGGCGCCGGTTGGGTGATCTTGAGGCGCGCGAACTCCTTGGGTAAGCCGGTCGTCAGCGTGTAGGAGATGTCGGGAGTGTCATCGGCGGTGCCTTCGGTCACCACGGTCGCCCAAGGATCGGAAACTCCGAGGTCGGTGGACTCCTCGATTTCGAAGATCACGTCGTTGTTCGCAATGGCGTCACTGCCTTTGACGAAGGTGACCGTGCTGCCCGAGAAGGTGCCCGGCGGCTGGCTGGAAACCGTCGGATTCGTGCCCAAGGCATACTCGATGAGATTGGCCAGCCCGTCGTTATCAAAGTCGCCGGAGGCGGGCTCACCGGTGATCCCGTTGGCGCTTGCCCAAGTGGAGTAGCCGCCGGAAGGCGGGGAGCCGATGTTGAGCCTGCCGGTGCCGGTGATCTGGCTGATCCCGATGACCGGTGCCGGCGATCCGACGACTCCGTAAACGCCGTCCGCCAAGGGCGGATTGCTGCCGATGACGAGACCACCCACCGTGTCGGTGCCGGCGAAATCCAGTTGGAGCGTGGCCCCGGTCTCGGCGATCGTGACCGTGGAGGATTCGTTGTTCGAATTGACGGTGCCGAGGACGAGCGTGCCGGCATTGACCACGGTATCGCCGGCATGGGAATTCGTGCCGGAAAGGGTCAGGATGCCCGTGCCCGTCTTGGTGATTCCACCCGTACCGGAAAGACTGCCGCCGAGGGAGATATCGAAGGGTACGTCCGCGGCATTGGCGGCCTTGAAGGTGACGTTTCCATTTGTCGTCCCGAGCGTCATGTCCAGGCCGGAGATCCAATTGGCACTGGCTCCCACCGTGCCGCCGGACAGATTGATGGCGTAGGTGGAGGTGCCGGTGCCGCGGTTGACGATGCCGCCCGGGGCAGTTGTTCCCGTGCCGTTGGACTGGACGGTTCCACCGATGTAGAGGCTGCCGCCGGTCATGTTGAGCGTGGCGGTTCCGGAAGTGGAGTTCACATCGCCGCCGGAGACGGCTCCGGCGCTCTTGTTGCTGCCGTTGAAGCGCAACTCCTTGGCCGTGGTCGTTCCGCCGCTGAGATTGACCGTGCCGCCCGGCAACGGAACGGTGGTGACGGTTCCGCTGGAGTTGATGACCATGATGCCGCCGGAGGTGCCGGCCACGCCATTGCCAATCACGTTGAAGACACCGCTCCGGACGTCCAGGATGCCAGGTCCATTCGAGCGGCCGATTTGCACTTGGACGTCCGTCGTATTGGTCGCCGTCGAATTGACCGTGCCGCCATCGATCACGAATTTGCCGAGGTTCGCGGTGTTGTTGCGGCCGACGGTGATCTGGCCGGTGCTGTTGAGAATTGCAGTGCCGCTGATTTCCACGTACGCCGTGCGCTCGTTGGCGATCTGGAAGCTGCCGCCGGTAGCGAGGATGCCGCCGGAGAATTTGAAGCCGCCGGTCTCCGTGGCTTGGTCACCGATGTTGATGGTGTTTCCCGCACCACCCGTGGTGAAGGTGCCGCCAGTCACCGCCAAGGTGCTGGCTGCGGCAACGAAGGCCGAGCTGCCTGACACGGAGCCATTGAAGGTCCCGTTCACGGCACCGGGGATGCTGCCGCCGCTGAGCGTCAGGGTTTTGTCCTCGGTTTGGAACTGGAGGTTCTTCCACGACAGAGCGTTGCCGATGGCTGTGTTCGCATTGACCTTCAAGGCACCGGTGCTGCCATTCCGGCCGGAGACCGTGAGGTTCCCGCCGGTCAGGGTGTAGCTGCCTGTGGCGGCCTCATAGAGTACGAGGCTGTCCGCTGCCTGATTGCCCGAAACCGTGACAGTCCCCGCGGTTTCCGTTCCGTTGCCGATGATCGCGTCGTGATTGAAGGAGAAATGAATCGCGCTTCCGATACCGAGCGTGTTGGTGGAAACCGCGCTCAGCGTAACGACGTTGTCGGTGATGTCGGTGATCGTGGTGCCGGCCGGAAAGCGGTCATTGGAGAGCACTTGGCCGACAGCGAGGTCCGCGGTGCTTGCAAGGGTGATCGTGTTCACACCGTTCAAGAGCGCCACGGTGAGCGTCGTCTGCGCGGAAGCGGGGAACAGGACATCGCCTCCATCAGAGGCCCAATTCGCGGTCGTATTGTCCCACGGGCCTTCACCGTCGCTGCCGAGGCCGTTCAGGAGCGGATCCCAAGTGAGGGTGGCTGCCGGCGCGGAGTGGCCGGCGAGCAGGACGGTGATGGAGGCGGCGAGGATGAGAGCGGCACGGCGGGAAGAGAGGGCTAGGGTCGCGGGAATTTTCATGGGCTTTGATCGAGATATGCACAAGGAAGAGGCATATCTGTTTCAAAGTTGTATAACAAATTCCAGGGGTCGCCATAGTCCCTAAAACGGGGACAAGACGGGAAGCCGCAGGCTGGTCCAGACGAACCAGCAGCGCGGCGCTATTGCGTTGACCAGCCTTCCGCTGCCCCGGAGGTTTGCGGCGTGATGATCCACCGCGCGTGCCGGATGTTGTTCGTGATGCTAACGGTTTCCTGGTGCGGAACCCGATTGGAAGCCGCGGAAGCGGTGAGACCCAACATCATCGCGATCCTGGTGGACGATGTGGGCGTGGGCGACTTCGGATTCTCCGGGGGAAAGGACTTCCCGACGCCGAACATCGACGCGCTCGCCAAGGAAGGCTGCGTTTTCACGAACGGCTACGCGCTCCCGTCCTGCTCTCCGACGCGGGCCGCGCTTCTAACAGGGCGCTACCCTTCGCGATTCGGCATCGAGGATAACCGACCGCTCGATGGCCCGCGGGATGGCATGGATGTGTCCCAGGTGACGCTACCGGCCAAGCTGCGTGAAGCGGGATACGAGACGGTGTTGATCGGCAAGTGGCACCTTGGCAAAGGGGATCAATTCCAGTTCGCCCCGCGCAACCGCGGCTTCGACGATTTTTTCGGCTACTTCGGCGCGGCGGGCCGTTACGTCGATCCGGTGCTCTCGCGCAACGGGGACGAGAAGCCGCGCGAGGGCTACCTCACCGACATTCTAACAGACGAAGCCAACGCGTTCCTGCGCCGGAAGCACGACAAGCCCTTCTTCCTGCATCTCGCGCACATGGCGGCGCATCTGCCGCAGGTGGCGAAGCCGGAGGATCTCGCGCGGGTCTCCCAGCTCTCCGGCAAGCGCAAGGTCGCTGCGGCCATCCTCAGCAATCTGGATGACAACATCGGCCGGCTGATGGCCACCTTGAAAGAGACGGGTCTCGACGAACGGACGCTGGTCTTCTTCATCAGCGACAACGGCGGCGAACCGCCGGTGCTGGGAACGAGCAACGGCCCTCACCGCGGGATGAAGTTCGACGTGCTCGAAGGCGGCATCCTCGTGCCCTTCGTGGCGCGCTGGCCGGGGCGCATCCCGGCGGGCGGGAAGTTCGATCCGATGGTGCACGTCATGGACGTTTTCAGCACCAGCCTGGCCGCGGCCGGAGTGGCGGTGCCGGATGGTATCGATGGGGTGAACCTCCTGTCTCATCTGTCCGGTGAGAAGAAGGAGCCGCCGCATTCGCAACTCTGCTGGATCTACAACGATCACAAGGAGTGGCGGATTCCCGGGCGCGATACGAACCTCGCGCGACCGCTGCGCGCGATCCGCGAGGGGGACTGGAAGCTGGTCATGGAGGGAGGTAATCCTCCGGAGCTCTACGCACTCGGCACGGATCCGGGGGAGGCTCGCAACGTCGCCGCCGATCATTTCGATGTCGTCGAGCGCATGAAGAAGAACTTCGACACGTGGAAGGCGGGGATGAAGCCGCAGGTGATCCCCGACGATCACCCGCTCTATGGTCGCTTCAAGAGCATGAAGCCAAAACCCTAGCGGGCCCGGGCGAGAGCTGCGTCACTTTTTGACCAGCCAGATATTGCGGTAACGCACCGGGTTGCCGTGGTCTTGGAGAAGGAAAGGGCCGGGTTCGGCGGTGTCTTTCAGGACGGCTCCGCCGGTGGGGCCGGGAAGTTCGAGGTTCTTATGCACCACCACGCCGTTATGGGTCACGGTGACGACGGCCTTTTTCTTCTTCTCGTCCTTGTTGAACTTCGCGGCGGTGAACTCGATGTCGTAGGTTTGCCAGGTCAGGGGAGGAAAGCACATGTTCGGCGAGGGCGCGGCGGTCTGATAGATGCCAGCGCACTCGTTGTCCTTCCCTTCGAGTCCGAAGCTGTCGAGCATTTGGATCTCGTACCGCCCCTGGAGATAGAGACCGCTGTTGCCACGGCCTTGGCCGCGGGCCTTCGGCATGAAAGGGAGGCGGAACTCGATGTGGAGGGTGAAGTCACCGAAGGTTTCGGTGGTTTTGGCACCTTGGGAAAGAAGCCCGTCCGCGGCGACCTTGTCTTTGTCGAAGAGGTTGATGCCATCGCCGAAGAGGACGACTGCACCCTTGGGTGGCTTCATGCCGAGGGTGGGCGATTCGCGGTTGACGCGGGTGAGTTCGATCTCTTTCCCGGCCGGATTCTTCAGGCTGAACTTCTGGCCCGCGATCGTTCCCTCCAAATCGCTGCCGGTGAATTTGACGGTTCCGGATTCCCCGTCGCGGGTGCCCTCGCTGTGAGCGACGGAATTCCATTTTCCTTCCCAGCCCGCTCCGGGCAATCCGCGCTTGAAGGAAATCGCCTCGAACTTGCCATCGCCGAGAGCAATGACTTGAACCCCGGGGCCCTTCTGGATGGCTTTCGCGTCAAGTGCGTATTCCCCTTGAATCGCGTAATCGGGATCTGACAGTGACGGGTCGACCTCTTGGGCGAGCAGGACGGTGGAGAGCAAGGGGAGGAAAAGCAGTGCGGTTTTCATCGGGGCCTTAGCATCGTCGGTCTGGCCGGGCTTCTTCAAGGAGGAATGCCAACGGGAAAATGAAAACCACCGAACACACGGAATACACGGAACCTGGATTGCGGGCAGGAGCTGAAGCGCATACTTCGCACCCCCACTCCTTCGCTTTCCGTGTATTCCGTGTATTCCGTGGTTCTCCTTCCGAAATTCAGGATGAGCGGTGAAGCTCAGGCAATCGCACCGCCATCGACGGTGATGGTCGTGCCGGTGATCTGCTTGGCACCCGGGCCGGCGAGGAAGACGACGGCGGCGGCGATGTCCTCGGGGGTGCCGTATTGTCCGAGGGACATGGCGCTCTTCTGGGCCTCGGCACCGGGGCCGTCGGAAGGGTTCATGTCGGTATCGGTGGAGCCGGGCTGGACGAGGTTGACGGTGACGCCGTTCGGGCCGAGTTCGCGGGAGAGGCCGGCGGTCAGGGAGCGCAGCGCGGACTTGGTAGCGGAGTAAACGGTCACGCCACCGAAGGGGACGCGCTCGCCGAGACCGCTGCCGATGTTGATGATACGACCGCCGGTCGAGAGATGCGGGATGGCGGCCTGGCTGGAGAGGATGACGCCGCGGACGTTCACGTTTAGCATGGCGTCGATGTCTTCCAGGGTGATCTCCGCGAAGCTGCCTTGGCGCGCGATACCGGCGTTGTTCACCAGGATGTCCAGACCACCGAGTTCCGCGACGGTGCGGTCGATGGAGCCGCGGACCGCTTCTGGATCCGCGCTGTTCGCGGCGAAGGCCACGGCCTTGCCGCCGGCGGCCTCGATTTCCCGGACCACTTCCCCGGCCTTTTCCGCCGAGCGTTCGTAGGTGATGGCCACGCTCGCGCCTTCCGCTGCCAAGGCTTTCGCGATGGCTGCGCCGATGCCACGGCTCGCTCCCGTGACCAATGCCCGTTTTCCTTTTAGTGTGCTCATGTTACTTTTTGTATCGTTCGACACAAAATCCTTTATCCGCTTGCGGCGGCCCGTCAACCGATTTATAGATTGATCGGCACAGAAATCGAGTCATGAGCGAAAAAACCTCCACCCGCGGGCGCCCCCGTGCGTTCGACCGAACTGCCGCGCTGGACGCGGCGACGAGGGTGTTTTGGCAAAAAGGCTTCACCGCCACGTCCATGAACGACCTGTGCGAAGCCATGGGGATCGGGTCGCCGAGCCTCTATGCCGCCTTCGGCAGCAAGGAGCAGCTCTACACGGAGGCGATCCGCCACTATGGCGCACAAGGAGCCCCGCAGCTCTGCGATGCGCTGGAATCCGCGCCGACCGCGAAATTGGGCGTCGAGGCCTTTCTGCGGTTCTCGGCCCGTTCGCTTGCCTGCCCGGCGGGTCCTTCCGGCTGCATGGTCGTGCTGTCGGCGGTCGCCAGCGAAGGCGTTGCCGGATTGGCGGATATGATCGTGGAAGAACGGAAGAGATCGCTAAAGATGATCGAAGCCAGACTTCAGCGTGGGATCAAGGAGGGGGATCTTTCGCGGGAGACGAAGGTGAAGGCTCTGGCGCGGTTTTTCGTGACGGTCCAGCAAGGGATGTCGATCCAGGCGCGGGACGGGGCGAGTTCGAAGGAGTTGGATGGGGTGGCGGCTATGGCCATGGGGGCTTGGCCCGGGGGGAGACGATAGATCGGGGCATGGGGCTGCTGCTTAACCGCGGATAAACGGGAAAGGCCTCGGTCCAATTCATGAGATGCCTGCTGGCAGGAGCAGTAGTACAACCCCGATGACCTCCAAGGTTTACAGCGGAGCCATCCGATTCAATGGCGAGGCCGGGATTTTTCCACGGCGAAGTCGTCGGACTTCGAGATGATGTAATTTCCCAAGTGTTGGCAGTAGATGAACTCAGGCAAATGATCTAAGATTCGGTCGATGATTGCTTGGAGTTTTGCGAGAGCCACGGCCAAAAGCCGGACTTCCGACTTTGAACGCAACCGCGCCGTCGCCACCAAATCCACCAAGAACTCTTCCCTTCTGAACGCTCTGCCAATAGGCGGTGAAGTGCTACTTCGAGCGGCAACGCGCGCTGTCGAAAGAGACTCCATTCACTTCGCTCCGATTCAAAATTCAAGCACCCAATCCCTTCGATACGCGCAATCGCCAGCTAAGGAATTCGTCTTTGCAGTCGAATTCCGTGCTAGACGGTGAGCAGGGTGCTAGGTTCTCTCCCAAGCCATACCACTGCGATGCATCATGCCGATTGAATTTCCAAATTTGAGCGACTCACCTCTTTGCGGGATGGTTGCTTGTGCTTCGGTGTGCACAGACCAAGCGGAGCAGAAAAAATGGCTAGCAGAGCAGCGTCAGAAGATTGCTATCTTCAAAAGAGGGACTGTTGCACATTTTGTGCGGTTCACCACGGGCGGCCAGAAGAAGAATCACTTTCACGTAGAAGTGGCGCGAAAAGAGATGTTTCCGGCCGACCGACAACCGAAGGCCCTGAATAAGTTATCGGAAATTGTAGGCGACATCGAGGAAATGATGAGCCAGAAACTCCATCTCTCATTGAATGGCAACTTCATCGTTCCTTACGATAACCTGCCCCGAACAGGTCCTATACGATTACTCTCTGAACAGGCGGATGTCGCGGGCACGTCCATAAAACTAGTCAGCGGGGTCTTCGAGGTTTCCGGTTCCCGAATTAAGAATGTAGGTTGGGAGAGAAAAGAAAGCGTTGTACATATTTCCCTGAGAGCAACCCTAAGCCAAGTTGTTTCGGAAACTTACTTGTTAGAAGGCCAAGTCATGCTTGAACGATTTTTCAAGGTATTAATTCTTAACCAAGCCCCCCTTGCCTCTTAATCATGAGTGCGTCACCGAGAGAGCATCACGAAGAAGGTGTTTACGAGTGGCAGACAGAGCAGCCCTCCGCCTTCGTTGGCCAAAGTACGGATCCTTCGGGTCGGGGATTGTGCCGTTTCGTATGGAAACAAGACAAATTCGCTTCAGCCAAACCGTCCGGCCCTGCTTTGGAAGAAGAAGACCGTCAACGCCTCTTTAAAACACTCGCTTCTTTCTCTGATCTGATCGAAGAAAAAGTGCATAACGACCTCCGGTTGGGAGTGTTGGAAAAAGTGGTCGTGGAATTGAGCGCCAGGGTTACAGAGCTGTCATCCTTGCAGCCCATCACGGTTGAAGTAAGAACGTTTGCACCCGAACCCTATCGAGCCAAAACCAGCCTGGCTATTTGTGTTCAGCCAAGCGCCGATGAATTCACCGCCACCTATTTTGATGCGGGCATGTCCGCCACGGGTGATACTCCGACAGAAGCCGTGGAAAATCTTAAGGATCTCATTATTAGCGCATTCGAAAGATATGGCACGATGGATATAAAAAAGCTTGGCCCAGCCCTTCAGAAGAGGCTTGCGGTTCTCAATCAAGTAATTGAAGCTCTTTAGCTATGGCGACGATCATAACCAAGCAACATGCTGAAAAGATCGCGAAAAAATTGGGCGCAAAATATTTCGAAGGAAAAGCCCACACCATTGCACAAATATTTGAGGACGGTGTTCTTGTGGCGGAATTTGGGATTCGTCGCGGCTCCCAACGAGATCAAGGCCATGACCATGTTCAAAGCGATCTTTATCTTAACGGAAACAATGCGAAACTCTTAGCTAATTGCCCGCTTACGCGAGCTAAGTGGGTGGAGATAATGAAGGAAAAAGGAGTTATTGCAAGTGACCTAGATGAATTGAACGAATCTAGTTAGCCGTCTCCTACAATCTAATTTTTCTCGGTGGGACAGCCCCTCTCGGCGCTTCGATGGCGTCGATCCTTGAATCTTGGGAGGTGGCCCGGCGCACCGGGTATCTAGCAAACGCCCGGATCTCGTCGGCAGGATTCCCCCTCAGTTCTCCTGATCCTTTGGCAGCACGGTGTCCGGGATCACGATCTGCTGTCCATCCAGGCGAGGCGAGCCGCTTTCCACTTTCGGATCCCGCGCGCCCTTCGGGATCTCCGGCGGCGTGGCCTTCTCCTTTTCCTTTTCCACTTCGGTGCCGGTATCCTTCTCCTTTTTCTTTTCCTGGGTCTCTGCGTAGCGGGAGGCCCAGCCCTTGTTCCGGCCTTCGCTGGCTTTCGTCATGCGGAACCCGTCATTCGACTTGCCCCAGACCGATTTCGATTTCGATGAGGCGCAGCCCGTCACTGCGCAAGACACCACGAAAGCCATCAACAAGCTCGGCAAGTTCATGTCCACAGCGTGGCAGATTGTGTCGCAAAAGGAAGGCCGGGCTTTCCCCTCCGGTCGCGCCCGGCAGCCGCGTTACTTCCCCGATGCGCTTTCCCGGCTCCGCGTAGAGATCATCGCCGCGGTTGTGGCGGCGGATTAGGCATTGGGGGCCGGCGATGGGAGTGGAGCGACTTCCATGGCCTGGATCAAACCATGGGCGAGGGTGAAGCGATGGCCGACGTGGTCATCGGCGAGGACGGTTCCGGCGAGGTCGCGGACGACCTGGTGAACTTCGACCAGGATGCGATCGGCGTCTTCCGGGTAGAAGGCCACCGGCTCGACGTGCGGGTCGATCTCGCTCCACTGCTCGGTCCAGTAGGCGCGAACTTCTTCGGGGCCGCGGACGAAGCCGCCCTTGAACGCCTTCGGCCAAGCGACGTCGGAGGTCATGGTGACGAGGGCGGCGTCGATGTCCCGGGCGTTGAAGGCGGTGTAGGCGGCGCGGAGCAGTTCGATTCCGATGCGGGTGGAGTTGCCATGGGCGGAGTGGTGATGGGTATGGAGGAGGCCTAACAGTGTGGCTTTCGCACCTTGGCTATGGATGCGCGGGTGCTTTGGTCGGTCGAGTCATTCAAAATTCGGGAGCCGGCCCAAGGATTGAGGCTGTCACGACGACGGGGTGGCAGCGCTTCGCCGTTTCAGGGTATTGGGCATGGAGGGGATCGTGTGGAGAACGGCGTTCACCGGCTGCGTGCCCGCTAGTAAGCGATGTGATGGGGACCATTCTGCCGGGCAGTGCCCGGCGCTCCCGGTGGGGCCGTCCTTGGGAGTGGGCTGTTAGGGACCGCTCGGCCGGGCAGTGCCCGGCGCTCCCAGTGGGGCTGTCCTTGGAGGCCGGCTGTTAGGGACCGTTCTGCGGGCCGGAGGCTCCGCGCCGCCGGCGTTGGAGGCGTCCGTGTGGGGTGGCCTGTAGTGGGTTACGGCACTTGCGATTCGCTTAGCGCACGGGCTCGAGTTCGACTTTGCGGAACTCGACTTCGGTGCCTTCGGCTTGGAGGGCGATCTTGCCTTTCTGGGCGGTGCACTTGGTGCCGGCGTTTACTTCGGTGCCGTTCACTTGGACGGTGATGGTGTCCTGCTTGCAGGTGATGACCATGGTGTTCCACTCGCCGAGGGGCTTTTCGGAGTCGTCGGTGAGGTTCTTGATGTTGCGGGCGTCGTCGGGTCCGCCGCCGAATTTCTGGCCTTCCTTGTGGGGGCGGCGCTTGTCCATGTCCGGGACTTCGATGTTCTCGCCGATGCACCAGAAGTCGCCGGCATTGCCGGACTGCATCTGGACCTCGACCGACTTCGGGAACATCTTGTAGAGCATGCGCGGGGTCGAGCTGTGGACTAGGACGCCGCAGTTGCCGCCCTTGTCCGGGAAGCGGTATTCGACGGTCAGGCGGTAGTTCGCGTATTCCTTCTCGGTGATCAGGTGGCCGAGGGGCTTGCCGAGCGAGACCAGCTTGCCCTCGCGGACCATGAAGCTGGGGGAGATGTCGGGTTTGCCGTCGGCTTCGGGGACATCGGCCTTCCAGCCGCTGAGGTCCTTGCCATTGAAAAGAGCCTCGGGCTCGGCGGTGGCGGAGAGGACGAGGAGGGGCAAAATCGCGAGGATGGGTTTCATATGAGGATCGATCTACGGGGTTCTACGTGCCTCGGAGCATCGTTCCCCCATGCTTCGCGTTTCAAACCAAAAAAAGTTGAGACGTTTGATGGTTATCGAACCATGCTGGCCCGGATCGCGCTGCCGGGGAAATGCCGGTGGGCCGGATGAAATCGGGAATATCGACTGCCCCGAAGCCATCCCGGTGATCGTCAAATCATGCTCCCCCCGCGGAGCACGGGACTCCGAAAGTCATGTGGATCGTTCTCTTCGCACTCCGTTACAAGTATACCATCGGCGTCCTCGGCATTTTGATCCTGCTCTTCGGGATCATGTCGGCGCGCAAGATGTCGACCGACATCCTGCCCAAGGTCGATAGCCCCGAGGTCACGCTGGTCTGGTCCTACAACGGCCTGAATGCGGCCGAGATGGCGGCGAAGATCTCGTCCTTCTCCGAAATCGCCACGATGAACAGCGTGGACGACCTGCTGGAAGTCCGCTCGGAGACGTCCAACGGCGTGGCGCTGGTGAAACTGAAGTTCCAGTCCTACGTGGACATCAATTCGGCACTGACCCAGGCGACCTCGGTCTCGCAGACGATCCTGCGGCGGATGCCGGCGGGCACGACGCCGCCGCTGATCATCCGCACCAGTCCTTCGAGCGTGCCGATCATCCAGTTAGTGATTTCGTCCGATTCGAAGACCGGTGGCGAGCTCTACGACTACGCGCGGCTGGCGCTGCGCTCGCAACTGCAGAGCGTGCCGGGAATGCGGATCACGCTGCCCTACGGCGGTGCCGCGCGGCAGGTGATGGTGGATCTCGATCCGGAGGCGCTCAATGCCTTCGACCTTTCTGCAGCAGAAGTCAGCGCGGCGGTGGGCCGGCAGAACCTGACGCTGCCTTCCGGCTCGATCCGCGAAGGAGGCCGCGAGCTGCCCGTGGAACTCAATGCCAGCCCGGAGAACATCCAGGGTTTCCTCGATCTGCCGATCCGCTCCTCCGAGGGCCGGACGATCATGCTGCGCGATGTGGCCAACGTCCGCGACGGCGAGGCGGTGAGTTCTAACATCGCGCGTCTCAACGGCCAGAACGCGGTGATGATTTCGATCCTCAAGCTGGGGAACGCCTCCACGGTGGACATCATCGACGGGATCATGGACCGCATGGACGATGTCCGGAAGGCGGCTCCTCCGGGGATGGTCATCGAGCCGATCTTCGACCAATCGATCTTCGTGCGCGCGGCGGTGACGGGTGTTGAGCATGAGATCATGCTGGTGGGCGGCCTGGTGGCGGCGGTGGTGCTGCTCTTCCTCGGTTCCTGGCGCTCGACGGCGATCGTGCTGACTTCGATCCCGCTGGCCCTGCTGTGCTCGATCGTGGGACTGAAACTGGCGGGTGCGACCTTCAACCTGATGACCCTCGGCGGCCTTTCGCTGGCGATCGGCATCCTGGTGGACAACGCGCTAGTCGAGATCGAGAACATCAAGCGCCACATCGCCCTCGGCAAGAGCGTGAACCAGGCGATCATCGATGGCGCGAGGGAGGTGGCTTTCCCGGAGTTCGTTTCCACGATCTCGATCTGTATCGTCTTCCTGCCGATCTTCCTGCTGAGCGGCACGGCTTCCTTCGTCTTCCGGCCGCTGGCGCTGGCGGTGGTGTTCGCGATGATCGCGAGCTACCTGCTGGCACGGACCCTGGTGCCGACCCTGGCCTCGATCATCCTGCCTGCTGAAGCGCGGGCGGAGGCCAAAGCCAAAGCGGCGGGCAAGGGACCGCGCGGCTTGGGCCTGATTCATCACGGGATCGAGCACGGCGTGGACAAGCTGGCCGCCGTGCAGGGCCGGATCCTGAAATTCCTGATGCGCTGGAAGGTGCTGATCCTGGTCCCGATCCTGGCCGCGATGGCGATCGGCGTCTTTTCCGGGCTGCATTCCGGGCGTGAGTTCTTCCCGAAAACCGATGCGGGGCTGATCCGTCTCTTCGTGCGCATCCCGAGCGGCATCCGCGTGGAGGACACCGCGCGGGAGATGGCGGAGATCCAGCGCGAGATCCGCCAGATCATCCCTGCGAATGAACTGCAGTTCGTGGTCGAGAACATCGGCGCGCCAGTCTCCATCAACCAGGCCTACGTCGAGACTACCTCGATCAGCTCCGCGGACGGCGAGATCCTGGTGCAGCTCCACGGCGACCACGGGCCGAGCGTGGGCTACGAGCGGAAGATCCGCGCCATGATGGCGGAGAAGTTTCCCGAGGTGCAGTCCTTCTTCCGGCCGGCGGATGCGACCAGCCAGACCTTGGCCTCGGGTGCTCCCACGACTTTCGAGGTCCGCTTCACCGGCCGCGACATCCCGGGCAATCTGGCGCTGGCCAAGGAGCTGAAGGAGAAGTTGAACAAGGTCCCGGGAGCGGTGGACGTGACCCTGCGCGAAGTGCTCGATCAACCCGGCTACGCGATCCGGGTGGACCGTGCGCGTGCCGCGACCTTCGGCATCGTGCAGCAGGATGTGGCGAACTCGATGCTCGCGGCGCTCGGCAGCGGCGGCTCGGTGGCCCCGAACTATTGGTCCGACCCGGCGACCGGCGCGTCCTACGACGTCCAGGTGATCGCCCCGCCATCGACGCTCAATTCGGTGGAGCAATTGCTGAACCTGCCGGTGAAGCCTTCGGTCGGCGTGGCGACCTCGGTGCCGCTGCGGGCCTTCGCGACAGTGGTGGAGAAGCGCGCGCCGGCCAGCGTCTCGCGGACAACCTTGGCACCGACTTTCACGGTGGTGGCGAATGCCGATGGCCGTGACCTCGGCAGCCTGACCACCGAGATCCAGGGAATCATCGGGAAGGAAGCGGTGCCCGCCAATCCTTCCAAGAACCAGGAGGCGCAGGCGGCCACGGGGCTGCGGGCCCAGCAGAAGCCGCCGAACAAGATCGAGCTGGCCGGTCAGGCCGCGCTGATGACTTCCGCGTATTCGGAGCTGATCGGCGGTCTCGGCTTGGCGGCGGTGCTGGTTTTCCTGGTGATGGTGGTGAATTTCCAATCCTGGACCCTGCCCTTCGTCGCCATCAGCGGCCTGCCGGTGGCGGTGTCCGGTGCGCTCTTCGGGCTGTGGGTGACCGGCACGCCGCTGAGCGTGCCCGCGCTGATGGGCGTGATCATGGTGGTCGGCGTTTCGACGGCGAACAGCGTGCTGGTCAGCAGCTTCGCCCGCGACCGTTTCGATCAAGGCGAAAGCGCCATGGACGCGGCGATCGAGGCGGCGACGACCCGCCTGCGGCCGGTGATGATGACCGCGCTGGCGATGATCCTGGGCGTGATCCCGATGGCACTCGGCCATGCCGAGGGCGGCGAGCAGAACGCCCCGCTGGGCCGCGCGGTGATCGGCGGCCTGGTCTTCGGCACGATGGCCTCGCTATTCGTGGTGCCGATCGCCTTCGCCTTCATCCGGGGCATGACCAAGAGGACCGTCCGCGAGGAAGAACCCATTGTGGAATCCCCCGCCCTGCCCGAAGCTTCCTGAATCTCCAATTCTCACCTGTTTTTGTTATGATCCATCGTTTGCTTCCCTTGCTGCTGCTCGCTGCCGCAGCCGCCCAGGATCCCGCTGCCGTGCGGACCGTCTCGCCGAAACCCGCGGAGGCGGCGCGTTCCTTCGACCTGCCGGGCCGGACCGAGCCGGTCGAGCAGGCGCGCATCTTCTCCCGCGCCACCGGCACCGTGAGGGAGCGGCCGGTGGATATCGGAGACCGGGTGCAGGAAGGCGACGTCATGGCGGTGATCGACATCCCGGAGATCGACCGCGAGTTGGAGTCCGCGAAGGCCGCCGTCGATCAAGCCCTTGCCCGCTCGGATATCGCGCGCAGCACGGCCAAGCGCTCGGCCGGGCTGGCAGAGGCGCGGGCGGTATCGCAGGAAATTTCCGAGCAGCGCGAGGCTTCCGCCGCCGAGCTGGAAGCCGCGGTGCGGATGGCCCGCGCGGAGGTCGGGCGGCTTGAGGAATTGCAGAAGTTCGCGGTGGTGAAAGCGCCTTTCAAGGGCACGGTGATCGACCGCCGGATCGACCGCGGGGATTTCGTGCGCGGCGACTCGGCCACGACCGCCGAGTGGGCCTTCCACCTGGCGCGGATCAACCAGCTCCGCTTCGCGGTGGCGGCCACGCCGGACATCGCGCTGCGCCTGACGGCGGACACGGAAGCCGCGGTGCGCTTCCCGGAACTGCCGGGCCGGGCCTTCCCGGCGAAGGTCACGCGCGCCAGCAACGCCTTCAGCACGACCAGCGGCACGATGCGGGTCGAGCTGCTGCTGGAGAATCCCGACTTCGCCCTGCCCTCCGGGTTGACCGGCACCGTGGCCTTCAAGCTCGCACCGGCCCCCGGCACCTACCTTCTGCCCAACAACGCCCTGATCCTGCGCGACGGAAAGTCGCTGGTGGCCTTGGTGGATCAGGGGAAGGTGAAGTTCATCGACGTGCTGCCCGGTCGCAATCTGGGCCCACAGATGGAGGTGACCTCGGCGGCGCTGAAGCCCGACAGCCTGGTGATCGTGAGCCTAAATGCCATGATCAAGGAGGGCGATGCGGTGAATCCGAGCGCGCTGGTGGCGGGGAAGTGATTGCTTCACTCCGAAATTCGGGGCTTAGGGCTACTCCACTTTACTCCAGTATCTCTATGTACTGGGGTAAAGTGGAGTAGCCTGCCCCCCGAAAACGAGCTCGGGAAAAGCGGAGCATCGCAGCAAGGGGTTGAACCCGGCGGAGATCTGCCTATCTTCGGGCTGCGCCGCATGGAACACGATTTGCTCGAACTGATCCGAACCGACGTGTTAGACACGGCGGAACCGCTGACCCCGCAGAGCGACCTTTTCGCGGCGGGACTGGATTCGATGGGAATCATGCAACTGCTACTGGCGATCGAAGACCGTTTCGGCGTGGCGATGGACCCGGCCGACCTGTCGCGGGAGAATTTCTCGACCGCGGAAAAGATCGCCGTGCTGGTGGCGGAAAAGAAGGGTGCAGCAATCCCTTGAATTGACGTGGTGCCGGCCGAATCCCCAACCGCCAGCCCTTTGCGCACGACCTGTAGCGACGGCTTCCTGCTAGGCTTGGAAAGCCTGATGCGGCGGAGCGGGCAAGGCCGTCATCTGGCGGCGACGGTGCTGGAGTGCGAAGGCAGGCCCGACCTCGCCGAGATCCGCAGGATTGCGGAGGCGATGGGGACGCGGCATCCGATTCTCCATGCGAGGAATTCCCGGGGAGGAGACTGGATTGCACGCTGGCGGACCGATGAGGCGAAGCCGGCCCCGGTGCCGGTGCAGTGCTGGCGACTCACTGGCGTGGAGGGTGAGGGTGAGGAAATTTCTTCGCTGGAGGAGTGGATCGGCGGGCAGTTGAACGGGGATGGAATCGACATTCACGCGCCCGGGCCGAACTTGGTTTTCCACGTGGTGGCGACCTCGCCGGCGAGCTGGACCTTCGTGCTGGTATGGAGCCACTCGCTGCTGGATGCGGTGGGGATGATGAAGTTCCTGCAGCAGCTCGCGGCGCTTTCGACGGCAGGCGCATTGCCGGATCCTGACCATGAGGAGGATGTGGCGACGCCGGCGGTGCCGGAACTCTACCGGCTGGCGCACCCGATGATCGAGGAGATGCGGCGTTTCCCCTCCTGGAAGATCCGCTCGCTGCATCGCCGGGGGAGCAAGCCGGGCACGAGCCGCTTCTATTTGGGGAAGTTCGATGAGGAGGCGACGGCGGTGGTCCGCGCGAAGATGGCGCAGACCGCGGGGGGGCTACTACTTTTCCCGTATTTCGCGGTGTGTGCATCGCGCGCGGTGCAAGCGGTGATCGCCGCACGGCATCCGGAAGAGCGGATCGCCATTCTGCTGACCCTGCCGGTGCAGCGGCAGAGCGATCCAGCGAAGCGCCCGCTCTTCCGCAACCACATGATCCCCTACACGGTGCTGCTGGAGCCCGATGAGCTGGGAGAATTGAAGGGTGCCGCGCGCGGGCTCTACCGCAAGTATGCGGACTTCATGCGGCGGAAGCTGCCCGGCTCGATGCACGCGCTGATGCAGATGATGGAGCGCTGCCCCTCCCGCTTCTACAATGTGCCGGCCTTCCTCTACATGCGGGGTGAAATCTGCAGCCTCTTCCATTCTCACACGGGAGAGTTCGTGCCGGGGGTGGAGAGGATCTTCGGCAGCCGAATCGTGAACGGCTATCATGTGCCTTCGGTGAGCTCGCCGCCGGGAATCGGGATTTTCTTCTCCGAGCATCAGGGACTGCTGACGCTGACGATTTCCTGGAAGGACGGCTGTATGTCGCCGCTGGAACTGGATTTGATGAAGCAGACGCTGAGCGAAGACCTGGGAGTGCCCGTGCCGTAACGTGAACCTGATCGAAGAAATCGCCCGCCGCCACGATCCCGCAATGATTGCAATCGTCAGCGGCGAGATGCGCGCGAGCCATGGCGATCTCTTCGGCGAGGCGGAGCGGATCGCGGAAGTGTTGAGGGCGCACAATCGCTTCGGGCGGATCCCGCGGGTAGGCCTGCAGTGTTCGAACGGCTTGAGCTACATCGTGCTCTCGATGGGGATCCTGCTAGGCGGTGGCTGCCTGGTGCCGCTAGCCGAGGAATTGACCGATGCGGAGCGCTCCGAGATCGTGGACATCACCGCGCTCGACCTGATCGTGGCGACGGCGGATCTGCCGTGGCATGGGCCGGAGGAGGTGATCGCGGAGTTCTCTAACATCGGGGCGAGTTGGAAGCTGCATCTGTGCCGCTTCAAAACCCCGCGCTTTCCGGAGGAGGAATTCCAGAAGCTGAATCCGGCTTTCATTCGCTTCAGCTCGGGAACGACGGGGACGAGCAAGGGCGTGGTGCTCTCGCACGAGACGCTGCTGGCACGGATCAGTGCGGCCAACGAGGGCTTGCAGATCGGGCCGGAGGACCGGGTGCTATGGATGCTGCCGATGGCGCATCACTTCGCGGTCTCGATCGTGCTCTATCTCTATTTCGGCGCGACGACGGTGCTGGAGCATTCGCCGCTGCGGGAGGACATCCTGGCCACGGCGGAGAAGAGCGCGGCGACGGTGATCTATGGCTCTCCCTTCCACTTCGCGATGCTTGCGGGGGATCGCGGTGATTTCATGTGGCCGACGCTGCGGCTGGCGGTGGCGACTGCGGCGGCGCTGCCGGAGACGACGGCGCGGGCTTTTGATGCTCGATTCGGCAAGCCGCTGCACCAAGGCCTGGGGATTATCGAGGTGGGGCTGTCCGTGTTGAATCTGGTGGCGGCGCGGGAGAAGCCGGAGGCGCTGGGGCGGCCGATGTCGGCTTATGATGTGGAATTGTCGGACGAAGGTGAATTCCGGGTGCGCGGGCCGGGCTTGTTAGATGCCTACCTGGTGCCTTGGGATGCTGCTCCGTTGGAGGATGGCTGGTTCGCAAGCGGGGATCTGGTGCGGCGCGATGCTGATGGCGATCTGTTCCTGATGGGGCGGAAGAAGTCGGTGATCAACGTGGCGGGGATGAAGGTTTTTCCGGAAGAGGTGGAGCGGGTGCTGAACGGGCATCCGGGGGTAACGCGCTGCCGAGTGATCGGGCGGGATCATCCGCAGATGGGACAGGTGCCGGTGGCGGAGATCATTCCTGTTGATGCGGCGTCGCCGCCGAAGCCGGTGGAATTGCAGCGTTTTTGCAAGCAGGTGCTGTCGGCTTACAAGGTGCCGATGGTGTTCAAGGTGGTGGAGGTTTTGCCGTTGACGGCTTCCGGGAAGGTGAAGCGGGTTTGAGACCTGCCCGTTACCCACATTTCCGTGATGCTTCACGGACGGCTCTCCCGCTGGGAGCGCGGAGCCACCGGCCCGCAGAAGCAGCCTTGGTTGCCCCGCATTCTCGCGGTGCTTACGGATAGAGCTGTCGCTTTGCTGCAAGCCCCTCCTGCACCCGGAGCCGCTTGGACCATTCTGCGGGCCGGAGGCTCCTCGCTCCCAGCGGTAGAGCCGTCCTTTCTACAGGACGGGAAGCTTTGACGGATCTCGCGCGGGGAGCTTAGCCTGCAGCCAGCGAATTGCGGGGAGGCTCGTGCTCCAAGCCGGCCGTGTGGAAATCATGCGGCCTCTCCGGGGTTACCCCGGGGGATCGACAAACCGAGGCATCACGAGGCGAGGGCCCCATCACGCGAGCGCGTGAAAATGCCCGCGCCGGACAGGACGCGTTGGGGTGCGATGTCTTCCCGCATTCGCCTTCTTCCGCCCGTCCAATGCCCTCGCGAGCCCACCATATCCGCCGTCTAGCGACAGCCTTCGCTGCCGGGCCGATGGATGATCCCGTGGTACTGATGGAGCGGGCGGGGCCGTTGGTGGGACCGCTTTCGAAAGCGCGCTGGCTGGCGCCGCTGGCCAAGGCCTTGTGCGTGGAATTCGCCGGAGCCCCGCGACCCGTCCTGTGGGAGATCGGCGAGCGGATCGGCAACCATGAGCCCTATGCGAAAGCATGGAGCGCCGGACGCGGCAGGATCGCGATTGCCATGACCGAGCCGCAGATGGCTCCGGCGGCGGGTGCGCCACGGACTTGGAACCTTCCGGAGATCCCGACAATGGGAGAGCTTTGCGAAGTGCTGGGCTTGCACGCGGATGATCTGGGCTGGCTGATCGCGCGAGGCCAGGCGGAGCACTACATCCATCGCTGGCATGCGAAGCCGAAGAGCGGGCGCTTCCGCTTGATCGAGAGCCCGAAGGCCCTGCTGAAACACGCCCAGCGTGGAGTGCTGCGCAAGATCCTGCATCCGATCCCGCCGCACGAGGGGGCGCGGGGCTTCCGGGAGCGCTGCTCGGTGCGGGACTTCGTGGAACCGCACACGGGCAAGGAACTGGTCGTGCGCTTCGATTTGGAGGATTTTTTCCCATCCATCTCCGCGGCGCGGGTGCTGCGGATCTTCCTGACCGCGGGTTATCCGGAGACAGTGGCGCAGGCGCTGACCCGGCTGACCACGCATGCCACGCCGCATGCCGTGTTAGAAGGGCAGCCGCTCGCTTGGGCCGAACGCCGGCGGCTCGCGACGCCGCATTTGCCGCAGGGCGCACCGACCTCTCCGGCCCTGGCGAATCTTGCGGCCTTCCATCTGGATTGCCGCCTGAGCCGGCTCGCGAAGGCATGCGGGGCGGAGTATACGCGCTATGCCGATGATCTGTTATTTTCGGGCGGAGAGGAGTTCGCGAGGCGGTCCCGGCGCTTCGAAGCGACGGTGGGCGCGATTCTCATCGAGGAAGCATTTCATCCGAACCACCACAAGACGCGGATCCTGCGGCAGGGTCAGAAGCAGCACGCGGCGGGGCTGGTGCTGAACGAAAAGCCGAACATCGACCGTGGTGAATTCGACCGGCTGAAGGCGATCCTGACAAACTGCGCGCGGCTCGGTCCGGCATCGCAGAACCGGGATGGGCATGCGGACTTCGCCGCGCATTTGCAGGGCAAGCTGGCGTGGGTACGGTTTATTAATCCGGGCAAAGCGGCGAAGCTGCACGCGATTTACGAGAGGGTCGACTGGGAGCGGGCCGAATGAAGATTGCGGCAGGGCGCGCGCCGGGCAAAACTCCTGCCGCCACCTGATGACACCCGATCTCGCCATTCTCGGAGCCGGTCCTGCAGGCTCGACGCTAGCCGCCCTGCTCGCCCAACGCGGCTTCAAGGTGCTGGTATTCGACGATGAGAAGCGGCCGGAACTGCTAGTGGGCGAGTCGCTGGTGCCGGCGACGGTGCCGGTGATGCGCCGCCTGGGGATCGAGGAGCGGGTGAAGGCCTACTCCCAGCACAAGCCGGGGGTGAGCTTCCTGCACCGCCACGGGACGCGGATCGATTTCAATTTCGGGCCGATCGCGAAGTGGCTGCCTGCGTATGCCTACAACATCCCGCGACCGCAGTTCGACGACACGCTGCGGGAACGGGCAGAGGAACTGGGCGTGAAATTTTCCAAGCAGCGCGCGGCGGTGGAGAAGGGCGAGGACGATCGGGAGATCCAGCTGACGGCGAAGACTTTGGAGAGAGCCGGTCTAACAGGGCATCCGAAGCTTCTGATCGACGCCACGGGCCGGGCGCGAACCTTTGCGCGGGCGCTGGGGATCGGCGCGAAGTCCGGGGATCGTACCGATGTGGCCTACTTTGCACACTACGAGGGCTTCGAGCACGACTTCCCGCCGGCGGGGCAGGTGGTGATCACGATCCTGGATCACGGCTGGAGCTGGCGAATTCCCCTGCCGGGCCGGCTGTCGGTGGGCATCGTGGTGCACAAGGACGCGGCCAAGGAATGGGGCAGCACTCCGGAACAGCGGCTGGAATATGCCATCCATCACGAGCCGCTGCTGAAGGAGCACGCGAAGAACGCGCGGCGGGTGACGCCGGTGATGACCTATACGAACTACCAACTGGTCTCCGACCGCGGCCACGGTCCGGGCTGGGCGGCCTGCGGGGATTCCTTCGGCTTCGTGGACCCGATGCTCTCGCCGGGGCTGTTCATGGCGCTGGAGTCGGCGCGGCTTTTCGAGGAGCACGTTTTTGCCAGAGGTCCGGGGGTGTTAGACCGGCCGGAGGAGCTGGCGGCGGGCTTCGCGCTGGCGGAGGCGGAGCTCCACGATTGGCACGAAAGCTGGCGCGAATTGATCCGGCACTTCTACGATGGCGGCATCTTCTCGCTCTATGAGACGGGGACGAAGTTCTCCGCGAAGTTCAAGGGCTGGCCGGGGATCGGCTTCATCGAGCGGCACATGACCAAACACATCGCATCGATGGCTTCCGGGGCCTTCACGCGGCGGAAGTATAGCCGCGGGCTGGTGAAGTTCATGCGGCAGTACATGATGCACGATTGCCGACCGCCGGAGGACTACGCGGTGCTGCCGTGACGCATCGCGGCGGGCCGCCGCAATCACGGCCTGCCGCGGGCCGTGGCAGCCACTGTTTCAGATGCCCTGCCAGACTAGGCAAGCCAAGCATACCAGGCCGCGCGGATGGCGTCCACGGCATCGGGGGCGTAGGCTTCCTTCCCTTCATGGGACCAGACGACTCCGGGCCAGGCCGGGTCTTCCGGAGAGCGGCCGACGATATGGATGTGCATCTGGCGGACCTGGTTGCCGATGCAGGCGACGTTCAGCTTGTCCGGCTGGAAGTGGTGCGCCACGAATTGCGAGATCTCGCGGATGAGGCCGGTGACTTCCTGATAACGGGTGAGATCGAGCTGGTGGAGGTCCTCGATCGCCTCATCGACCTCGGGCACGATGATGAACCACGGGAAGAGCGCGTTGTTCTTCAGCAGCACCCGGCAGCGATGGCGGGTCCCGAGTTCAAAGCCGCCGGCGGCGAGGCGCGGATGGAGGACGAAGGACATGCGGGATGCATGGCAACCAGTAAGGCACTAGGCAAGCCCGCCGGGAAGCCACCTGTTGTTCTTCCACACACCGGTCCCTCATGCGGGCCAAAGGAATGAACCGCGAAATAACGCGAAAAGCGCGAAACCTGGAACAGCCGGAAGGAGACAATACCGCCAACGATGGAACTTGGAGCGGCGAACTTGTGTATAGCGATCATGCCCTTGCCCGGGGTCCGGTCGCCCCGTAGATTCCCGCCGTGCCGCTACTGGAGTCTAAATACCGTGCGCCCGGGTTCCTGCCGGGCGGGCACTTGCAGACGATCCATCCGGCGCTTTTCCGCAGGGTGCGGCGGGTCACAACGCGGCGCGAGCGGTTGGAGTTGGCGGACGGTGATTTCCTCGATCTGGATTGGGCGGGCGGTGGCGGTGAGAAATTGGTGATTCTCTCGCACGGGCTCGAAGCGAGTTCGGCAGCTCCCTATATCCAGGGGATGGCCGCGGCGCTGCATCGCCGCGGCTGGGACGTGCTGGCGTGGAATTACCGTGGCTGTAGCGGCGAGCCGAACCGGCTGCTGCCGTTTTACCACAGCGGCGCAAGCGGCGATCTGCACCATGTAGTCTGTCATGCGCTGGCGGTGCATCCGGCAGCGCGGATCGATCTCGTCGGCTTCAGCCTGGGCGGGAACATGACCCTGAAATATCTCGGTGAGCGCGAGGTGGATCCGCGGCTGCACCGTGCGGTCGCTTTCTCGGTGCCCTGCAATCTGGCCTGCTCTTCCGAGCAGCTTTCGCGGCGCGTGAATCGGCTCTACATGGACCGCTTCCTGCGCTGCCTGCGGCGGAAGCTGGTGGCGAAGAAGCCGAGCTTCCCGGACGAGATCGATCTGAGCGGGATCGGGCAGGTGCGCAATTTCCGGCAGTTCGACGACCGCTTCACCGCGCCGCTGCACGGCTTCCGTGATGCGGAAGACTACTGGGCGCGAGCGAGTTCGCGGCCATTTCTCGGTCGGATCCGGATTCCCGCGCTGCTGGTGAATGCGGAGAATGATCCCTTTCTCGGGCCGGGCTGCTTTCCGCGGGAAGAGGCGGAGGCCAGCGAGCTCTTCCATCTGGAAGCGCCCGCGGATGGCGGTCACGTGGGATTCTCGTCCGGGCGCGGCGAGTATTGGTCCGAACAGCGAGCGGCGGAGTTTCTCGCCTGAGCGATCGGAACTTTGCCAAGCGGCGAGGAATGGTATCTCTCGGTTCGTGAGCTACGACAGTGATGCCATCTATCAGCGTGCGACCGGTTTTCTCGAACTCGGTCTGGCGGAGGATGCCTTGGCGGAACTCGATGATCTGCCGGCGGAGATCCAAGGACATTCGCTCGCGCTGCACCTGCGGGTGGATGCGCTCTTCCGGCTCAGGCGCTGGCCGGAAGCCGCGGCGATCTGCGTGTCGAAGCTCGAAAGCGAGCCAGGCGATGCGGCGTGGTGGATACAGGCCGGCTATGCGGTGCGGCGGGCCGACTCGATCCAGAAGGCGGAGGAAACCCTGCGCGCGGGCCTCGCTCATCATCCCGAGCATCCACTGCTGCACTACAACCTCGCGTGCTACGCCGCCGTGCAAGGCCGGGAAGAGGATGCCCGCAAATTGCTGGCGATGGCCGCGAACGAGAACATCGACCTCTATCTGAAGATGGCCAAGGATGATCCGGATCTTGCGCCGATCCAGCCATGGGTGGTCGCTTGGCAGAGCCAACGCGATGAGAAACTGTCGAAGTCATGAGCTTCCTCAATACCTTCATCCGGATCGCACCCGATTGCCCCGAGGAACAGGGCATCGAGCCGCCGGTCCGCGGCGGGAAGAAACCGGTGCACCTGATTCATTTGGAGCTGCTGCGTGAGGCTCCTTATCAGCTGACACACGAGGATCTGCTGGTGAAGGGCGAGAGCCTGCGCGAACCTCCGAGTGGCGAGACCAAGACGGAGATCCGCGCGCGGCTGAGGGAAAAGTCCCAGCCCTGCCTGCGCACTTCCGCTCTCGGCAAGCACTACGGCTGGGGCATCCACTTCGACGCGAAGGGCAAGATCGCGGCCTATGCGGCGGGGTCCGCGGAATACCGGAAGCTGGCGGAAGACCCGGAGATCGAGCAGACGGTGGCGATGCGGAGCAGCCGGGCCTGAGGATGCTCCGGACTACCGGCAAGCGGATCGCTTTCCCTCCACGGGACTTCGTTCGCTGTGAGGAATTCGATGGCGGCCTCGCGGAGTCGGGCGCTGCGGAATTTGAACCATGATTCCCGCTCTTCGGGAAAATCGAAAAGGGTGCGGAGGTTCGCACGGTTCCCCGGCTTTTGGAAAGTCTCCTGAGGCTCTTTGCGAGAGCAAAAATTCGTCTTGAGTTTGCCGCAAAATGTGAAACTGTGAGGCATGAAAAATGTCACAGTTTCGATTGATGAAGGCCTACATCGGCGGGCGAGGATACGGGCTGCGGAGAAGGACACTTCATTGTCAGCCGTCGTGAGGGACTTTCTGATCCAGTTCGCCGAGGGAGAGACCGAGTTTGAGCGGAAGAAGCGGTTGCAGGACGAGGTTCTCAAAGGCATCGCCAATTTCAGCGGCCGCGACCGGGCATCGCGTGATGAGATCCACGGCCGGCGCTCATGAGGGTTTTCCTCGATACCAATGTGCTGCTTTATGCGGTGAGTACCGCCGCGTCGGAGAAAGCGAAGCGCGCGGTCGCCTTGGAACTGCTGGATGATCCGGAGATCGTCCTCTCCACCCAGGTGCTCCAGGAATTTTACGTCCAGGCCACACGGGCGACGCGCGCCGATGCCCTCAGCCACGGGCAGGCGAGTCTGCTGATCGAGTCTTGGCTGCGCTTCGAGGTGGTTTCCGTGACCGTCGAGATCGTCGTTGCAGCGCTTTCCACCAAGAATCGCTGGCGGCTTTCCTACTGGGATTCCGCGATTCTGGAAGCGGCGAGGTCTGCCGGCTGCTCCGTCGTTTTGTCGGAAGACATGCAGATCGGCCAGGACTTTGACGGAGTCAAAGTCGTCAATCCTTTCAAGCCCGCAAAATAGGCGCGTCCCCCGCCCTTGCGACCGGCGGGTTCCGCGGCTAGACAGGGGCCGGATGTCATTCCAGCTCACCAGCGACTATTCCCCGGAGGGCGATCAGGCTCAGGCGATCGCGAAGCTCGTGAAATCGATCCGGGCGGGGAACAACCACCAGACGCTGCTGGGGGTAACCGGCTCGGGGAAGACCTTCACGATGGCAAACGTGATCGAGCAGATCGGGAGACCGACGCTGATCATGAGCCACAACAAGACGCTGGCGGCGCAGCTCTACTCGGAGTTCAAGAACTTCTTCCCGCACGCCGCGGTGGAGTACTTCGTCTCCTACTTCGACTACTACCAGCCGGAGGCCTACATCCCGCGGACGGACACCTACATCGAGAAGGACTCGTCGATCAACGACGAGATCGAGCGGCTGCGGCTGTCATCGATGGGCTCCTTGCTCACCCGCGATGACACCATCGTGATCGCCTCGGTGTCCTGCATCTACGGCTTGGGCTCACCGGACGACTACCAGGGCATGATGGTCCCGACTTGGGTGGGCCAGCAGGTGCGGCGGGACGACTTCCTGCAATCGCTGGTGGCGATCCTCTTCGAGCGCAACGACATTGCCTTCGGCCGCGGCAAGTTCCGCGTGCGTGGCGACGTGGTCGAAGTGCATCCTGCTTATCTCGACGAGACGGCGGTGCGGGTGGAATTTTTCGGCGACGAGATCGACCGCATCACGACGATCAACACGCTGACCGGTGAGACGGTCGACCGGGTGGACAAGCACACCTTCTTCCCGGCGAAGCAATTCGTGACGCCCGGGGATAAGATGAAGCGAGCGATCGTCGAGATCCGGAAGGAGGCCGACGAGCGGATTACCTGGTTCGAGAAGGAGGGCAAGCTGATCGAGGCCCAGCGGCTGCGGATGCGCACCGACTACGACATCGAGATGATGCAGGAGATGGGCTTCTGCCAGGGGATCGAGAACTACTCGCGCCACCTGACCGGGCGGCCGCCGGGATCGCGACCGCACACGCTGCTCGATTTCTTCCCGAAGGACTACCTGCTGATGATCGACGAGAGCCACGCCACGATCCCGCAGGTTGGCGGGATGTATGAGGGCGACAAGAGCCGCAAGACGGTGCTGGTCGATCACGGTTTCCGCCTGCCCAGCGCGCTGGATAACCGGCCGCTGAAATTCGACGAATTCATGCAGATGACGAACCAGCGGCTCTACGTCTCGGCGACGCCCGGGCCCTTCGAGATCGTCAACTCGAGGCCGGACAACAAGCGCTACATCCCGGTGAAGGGCCGTGGCGATGATCGCGGCTTCACGCACATCGATCTCAAGCAACTGAAGGTCACGCCGAGCGGTAGCGCGGAGCCGGTCTCGGCCTTCGATCCGGGCAAGCCTGGCAAGGCGCTGGTGGTCGAGCAGATCATCCGTCCGACCGGCCTGCTGGACCCGACGCTGATCCTGCGCCCGCTGAAGCACCAGATCGACGAGACGATCGAGTTCTGCCGCCAGCGGGTCGAGCGCGGCGAGCGCGTGCTGGTTACGACGCTGACCAAGAAGACCGCCGAGGATCTTTCGGAATACCTGCAAGGCACCGGCCTGAAGGTCCGCTACATCCATGCGGACATCGACACGGTCGAGCGGGTGGAGATCCTGCGCCAGCTCCGCGCCGCAGCCTTCGACATCCTCGTGGGCATCAATCTGCTCCGCGAGGGTCTCGACCTGCCGGAGGTTTCGCTGGTGTGCATTCTCGATGCGGACAAGGAGGGTTTCCTCCGTAACGAGACCAGCCTGATCCAGACGGCGGGCCGGGCCGCGCGCCACATCAATGGCCAATGCGTGCTTTTCTGCAACTCGGTCACGGACTCGATCCAGCGCCTGATCGACGTCACGGAATACCGCCGCAGCCGCCAGCAGGAGCACAACGAGAAGCACAACATCACGCCGCAGGGTGTGAAGCGTGCGGTCCAGGAGAGCCTGCAGCTCTACTCGAACCAACGCGAGCAGGCGGACAAGCTGAACCGTTCGATGGTGGCCGAGGACGAGGAGACCTACGACAAGGTGCGCGTGCTGGCCGAGCTCGAAAAGGAGATGCTCGATGCCTCCGCGAAGCTGGAATTCGAACGCGCCGCCCACTTACGAGACCAGATCAACACCCTGAAGGACCAGACTCCGGCAGCGACCGCGCCGCGGCAGAAGGTGGCGTATCCGAAGGGCCGGGGCCGGAAACGGTAGAAGTCGACACGGCCCCCTTTCTCGTGGCAAGGTCAAGCTATGGGAGAGATCGAAATGAAGCGATGTTGGGAATGAATTTCAGCTTCCGGCTCTCCCTTCCTCTGGCGCTCCTCTCGTGCGGAGCCGCTTACGCGGTTTTCACCACTCCCACGAAGCAAGGTTTGGAACAAGCCGTCGGCCCTCTGTCCGGCCTCGACGCCAAGACGCGCCGCGCCTTCACGGATGCCGGCGAGTTTCAAGCCAAGAAGTATCCAGGTGTCCTCGACTGGCTGACGCAGCACGAGGAGAAGGGCCAGACCTACGGGCAATATCTCGCCTCGCGGGCGAACCTTCCGGATGCATCCCGGCGGAAGCTCTACATCCTGCCGATCGGCACATTCGAGAAGGGTCTCGCGCCCGATCTCGAATTACTGCGCAGCTACACTGCCGCTTTCTACCACCCGTTGGAAGTCGTCCTATTGCCCGCCGTGCCCGACAAGGAGGTGCCGGCGCAGGAGCGGATCAACACCATGTCCGCCAAGAAACAGTGGAAGAGTACCGACATCCTCGGCTGGCTGCCCAAGAAACTGCCGGCGGACGGCTACGCCATGCTGGCGGTCACGATGACCGACCTTTATCCCGACGAGAACTGGAACTTCGTCTTCGGGCAGGCCTCGCTGCGCAGGCGGGTAGGCGTGTTCAGCTTCGCACGCTACCACCCCGGATGGGCCGGAGAGAAGCCGGGTGCAGCCACGGGAACCCTCGTACTTCGCCGCGCCGCGAAGGTGCTGACCCACGAGATGGGCCACATGTTCGGCATCCAGCACTGCATCCACTACGAGTGCAACATGAACGGCGCCAACCACCTCGACGAGGCGGACGCGACGCCGATGGAGCTTTGCCCGGTATGCCTGAGAAAGCTCCATCATGCCATCCGCTTCGATCCCGTAACGCGCTACGAGAAGCTTCAGCGCTTTCATGAAGCGAACGGCTTGGAAGCGGAGAGCCAGTGGATCAAGACGCGGCTTACTGCGATCAAGGCCGCAAAGTGATCACAGGCCCGGCTTGGGCGGCATCACCGGCTTCATGGCAGCAGCCGGATCCCGTCGTCGCCGATCGTGATCTTGCGCTTCTTGAAGAGCGCGCCGGTCGCTTGCTTGAAGGCCTTCTTGCTCACGCCGAGGGCCTTGTGGATCTCTTCGGCGGGGCTCGAATCATTGAGCACCCAAAACCCTCCGCGCTGCTTGAGCTCCTCCTCGATCCGGGTTTCCAAGTCGTTCACATTCGCCCGTCCGGGAGGATAGAGCGAGAGGTCAATCTTCCCATCAGGACGCACCTGCACCACATAGGCCTTGGTCTTCTCCCCGGCCCGCAGGCGGCGGAAGACTTCGTTTCCGAAGAGGACGCCGCCGTGCTGCCCTTCCACGATCGCCTTGTAGCCGAGCTCCGTTTTTCCGTAGAGCATGATCTCCACTTCCTGGCCTTCCTTATAGGAGGGAGGAGTTTTGTTGAGATACTTGTTGAGCCGCCGCGTCGCCACGATCCGGCCGCTGGACCCATCCACGTGCACGTGGACCACGTAGGACTTGCCCACCTCCAGGCGCTCCTTCTGCTCGCGGAAGGGCAGCAGCAGATCCTTCGGGAGGCCCCAATCGAGGAAGGCGCCGACACCGGTGATCTGAAGGCATTCGAGGTAGGCGAATCCGCCGGGCATGACTTTCGGGTGCTTCAGCGTCGCCACGGGCCGATCCTCCGAATCGAGGTAGAGGAAGACATCGACCTCCCCGCCGATGCTCCACTTCACCGGCATTTCGCGGCGCGGCAGCAGCACCTCGCCGAGCTCGTCCCCGGCATCGAGGAAGAGGCCGAAGGGTTGCTCGCGGAGGATGGTGAGGGTGGCACGTTCGCCGATATTCGCCATGCAGGGAGCCTGCGGGGAAAAGCACCGGGGCGTCGATGACGATTCCCGAATCCTGTGAGAGTGCGAACCGATCTTACTCTGAGCGCCCCCTGCTTGCGTCGGCTTGCGCGCGCAGTGCGCGAAGCTCTTCGATAAAGCGCACCTCTCCTTTTCGTGAATCCAAGCCGCGGTGCCACGCTTGAAGAGCACTGCTCCTTTCACCCTAGCTTCCGCTTCTTCGGATTCCGCTTCTTCCCGCCGAAGACCACTTCCTTGATGTCGAAAGCCTCGGGATCGTATTCCCCGCGGTACCAGCCGATCTGTCCGGTCAGTGCCTCCATGTACTGGAAGACCCCGCCGAAATCCTCCGGCGGGCAGGCGCGTCCGCCATCGATGATGATCGGCCCGGTCTCCCCGGACTCCTCCTTCTTCTCCAGCACGACCTCGTGCAGCCAGTCCTCCGCGAAATCGTAGCGGTAGAGCATCCGCAGCGGCAGCCGTTTCCTGCCGATGAAATCCGCGATCGTGAACTTCGCCTCGTCCTGAAACTCCCCGCCGCGGGGCACCTGATCGGCCAAGCCGACCGGCCCGATCACGTCCTTCAGGTTCTTGCCGGAGCCGTGGCGGAATTCATGCGGATGCTTGTTCTCCCAGCCCATCGCGTCCTGGATGGCGTCGTTGAGCTGCACGAAGGTGAAGGAAGCGGGCACGGAAAAGCGCCGCCAGATTTCCGGGGTGATCCGATAGAGGAAGACTTTGACGACGATGCGCGGCACGGACATGCGGAGAGGCTAGGCCCATCTTTCCCCGCGACGCAAACTGCAAGTTGCTTCCACCTCACACCGGCACCAGCGCGCTCCGCCCGCTTTCGACGATGAAGGAGGCCGCGGTCTTCAATTCCGCCCCCGGCCGGCTCACGAAATCGATCGCCCGGTAGTCCGCGCGCCAGATCTTGCTGTCGATCGTGCAGCTCACGTAACCGCGGCGGTCGCTGTGATGCTTCACGAAAGGATTCTCCGTCATGAGATCGCCGAGGTAAGCCGGAGCCGCCGTGCCATCGCCCTTGGAGGTGATTGAGGTGCAGACGAATTCGCAGCCCGCCACCGGTGAATCCGGCTGGCCCGGCACGGTGATCAATTCATTTGCCCAATGGGTGTGGATGTCGCCGGTGAGCACCATCGGATTGGAGACCTTCAGCTCGCGGAAGGCATTCACGATCGATTGCCGCTCGACCTCATAGCCCGGCCACTGGTCCATGCTGCACTTTTCTTCCGGACCCTTCTGCCGATCGACTCGCGCCATCATCACCTGCTGGGCCAGCACGTTCCAAGTCGCGCGGGACCTGGTGAGTTCGCTCATGAGCCACTGCTTTTGCGCGCTTCCCAGCATCGTCGCATCGGGCCGCAGGGCGTCCTGTCCGAGCGCCTTCGTGCCGTCGCCATTCGGCTGGTCGGTCCGGAATTGCCGGGTATCGAGAACTTGGAAATCCACCAGCCCGCCGTGGCGGATCGTGCGGTAAAGCTGCATGCCCGGCCCCTTCGGCACGCAGGCCACGCGCAGCGGCATGTGCTCGTAGTAGGCCTGATAGGCTGCCGCCCGGCGCTGCAGGAAGCTCGCCACGTCCACATTCGGTTTCTCCGAAAGATCACCCGCGCAGTTGTTGTCGAATTCATGGTCGTCCCAAGTCACCACCCATGGCGCGGCTTGGTGCATCGCCTGCAACGCGGTATCGGTCTTGTACTGCGCGTGACGGTTGCGGTAGTCGGCCAGCGTCATGATCTCCGCGCCGAGGTGCTTGCGGACCTTGCCCTCGCTGCCCGGGCCTTCGTAAATGTAGTCGCCGAGGTGGAAGACGATGTCGGGGCTCTCCGCCAGCATGTGCTGGTAGGCCGTGAAGAAGCCGGACTCGAAGTGCTGGCATGACGCGAAGGCCATCTTCAGCACCGAGGTTTCCTCCGCCGGACGATCCGGTCTTTCCAAGGTCCGCGTCCGCCCGCGCTGGCTGATCTCCGCGCCGGCCTTGAACTCGTACCAATACCAGCGGTCCGGTCGCAAGCCGGTCACCTCCACATGTACCGAGTGCGCCCAATCCGGGCTGGCGATCTCCTTGCCGCTCGCCACCACCTTGCTCATCCGCTCGTCCTCCGCCACCCGCCAGTGGACCCATATCGATTCGTCCGGCATCCCACCGCCCGCGAGCGGCTGCGGTGCGAGCCGCGTCCACAGCACGAAGCCATCCGCCGCCGGATCGCCCGAGGCCACGCCGAGCTGGAAAGGATAGTCCGGGAAGGAAGGCTTCTCGCGCACCCCCTGCGCTAGCACCCGCCCCATGCCGAGCGCTGCCAGCATCGAGCTGGAGGCTCCGAGAAAGGAACGGCGGCCAAGCCGCGGTGAATCGAGCGGGAAGAGCGAGGAAGAGGATGACATGGCCGGAGGATACGGCACATCCACCGGATTTCTTAATCCGCGAATCATGCCGATAACGTTACCGAAGCATTCTGGACGACCGTCTCAATCCGCAACCTTCAAATGCAAACTTGCGCGGCTCCCCCTCCTCAAGCCCTTCCGGTAGCTCGGCCCTTGCCCCGGCTCCTTATCGCTTACTTCTCTCCCGCCCACTTCACCGCGTTCCCTAAAAGCTTCCGGAAATCCGGCAGCCGGTGCGCCGCCTCGTCATGCCCGGGCGCGATGCACACGATCCGGCACTCCGGATGCGCCGTGATCCACACCGAGGGGTGCTTCTTCCCCGTCTGTGCCGAGACGGAAGTCTCCACCAAGACCTCCACCTTCGCCGCCGGATCGATCCCGATCTGGTAGTGCTCGTCGCGAATTTTGAATTCCTTGCTCACTCCTGCGACGACCGGATGCTCCGGCTTCACCACGCTCAGGGTGAACTCCCCCGGCGGATCATGCGCCCGCGAACCGCCGCCGACGAAGGCCTTGTTGTAGGCGGGCCAATCGGGCCAGTTGTACCATGTGGCGGGATGGAGCAGGACCAAGCCACCACCGCGCGCCACGAAAGCATCGAAGGCCTTCCGGAAGGGTTCGCTCTTCGCGTAGGCCGCGTCGTTCGAGCTGAAAAGCAGCACATCCGCCCGCTCCAACAACTCCACTGCCTCTGCTGGATCCGACGTGTAAGCCGTCGTCATTCCGCCTGCATCGCGCAGGATTTGCTGGTCCTCGCGATCATACCATGTGCCGAAGTCATGAGAGCTTCCGCCGCCCGCAAGCAGAACTCGCAAGGCTCCGGTCTCGCGCTTTTCGGGCAGCGATGTCCCGTTCACCGGCAGCGGTCCGCCCTCGGCCGGTGCGGGCATCATCTTCCCTTCCTTGTCCGCGGACTCGAAGGTGATCGCCGCGATCAGCGGGGCCGCAGGCCGGTCGGCGCTGGCCAGCACGATCTTCTCGATGGTGGCAGCGGGCTGCTTGAGATCGCGCCAGAGGTAGCGCATCTGGCCACGGCTGACCAAGTTCGTCCAGGCCGATCCCGCGACATCGATTCGGCCCGCGTGGTCGGCGAAGTCGATGCCATTGCGCAGCACGATCTTCTCCGTGCTACCACTACTGTAGTAGATCGTGATCTCGACCAAGGGGACCCGGTCATTCGCCGCCGGAAAGCCCCAGCCGGCGACCGCGCCCAGCAGGTGCAGCCGCCCCGCGGCAAAGCCCACGGGAATCTCGACCCGCTGCGGCATCGCCTTGCTAACCGCACGCGGGTCCATCCCGCCCTTCAGCACGATCACGCTTTTCCCGTCCGAAGCCGCCGCCGGATCCTGGAGGTGGAAGGGCACGCCGCGCTCCTCGATCAGGCCGTATTTCCTGAGGCTGACCTGATCGCCGGGAGTCTCGTGCGAGAGATAGACACCGCGGCTGCCATCGGCAGTGGCGGCCTTGCCGAAGGGCAAGGTGTGAAAGCGCTGCTCCCCGGAGCGCAGGTAGGCGATCAGATCGCGAAGGGTATCGGCACCCAAGCCTTCGAAGCCCTCCGGCATCAGCGACTTTCCGGTATCCGTGCGGCTTGTGATCTGGCCGCGCGGGATCTCGGTCTCGCCGCCCGCGCTCTTGATGAAGAGGCTGCCCTCGGTCTCCCGGCTGACGAAGCCCGAGAGCGTGCGGCCATCGGTGGTGGAGATGTTCCAGACGTGATAGCTGGGCTCGACCTCGCGGTTCGGATCGACGATGTTGGTAAGCAGGGCCTCCACCCCGTGCACGCCGATGCCTTCCAGCACGGGGCCGATCAGGGTGCCCTCGCCGCGGAAACTGTGGCAGACGGCGCAGGCGGCGTAGAGCGCCTTGCCCGTTTCCGGGTTGCCCGGCTTGCTCACCTCAGGCAGCAGGCGGGCGATGATCGCGTCCTTCGCCTCCACCGCGCCACGGAGGCGCTTGATCATCGGCGCGGCGTGTTCCTTCACCGAGGCATCCGGATGGTCGGCGAGGCGTGCGATCACGGGGGTGCCGGTGATCTGCACGGAGAGCGTTCCGTCATTCAGGGCATCGCTCAGAGCCATCGCGGAAGCGGGGCGGCCGAGCAGGGCCTCGATTGCGCGGGCCTTTTCGGTGGCGGGCAGCGAGGGCAACACCGCGAGGACCAGCTTGGTGGCCCCCGTATAAGAATTCGCGAGCACTGCATCCAGGATCGCACCGCGCTGTGGGGACTCGCGGGTGAGTCCGGCATTCAGGGCGGTCACCAATTCGGCGGGCATGCCGGGCAAGGTGCCGAGTGAAACGAGGATCTGCGGATCCCCTGGAGCAGCGGCGAGAATCCGCTTCACCGCGGCCTCGACCTTGGCCGGGATTCCCTGCTCGCTCCACGGGATCGCGGACAAGGGCAGGGCCGCCGCCGCGATCTGCGGGGAGGGGCTGGCGGCAAGCTCTTCCATCGCCGCGGTGAGCTTCGGAGTGAGCGGAAGCTGGCGACCACGCAGCGAGGCAAGCGAGGCCACCGCGATCTGCGGGCTCTTCTCGCCGGACTTGGCGATCGCTTCCAGCATCGCCGGCAGGATGGCTCCATCGCCGCTGAAGCCGTCGAACAGCTGCGCGACCAACGGGGCCTGCTTGTCCGGCTCACCGGCGGCCAATGCCGCGGCAAGGACCTGCGCCGGCTGCTTCCGCGCGAGACGGGAAATCGCGGCGCGGGTCCAGCGTTCATCGGCCTTCGCCTGTAGATCGACCAGCACCTCCGCGGGCAGGGCGGCATCCGCCGGAAGGCCCGCGAGCCATTGCAGGCGTACGCGCGCATCGGCTTCCTGCGGCAGGCGCTCGGCCATCTCGGCGAGCACAGGGGCGCTCGCAAGTTCCGGATGCGCTCCGATCACCCGACCCACCGTCACCCGCAGGGTGGTATCGGCATCGCCCATCGCGGCGACGAGTTCTTCCGGCTTCAAGACACCGGCAGCAGAGCGGATCCACAGCGCGTGCAGTCTGGCCACGCCCTCGGCATCCGCGAGACGGGCTGCGGCACCCTTCACGTCGCTCTCTTCGATCAAGCGCTGGGCCTTGAAGCGGATCTCGCGGTTCGGGTGTCCGAGCGCGGCGAGCTGGCCATCAAGAGTCGTTAGATCGGCCTTCGGCAATGGCTTCGAGTCCTTGTGCGAGTACCGCTGGATCCGGCCAAAGTAGTGGTCGCGGTCCGGGCGGGCGGCTTGATTGTACCAAAGATGGATCGGCCCGCGCGGGTCGTTGTGGAGGATCGCCTGGTTGTAGAAATCGATCACGTAGAGCTGCCCATCCGGTCCGATGCGGGTGTCGATGGGCCGGCTCCAGAAATCCCGGGTGGCCGAAAATTCCTCCTCGCGCGTCTTGGCCGCGGAGAAGGTCGCGCCATCCGGGGAGAGTGCCTCATGGTGCAGGATGTGCACCGTCGGCTCGGCGGTGAAGTAGCCGCGGGTCCATGCGTCCGGCCAAGAGCCGCCCTCATAGACGGCGCACCCGCAGGCCGCGGTGAAGGAACCGATCACGTCGTTCGGCTGATTCTCCACGATCTCTTCCCAGGACATCAACGGCTTCACCGGGCGCAGGTGCACCATCGCCTGCCACGAGGGTTCCCGGCCCATGCCACCCTCCGCCATGATCCGGTCCGAGACCGGCACGTGCATGACCAGATCGCCCGAGGTCGGCTGGGTGAAAAACAGCTCCCCATCCGAGGTCATCTCCACGCCCCAGCAGTTCCCGCTCTTCGCGCTCACCATCTCGATGCCCGAGCCGTCCGGCCGGAAACGCAGGATGCCCGAACCGATCGCCCCGAAGTCCTTGGCGCCATCCTCCGAAGTCACCTTCGGCGAGCTCGAATAGCCGTGGGTCGCATAGACCCAGCCGTCCAGACCCCAGCGCAGGTTGTTCAACACGGCATGACGGTCGAAGGTGCCGAGCCCCCTGTAGAGAACCCGCCGCTCGTCCGCGACACCGTCGCCATTCGCATCTCGCAGGAACAGGATCTCGGGCGGTTGCGCCACGATGACGCCGTCCCGGTAGAAGCAGAAACTGGTGGCGAGATCGAGATCCTCCGCGAAGACCTTCTTGCGATCCATCACGCCATCGCCATCCGTATCTTCCAGCATGGAGATACGGTCGCGGCCGGCCCGCTTGACCGGTGCAGGCTTCGGCAGGGAAGTCTCCCGTTGCCACACCGAATACATCGACTCGGCGCCGCCGCCTTCCTTGCCTTCCGGATACTCGAGGCTCTCCACCACCCACATCCGCCCGCGGCTGTCCCAATCGATATTGAGGGGCTTCGAGATCAGCGGCTCCGCGGCGGCCAGTCCAACCTTGAAGTCCGGATGCACCTGCAGCGTTTCGATCGCCTTCCGCGGCGAGAGCGGCCCGCCCGGCGGATAGGCCAGGGAGGCGAGATCTTCCTTGGTATTGAACTCGTCCGGATTCTCGCACTTGGCCGCCCACGAGAGTGAACGCCGCAGCATCGCCCGGATCGCCGGGTGCTTCAGCGTCTCGGCATTCTTGCCCGGCACGAAGAAGACCACCCGGCCCTTGTCGTGCTCCTGGGACCAGATCATCGGCGAGACGCCATAGACGTAGGGCTGCGGGTCGGTGCCCTTGAGGTGCTTCTTGTTAGGCGTCCAGGTCGTGGCGAGCACCTTCGCGCCCGGTTCCGGCTCGAGGCTATGGAACATCTCGTCCGCGATGTCGAAGTTCGAGACGCCCTTCGTGACCAGGTCCTCGCGGCCCGGCGGGGTGAAGAAGAGCGGCACTTCACCTGCCCAGCGCTTGACCTCGCCCTTGGTCCAGGGGGAGGCGGCAATCGCATCGTGAACCAGCACCACTCCTCCGCCCCGCGCGACGTAAGCAGCGATGCGGGCGCGCTCCTCCGCGGTCCAAGTGCCGTTCGTGAGCAGGACGGCATCGGCCTTCTGCAGGTCCGCATCGCCGGGCATCGGCTCGCGGGTTGCGGAATCCCCGATCGGCTCCTTCGACTGGAGATAGAAGACGGGCGGCGCGGCGTGTGCGCCCGAAACGGCCAGCAGCAGGGCCGCGATGCGGGAAAATCCGGGAATCATGGGTTGGATAGAGCGGGGAATAGACTGCCACTCCTACCGCTTCGCGAAAGGACTTCCTCCCAAGGGCAGCAGAAGCGATACGGACATGTGGATTCTTCAGCGGCGCTGCTCGGAAGGCCGCCAGCCGATCCACTTCTTGAAGGTATTCGAGAAGGTGTGCGGATTCGTGTAGCCGATCTGCCGCGTGATCGTTTCGACCTTCTCATCGGTGGTGGCGAGGAGGTGGCGCGCCTGCTGCATGCGCAGGAAGGTGACCTGCTGCATCGGGCTGCGGCCGAGTTCATTCCGGCACAATCGGCGCAGGTGCTCCTTGCAAACACAGGCGCGGTGCGCGAGTTCCTCCAGGCTCCATGGATACTCCAGCGAGTTCTGCACCGCCTCCCACAGCTTCCATAGACGGGCGTCCGCCTGGTGCGGCTGGGCGAAGCGCAGGACGTAGGAGTGGATCAGCTCGGTCCAGAGGTGAAGCATCGCTGGAGCGGCCTCGCCCTTGCACTCGGCGTGCAGGCCCTGGATCGCGTGGAGAAGCGGTTGGGGGTCGTAGGTACCCAGCACCGGCGAGGCGGCGGAGACGATCGGGTTCGACTCGCGCGATTCGCGGTAGCGCACCCAGCAGATCCGCCACGGCTCGCGGCCGGTCGTCTTCATCTCGTTGCTTACGAAGGGCGGTTGCAGGCAGGCTTGACCCGCGGCGACTCGCTTCCACTGGCCGTCCACTTTCACCAGCCCGCCGCCGCTCAGGCAGGCGAGCATGAAGGTGCCGGACTGGTCCGGGCGCGCGATCTCGAAGGGCTCGCTCGCTTCCAGCAAACCAACGTGCGCGATGTGATGCTGGGCGAGCAGCGGGCAGAGCGGGCTCGCCTGGATCCACTCGCGGTCGTCCACCTCATCGCCGCGGACGACGTGGCTGCGACGGATCTCCATTTCGAGGGCGACGGGCATCCCTCCATGATAGCTGCTGGCGATTCCCAATCAAGAACGGGAAATGTGGATTTTGAATATCCCGACTTGTCCTTGTAAGACTTGCCGCCTCCGCCGCGTCTCACCGAGAGTGCAGATCCGATATGAAGCGCTTCGTCCAGGCTGGTGAGCCGATCCTCGAGACCAACCCTTGGACTCACAACGAATGGCTCTGCCGCCCGGACCTCGTGGCTGCGGAAAAGCTGCTGATGGTCCGCGCCACCATGCTGCCCGGCCACTGCCACCCCTTCCACCGCCATCCGCATCGCGAGGAGATCATCCACGT
Organism: Luteolibacter sp. Populi; assembly: GCF_040801775.1. Lineage (GTDB taxonomy): Bacteria > Verrucomicrobiota > Verrucomicrobiia > Verrucomicrobiales > Akkermansiaceae > Haloferula. The sequence goes on from NZ_CP161812.1 coordinate 3,083,934, forward strand.
CGTCTCCGGCCGGGCCGAGCAGTGGGTCGGGGATGAATACCGGATTCTCGGCCCCGGCGAGATCGCCCACCTGCCCGCGGGGGTGGTGCACGCGACCTTTAATCCTTTTGAGGAGACGCTGGTTTTCCACGCCATTCTCTCCCCGGCCGTGCTGGCGGAGGGCCTGGAGGCCGATCCGGACCCGGAGGATGTCTCCGCGGAGGAACCCTGGGCATCGATCCGCGAAGGCATGACGCCATGCCGGGTTTTCGGCGACGACTAAGAAGGACGGACGGCTTTCCGCAGAGAGCGCCGCTCTAGCCAGGCCTGGACCGGCACCGGTAAATCCCGAGGCGGGATCGAAGACAACCTCCGCGGCCATGGGCGAGCCGGTGAATCCCTCGAGCAGAAGCATTCCCGGGGGAACCTCGAGGATCTCCGCGGACCTCGGGGCGCGCACAGCGGTGCTGGCGTAGGGCGAGCGTCGGATCAGCTCCCACACGGCATCCGGATGAAGCCCGCCAACCCTGCTGATCGCGAGCCGGGCCAGCTCGATGCGGCGCGCCTCCGGCATGGTGAGGATGAACTCGTCCAGCCATGCGGGATCGGCCAGCAGGATCGGGGCAAGCCACTTGACGATCTCCTCATCCTCCGCGCCGGCCTTCACCAGCTCCGCGACCTTGGCGCGAGCCTCCGCTGTGCGGCCGGCAAGCGCGGCCAAGCAGATGATCTCCGGATCGTCCGGCAAGGTCGCGGCTTCGATTGCTGGCGTCGCCGCGGATGCCGGGGGATTTTCCGAGGCAGGCGGTTGGCGGGTGACGCGGCCGATCCCGATCGCTACCCCTGCACCTGCCACTACGGGCAAGATCCAGCGGAGCAGAGCAGATGACGCATGATCCATCGATCGATGGATGCGAAATTGTTAGATCGAGGGCAAGGGGGAAGCGTGAAAAGGGAGTGAAGGGCTTGTGGTTTTGACTCGACGCGCGCTACTCCGGCGGCCCTATCAACCGTCGATCTAACCTGACTGCACCGCATTCATGAAGCGGCATTGGCCTCAAGAATCCACTCAAATGCGGGTATTCCCAATTCCGCCTCAAGCGCCGTGGGAAACGAAAGGTCGTCGGGTGAGACATCAATTAGAAATGTCCGGAACTCCTCCTCCGTCTTGCACAACTCTCGCATTCGCCTAACCCGCTTCACATGCTTCGCCCGCTCTTCGAAAACCTCCGGACGGTTGACTCCCAAAAACTCCAGAAGGTTGATTGCCTCGATATCCCCTTCTGCGCAGATGAATTCTCCGCGTTCATAGGTGAAACGATCCACCTCAAGTTCGGCGAGTTCGGGCAGAGGTAGGAATGGCTCGATCTTCCTTGCCTTGTGAGCATTCATCCAGCGAAGGACGGCGTGCCAATTGGCAATACTGTCCCCGTCGCTGTTCTTTTTGCGCGGATCGAAGTGCTCGACTTCGACGCTATCCAAAGGTTTGAGGTAGCGCTCTGAGTAGGCGCAGAAACCGTACTGAAGATGCACGAGAAGCTCCCGAGCTTGATCTCGCTGAGAGCGGTTCTCGTAGGTCAGTTCGAGGTAGGCCTCGAGGTCCCCGGACCGCTTACGCAGGAACTTCATCAGGGGAGAAGTTGTAGGCTTTGCCGAGATCCATGTACTCCTTGAGTAGCACCCGGCGTGTGGCGGGATCGGTTTCTTCCTGGATCACGCGGTCGAGTTCGCGGAAGCGCTTCCACTTTTCTAGGCCCTTTGGCCCGTAGAGCGTGCGCACGGCGAAGTCTCGCATAAGCACGTCATTGGGATCGTCGCCCTCGGGTGTGACGCCGTTGCGCACCGTTACACCGCCGTTTTCGTCAAACTCCAGGATGAAGCGCTCCTCCGGTCGGAATTGTGCCGCAATTATCGGGCTGTGGGTAGCCATGAAGATCTGGGCTCCCGGCGCGGCACGCTCGTAGTGACCAACGAGATCGAAGAGGAAGTCGGGATAAAGACTGTTTTCAGGCTCATCAATCAAGAGGACGCCGCCATTCTCAGGCTTGCCGCGAAACATAGTGAAGATGTGGCCGAGCTTGAGGATGAAATTTCGGAGACCGGTGCTGAGATCGACATAAGGAATGCGCTCTTCAGATCGCTTCAGACGAATATAGGCCTTGAGATTGTCGGTGAGCTGAATCGGGACAGAGGCATTCTTATAATCGAACTCTAAGCCAGCTTTGCCCAAAATTACATCCCAGAAATCAGCGAGTTCCTTGAGGATATCTGGATTACCTTCAAGGAACTCCTCTTCAACTTCCCGAATCGTCCGCTCCCTGTTAGACTCAATTTTCTGATAGGCAATGAGTTTCGCCTCTCGATCCTTGATCGTCGCCATGAGTTCCAGCCAGAATAGGTAAACCGTGCCTTGGCCTACGACCCGGCGAACACCATGATCGGTATCCCATTTCAAAGCCGCATCCAAATTAGTGCTCGGAACATCCCTAAGCTGTTCAGGGAAGAATCCCTGTTCGCTATCGGCCGGACAATATAAACATCTAGTTCTCGCAATGTCGCCCGTGACTGGACGGCCACTGCGCTCACCTCGCGGGAGACTCCGAAGTCCTATCAGCTCATTTGATGCCTTGAGGCTCAAGGCTAGCGCCCATAAATCCTCAGCGGCCTCGTCTCCCGACTGACTAAAGGTTTGATCAGAAAAGAAAGCCTCCGACCAAAGAAGAGCCTCTTCTTTCAAAAACGACAGAATAAGGCCTCTTTGAGGAGACTTCGGCAATTCGGCTCCCGGTTCAAAAATCCTCCAAAGTAATTTTAACAAGGTAGACTTCCCCGTCCCGTTTCCGCCGATGAAGCAGATCTTCCGCAGCGGCTTTCCCGTTTTGGGATCCGTGAAATCGAAGAAGGTTTCTTGGAATTGCCGGTACCCGGCGATGCCCAGCTTTTGAATTTCGACCGCCATGCGCTGCCCTTCCCTTTGCAGTTCCTGCGCCCTATTGCCAGTCAAAGCTTCTCGATCCGGAACACCACCGGAGCGCTGTTGATGCAATCGAGAGCTTCCACCTTCTTCAGCGTGTCTTGCAGGAGGCCGAAGTTGCAGGTGTGGAGGATGAAGACCATGTCGAGGAAGGCGGCGTCGGGTTGGTCGGGCTTGACCGGGGAGTGGGTGCCGGAAATGCCGATCCCGGCATCGGCAAGGGCGCGGGCGACCTCGGCGATGACGCCGGGGCGGTCGGTGACGTCGAAGCGGACGTAGTAGGCGGTTTCCGTGTCCTCGACGGGCAGGAGCACGCCGGTCTCGCGATAGGGCAGGAAGCCGCGGTGGCCGGTGGGCTGGCGGAGCGAGCGGGCGGCCTCGACGAGGTCGGCGACGACGGAGGAGGCGGTGGGATCCTGACCGGCACCGCGGCCGTAGAAGAGCGATTCGCCGGCGGCATCACCATGGACGGCGACGGCATTGAAGACTCCGTGGACGCTGGCGAGGATGTGGGTCTTGGCGATGAAGGAGGGCTGGACGCGCAATTCGACGGAGCCATCCGGGTGCTCGCGGACCACGGCCAGCAGCTTCACGACGTAGCCGAGGCGGGTCGCGAATTCGATATCGATGGGGCGGACCTGCTCGATGCCGGCGACGTGGACCTTCGCGGGGTCGATCGGGAAGCCGTAGGCGAGGGTGGCGAGGAGGATCGCCTTGTGGGCGGCGTCCCAACCATTCACGTCGAGCGCGGGGTCGGCCTCGGCGTAACCCAGCGCCTGGGCCTCGGCAAGGGCGGCGGTGAATTCCAAGCCGGCCGTCGTCATCCGCTCGAGGATGTAATTCGAGGTGCCGTTGATGATGCCCGTGATCGAGTGGATGCGATTGCCGATGAAGGACTCCTGGACCGTCTTGATGATCGGGATGCCGCCGGCGACCGCGGCCTCGAAGTGGATCGGGGCGTCGTGCTGCTTGGAGAGGGCGAAAAGTTCGACGCCGCGCTCGGCGAGCAGGGCCTTGTTGCCGGTGACGACGGGTTTCCCGGCCTTCAGGGCGGCGGAGACGATTTCGAAGGCATCGCTGGTGCCGCCGATCAACTCGACGACGATGTCCACGGCGGGATCTTCCACGAGGTCCTTCCAGGAGGTGGTGAGCTTCTCCTCCGGAACGCTGACGGGCCGGACCTTGGCGAGGTCGCGGACGAGGACTTTCGCCACCTCCAAGCTCACGAGGCCGCCGGTGCGGTCGCAGATCAGCTTCGAATTGCGTTCAAGGGCGAGGACAACGCCGGAGCCGACGGTGCCGAGTCCGGCCAGGCCGATGCCAAGGGAGGAACAGTTCACGCGGCGAGCTTCGGCGCGATGACCGGCGCGGGGAAGCCCAAAGCGGGTCAGGGTGGGCGGGAGGCCGATGACGAATGCAGAATTTTCGAATGTCGAATGAAGTGTGGGCTTGAGAGAAGGTGGATATCCGGGCGTCAGCCGCTCTTCTTCTCCACAAGCCATTCGTCATTCGTCATTCGGAAATTCGGAATTCGTCATTCCGCCCCTTGCACAGACTGGAACCCTCAATCCGCTCCTTTTTCCGCGGCGAGCCAGTCGCCGAGCTGATCGCCGTGGAACCCTTGTTCCACGCGGCTCCTGTAGTTGAGGTAGGCGGCTTTGGCGACGTCCTTGTCCGTGTTCTTGGCAAGCTTGGCCGGTTTCGGGGGGCGGGAGTATCGGCAGCGGCGGCCTTCGGGGCCTTTTTCGCGGCTTTCTTCGCAGCCTTTTTGGCGGTTACTTCGGAAGCGGCTTTGGTGGCCACCTTCTTCGCAGCTTTCTTGGCAGGCATAGCACCCGATTCCAGCACGGGCGGTGCCAAGCCGCAAGACGGATCGCAAGCCGGTGATTGTCAGGGGCCATCCCGCGCGTATAGTCCGCCCGTGGAGAACAGCTACGGATGGCGCGCCGCGCGCGAACGTACCCCGCTGCGCCTGCCCGGCCCGGACAACATGGGCTGGTGGGTGGCGGTGGCGTTTTTCATTGCCGTGCTGCTGCACGTAGCGGCGTTTTTCGCACTGGGCCACATCAAGATCTCCCGCGGGGTGCTGCCGTCTGAAGAAATCGTCACCGCCCCGGTGAGCGAGGAACCGGTGGAAGTGCTGCCTCCGGAGCAAGATCTCATCGTGCCGGAAGAAGTGGTCGTCCCGCCGCCTTCCACGGCCAAGCTGCTGGATGAGCTGGATGTGATCGCGAAGCTGCCGCAGGACACGGAAATGGAGCTGAAGCCCGATGTGGCCGAGCCGGAATTCGCCGTGCGCCTGGAGAATCCGGCGATGGCGGGCGATACCAACGGCGTGGTGGTCGATCCGGCCGCAGGGATCGATCTGGCGACGACGATGCCGGAACTGGGCCGGACGGACAACACGCTGCCGCTGGCGGCGGATTCCCAGATCGTCGTGGATCCGGGCGCGAGCGTGGTGGATGACTCGAATCTGAACCGCTTCGCCGAGGACCTTCTCAAGAAGGGCGCGGGCGGGAAGGTCGAATCCGGGACCTTGGACGGGGTAGTGACCCTGCAGGAGATGGCCGGACTTTCGCAAGACGTGCTGGTCGGCAAGAAGACGATGCTGCCGAGCGACCTGCTTTTCGAATACAACAGCGCCGAGTTGCGGCAGGGCGCAAAGGTGGGGCTGATGAAGCTGGCACTGATCATCGACCGGAATCCGAACCTGTATTGCTGGATCGAGGGCTATTCCGACCTCTACGGCGGGGAGGCTTACAATGTGAGCCTGTCCCACCGCCGGGCCGAGGCGGTGCGCGAGTATCTGGTCAATTCACTGCGGATGAGCGGTGAGCGGATCATGCCGCGCGGCTACGGGATGGCCCGGCCGCTGGTGGCTTCCGGGACGGTGGACGAGCAGGCGCCGAACCGCCGGGTGGAGATCCGGATGCGCCGCAATCCGCCGCCGGCCCAGGCTTCCGCGAGGCCGGATACGCCGCCTGCACCCAAACCCGAGCCGGAGAGCAAGCCGGTGCTGGTGAAACCGATGCGGGCGCTGCCCGTGGAAGAAGAAACTCCGCCGCCGGCCCGGCCGGTGATGCCGAATCCGCCGAAGGCGGAACCAGTGGAGGAAGAGGTGCTGAAGGCGCAGCCGGTGGAGGAAGAGCCGCCTCGCGCGGAGGAGATTCAGGAGGAGTGAGCTACTTCAATCGATGGCGGGCGGCGGCGGAAACGTCGGGGGCTTGCCCTTGACCAGGGCGCTCAGGTGGCTATGCCCGGGGGGGTGAAGCCGCTTGATCCGCCTGCCCTGCCCGGAGCCATCCTGTCCTTCGATTTCGATGGCACGCTGCACCACCCGGCCGACGATCCACCGGTGAGCCTGCGGCTGTTCCGGACCTTGGAGCGGCTGCGCCGCGAGAAGGGCGCGCTATGGGGCATCAATACCGGGCGCTCGATCGCGCACGTGGTGGAGGGCCTGGTGGAGAGCCGTTTTCCCTTCACACCGGATTGGGTGGTGGCGCGGGAGCGGGAGATCTGGCTGCCGCACCCCTCCGGGCGGTGGACTCCTCTCGATCCGTGGAATACGGAGTGCGCGCTGGAGCTGCACCGCTTCTTGAAGCAGGTCGGCGGGACCCTCGATGCGATCCGCCGCGAGGTGGAGGAGCACACCGGTGCGACCTGGATCGAGCAGCCGGGCGATCCGGCCGGGCTGATCTCACGGACCGAGGAAGAAATGGCATGGATCATGGAACGGGTGGTGGCCTTGGCCGCCGGCGATCCGGATCTGGGCTGGCAGCGGAATTCGATCTGGCTGCGCTTCGGGCACAAGAAGTACCAGAAGGGTAGTAGCTTGGCGGAAGTGGCACGGCATTTCGGGCTGGGGGCGGCGCAAACCTTCGCGATCGGGGACAGCCACAATGATTTCGAGATGCTGAGCCCGGGGGTGGCAGCGATGTTCGCCTGTCCGGGGAATGCGGTGGCGGATATCCGCGCCCACGTGGTTTCGGGAGGAGGGTATCCGTGCCGGGCGACGCACAGCGAGGGCTGCGTGGAAGCGCTGGAGCATTACTTCGGGACGGAGCAATAAGGAGCAGGCGGACCTCTTCCTCACCCCGACTGGTGGATCGCATAGCGGATCGCCAGCAAGCGGATGGTCACGATGATCAAGGTGGTCACGCCGAGGACCACACCCTCGTGCCAGCCTAACAGATCCATACCCAGTAGCGCGAGGCCGCCGATGATGCAGGCGGTCGCGTAGATTTCCTTTCGGAGGACGAGCGGGATCTCGTTCCGCAAGACGTCGCGCAAGAGGCCGCCGAAGGTCGCGCTGATCACGCCGAGCGCGAGGCAGGACCACCACGGCAGGCCGTGCGCTTGTGCGATCCGCATCCCCGTGACCGTGAACAACCCGAGCCCGAAGGCATCCAGCACCGACACCGCGCGGCGCATCCTTTGCCAATGTTCCGCACCGGCCAAGGCGACCAATGTCCCGGCAGCCGCGACCCCGAAGAACAGGGGATTCGTGAGAATCAGAGGCGGGATATCACCGATCAGCACGCTGCGCAGCAAGCCGCCGCCCGTCCCGGTGAGCAAGGCCAGGACAAACATCCCGAACCAATCCATCTCCTTCTCACGCGCGGCGAGCGCGCCGGAGACGCAGAACACGAAGGTCCCGAGGATTTCCCAAACCTGGAGCAGCACGGCCGGATCCTAACAAGCACTCCGCCGCCAAATCAACCCGTGCTCGCGGGATCCCCGAAAACGTAGCCGCGGGCCAGCGCGGTGAAATCGCTGCTTTGCGCCCATTCCCAAACGTTGCCCTTGCCCAGCTCCGCAGCGAGGATGCGCGCGACGGCTGGCCCCGCGGCGATGGCGGCACGGGCATCGAGGAGGAGGCAGCGGCTGCGGCGCGCGAGCACGTCTTCCACGCTGCGCGCCATTTCCATGCGGGCGTGCCAGCGCACCTCCGCCACGGTGAGATCGAGACCGGGATGGACGCGCTCCGTTTCACCCATGGCGCGGATGGCGGCAGCATCGCTGCCGTAGGGTTTCAAATTGTTTTCCGCGATGGGCTCGGAGGTCGCGCCGTGGATCGGCAGGTCCTCGGTGCGGCAAGGTCGCTTCTCCAAGTCAGCCACTTCCTCCGCCCGCCCGACGACATCCTCCGCCATCTTGCGGTAGGTGGTCCACTTGCCGCCGGTGATGGTGATCAAGCCGCTGTCACCGATCAGGATGGTGTGATCGCGCGAAAGGCTGGCGGTCTTGGTCCCCTCCCCCGACTTCACCAGCGGCCGCAGCCCGGCAAAGACGCTGAGCACGTCATCCGGCCCTGGATCGCGGGTGAGATACTGCGCGGCGTGGATCATGATGAAGGCGATTTCTTCCGGCAGGGCTCGCGGTTCGAGAAGCTTGTCGCGCAAGGGCGTATCGGTGGTGCCGACGACGACGCGGTCATGCCATGGCACGGCGAAGAGCACGCGACCATCGGCGGTGCGCGGGATCATGATCGCGGTCTCGCCCGGGAGGAAATGCTTGGGCAGGACAAGGTGCACGCCTTGGCTGACCGCGACGATGCTCGCGGCATCGGGATCGTCGTGCTTGCGGAGTTCATCGACGAAGATGCCGGTGGCATTGATCACGCAGCGCGCGCGGATGGTGAAGCGGCGGCCGGTCTCGCTGTCCTTGGCTTCGATGCCACGGAGGCGGCCGTCTTCCTTGAGGAGCCCGATGCACTTCACCCGGTTCGCCAGCTTCGCGCCTTGCTCCACGGCGGTCATGGCGAGGTGGATGGCGAGGCGCGCGTCGTCGAACTGGCCATCGTGATAGATCACGCCGCCGGTCAGGCCTTCGGGCTCGATGGTCGGGATGCGCTCGAGGGTTTCCTCTTTCGAAAGGATATGGCTGGGGCCGAAGCCGAGCTTCCCGGCGAGGCCATCATAGACCTTCATGCCAATGCCGTAGAAAGGACCTTCCCACCAATGATAGGTGGGGATCACGAAGGCGAGGTCGTGGACCAGATGGGGAGCATTCCGCGCCAACCGGCCGCGCTCGCGCAGGGCGTCCATCACCAGCGGGATATTGCCCTGCTTGAGATAACGCACACCGCCGTGGACCAGCTTGGTCGAGCGCGAGGAGGTGCCCTTGGCGAAGTCATCCTGCTCGACGAGGGCAACGCGGTGGCCGCGCGAGGCGGCATCGACGGCTGCGCCAAGACCGGTCGCCCCGCCGCCCACAATGCAGATGTCGAAGTCCTCCGACTCCAGCGCGGCGAGATGGTCAGAGCGCGTCATCAGCCCAGTGTTTCGAACGTTCGACGGCGCGACGCCAGCCGACCATCAGGAGATCCGTCTCGGACTTCGGGCGCGATGGCGAGAACTCCCGGCCCATCTCACGGCGGGAGACCAGCTCCTCGCGGCTCTTCCAAAAGCCAACGCCGAGGCCCGCCAGCCAAGCGGCACCGGTGGCGGTGCTTTCGACATACTTGGGGCGTCGTACTTCCACGCTGAGGATGTCGGATTGGAATTGAAGGAGCAGGTCGCTATTGGCCGCGCCGCCATCGACCAAAAGGCCCTTGAGCGGGATCCCGCTGTCCGCGGCCATGCACTCGGCGAGCTCCGCACTCTGGTAGGCGATCGACTCGATCGCGGCGCGGCAGAAGGTCTCGCGGCCCGAGGCCCGGTTCATGCCGATGATGGCACCGCGGGCATGCGGATCCCAATGCGGCGCGCCGAGGCCGGTGAAGGCCGGCACGATGTACATGCCCGCGCTGTCACGGTGGACGGCGGCCAGCTCATTGCACTCCTCCACCGAACGGACGAGCTTCAGGTCATCGCGCAGCCACTTGATCACCGCGCCGCCCATGAAGACCGAGCCCTCCAGCGCATACTGGATCTTTCCCCCGAGCCGCCAAGCGACGGTGGTAAGGAGGTTGTTCCGTGAGGTGACCGCTTCATCGCCGGTATTCATCAGCATGAAGCAGCCGGTGCCGTAGGTATTTTTCGCCATGCCCGGCGAGAAGCAGCCTTGGCCGAAGAGGGCGGCCTGCTGGTCACCGGCGATGCCCGCGATCGGGATTCCCTCCTGCGATTCGCCGAAGATCCCGCTGCTGTCCTTCACCTCCGGCAGCATCGAACGCGGGATGGTGAGGATCTCCAGGAGTTCGTCGTCCCATACCCCGCGATGGATATTAAAGAGGAGAGTGCGCGAAGCATTGCTGGCATCCGTGGCATGCACGGTCCGGCCGGTGAGCCGCCACAGCAACCAGGTATCGACCGTGCCGAACATCAGCTTGCCCGCGTCCGCCTTCGACCGCGCGCCTTCCACATTGTCGAGGATCCAACGGATCTTGAGGCCCGAGAAGTAGGGATCGAGCCGCAGGCCGGTGCGCTCGGCGAAGAGCGGCTCCAAACCCTCGGCCCTGAGCCGCATACACTCGCTAGCGGTCCGCCGGTCCTGCCAGACGATCGCGGGATAGACCGGCTTCCCGCTCTCCCGGTCCCAGACCAGCGTGGTCTCGCGCTGGTTGGCGATGCCGATGGCGGCGATATCCTGCGCCGAGAGGTCGGCCTTGCCCATCGCATCGACGGCCGTGGACCACTGGCTCGCCCAGATCGCCAGGGGATCATGCTCCACGTGACCCGGCTTGGGGTAGTGCTGCGGGTACTCCTTCTGGCTCATCGCCACCTGCCGGCCTTCGTGGTCGAAGATAATGGCACGCGAAGAGGTAGTCCCCTGATCGAGCGCGAGGATGTGGGTCCGGGGCATTTTTGGGTTTCCCTGTCTTCCTAACACGGGAATGGCGGGAAGCGAAGCATCTTCCTTGCATCGCCCGCATTCCGGGGCTTTTTGGTGACAGCATGGCCGTTCTCAAGCGCGTCTTCCAACTCGTCCTGCATTACCCCGGGCGGGCCGCCACCTCGCTGACGATGGCCGTCCTCTGCACCGTGCTGGTGCTGGTGCTGCCGACCGTGACGGAGGTGCTGGTCACCGAGGTCATGAAAAAGGGCCGCTCCGAACTGCTCTTCAAAACGGCGGCATTCGGCGTCGGCGCGATCTTCCTGCGCCAGGTTCTCTTCACCCTGCGCACCTATGGCAACAACGCCTTGGAGCAACGGCTGATCCACGACCTGCGGAAAAAACTCTACGACAAGTTGCAGCGGCTGCCGATCAAGTGGTTCGACACGAATTCCTCCGGGGAGATCATGTCGCGTGTCGCCAGCGACGTGCCCTCCACCGACCGGGTGATCGTTGAAACCATCGATCAGACGATTCCCGCCATCCTCCAGTTCTTCATCATGGCAGGCTGGATGTTCTACAAGAGCTGGGAACTCGCCCTGGTGACACTGGCTCCCCTGCCGATCATCGGCCTGATCACCACCCTCTATTCGAGGCGCGCCGAGCCGCGCTGGCGGGAATCCTCGGAAGCCTCCGCCGCGCTCAATGCCCTGCTCCACGACAACCTGGCCGGCATCCGCCAAATCAAGGCTTACACCGTGGAGCCCGAAGCGCTCGACCGCTTCGATGCCGCCAGCCGCCATGTCGGGGAGAAGCACATGCGGGTGATGAAAGGCCAGGCGCTGGTCTGGCCAGGCGTCTCGCTGCTCGCGGAATCCGGTATCATCCTGATGCTGGCCTTCGGTGCTTGGTCGGTCATCAATGGCAAGATGGACGTAGGAGTCCCGATGGCCTTCCTGGTGGCGTGGGGCTTTCTTTTCGATCCGATCTCCCGGATCAACGCCCTCACCCAAATCTATGTGGGCGGCAAGGTCGCGGCGAAGCGCGTCTTCGACATCCTCGACCTACCCGACGAGGTGAACATCACCGACGGCGAGCGGCCGGCGGAGTTCAAAGGGCGCGTGGAATTCCAGGATGCCGGCTTCTCCTACGATCCCGATTCACCGGCGGTGCAGGGCATCACGCTGATTGCGGAGCCGGGCATGACCGTCGCACTCGTCGGGCCGACGGGAGCCGGAAAATCCACCGTGCTGAACCTGCTCACGCGCTTCTACGAGACGGATCGGGGCCGCATCCTCCTCGATGGCCATCCCATCGAATCGCTGTCGAAGGAATGGCTGCGCGACCACACCGGCTACGTCACGCAGGAGAGCTTCCTCTTCAATACCACGCTGCGCGACAACCTGCGCCTCGCCAAGCCGGACGCGACCGACGACGAGATCTGGTCCGCGCTCGACAATGCGAATGCAGCCTCCTTCGTCAGGGAATTGCCCGAGAAGCTCGATACCTTCGCGGGCGAGCGCGGCGTGAGATTTTCCGGCGGTGAGAAGCAGCGGCTGTCGATCGCACGCGCTCTGCTGAAGAACCCTCCGCTCCTTCTGTTAGACGAAGCGACCTCCGCGCTCGACAATGAAACCGAGCGTCTGGTGCAACAAGCGCTGGAGAATCTGCGCGCGGATCGCACCTCGTTCGTCATCGCCCACCGTCTTTCCACTGTCCGCAAGGCCGACCTGATCTGCGTATTGCAAGACGGAAAACTGGTGGAGTGGGGAAAACACGAAGAATTACAATCAAGAGGCGGCTTGTATTCGCGGCTATGCGAAGCTTCCATTCGCGAATAGTTCCCTGCAAGCTTGCTACCCGCCACATGGAAACCGTCCTGCAACTGCCCGAGTCCGAAGATCCCTGCACCGTCAAGGAGGTCGTCGAGGCCCTCCGTAAAGAGAAACTCTTCCCGCGCCACGAGTCAAAGAACTGGGGCGACTGGATCCACATTGAAGGCTATCGCACCGTCATCAGCATCGAATCCATGCGCGGCCTCACCAGCTCCGCGACGATCGAGCATGCGGAAGACGATGGCGACGAACTGACCCCTGCCATCTTCCGCGCCTTCGGTCGCTTGAAGTGGGTAGGCATTGGTGAGGATGGAGAGTTTCAGCTGGATTGATCTGCCGGATCGAAAAGCAGTCCGCACACGACGTGTGCGGATGAGGCAGCACCTGCGCGCCATGCCTCAAGTGTTTGAGACCGCCGCAGCGGTTCCGAAGTAGCGCGGCTCTCCAGAGCCGCGAATGCTGGCGGGTAGAACACGAAGCCCGTGATTCTCCGAGAAGAGGTGGAGAGAATGGATGGTTCCCGCTATCCGTGGACGCGAATGTCCGCGGCTCTGGAGAGCCGCCCTACTTCTCGTCGCCGCGGCTTGCCGCAGCACTCCCAGGCCGCATCCAAACTTTGATGCAAATTTTCGCTTGCCCGCCGTCTCCCCCCGTGTAGAAACCCGCCCACGCGTTTAGCGACGCGGGCGTAGCTCAGTGGTAGAGCGCCACCTTGCCAAGGTGGATGTCGTGAGTTCGAATCTCATCGCCCGCTCCAATTTTCTTATTGGATTGGCCCGCCCCGGCGGGCTTTTTCTTTTCTCTCGCCCGGCGGCCCGCAAGTGCCTTTGAGCACCCGGTTTCCATTCTTCCCCACGCCCGAGCAAGATTGAACGCCAGCCCAGCCCAGCCCCGCCAGGAGAAGACCAAGGACACTGCCGTCCCTGATCCGCCGGTAGGCTGGAAGGAAGTGGTCCGCAGGTACCAGCGTCCCTCGCGGCACCGCGCCATCCGGCAGATCGCGAACACGCTGATCCCCTACGCTCTGCTGTGGGTGCTGATGTATTTCAGCCTGAGCATTTCCTACTGGCTGGTGGTCCCGCAGGCTCTGCTGGCCGGTGCCTTCCTGATCCGCACTTTCGTGATCTTCCACGACTGCACCCACGGCTCCTTTTTCAAGTCCAAGCGCGCCAACGAGTTGCTCGGCTTCGTCACCGGCTTGCTGGTCTTCACCCCCTTTCACCAGTGGCGCTGGGAACACGCGCTGCATCATTCCAGCGCGGGCGACCTCGATCGCCGCGGCATGGGCGATGTGTGGACGTTGACCGTGGACGAATACCTCGCCTCCTCCCGCTGGCGGCGCTTCTGCTACCGCCTGACCCGGAACCCGCTGGTGCTTTTCACCGTGGCTCCCCTGTTCCACTTCCTGGTGATCCACCGCATCCCCTCGAAGGACGCGGACCGGCGGACGAAGCGCATGGTCCATGCCACCACCTTGGGAGTCCTGCTTCTGGCGGTGGCCCTCTCTTCCGTTTTCGGGCTCAAGGCTTACCTGGTGATCCAGCTGACGGCGATCGCGGTGGCGAGCATCGCCGGCGTATGGCTCTTCTACGTCCAGCATCAGTATGAAGACGTTTACTGGGAGCGGCGGCCCGATTGGGACTTCGCCAAGGCCGCGCTCGAAGGCAGCTCCTTCTACAAGCTGCCCAAAATCCTGCAGTGGTTTTCCGGGAACATCGGCTTCCACCACATCCACCACCTCAGCCCGCGGATCCCGAATTACGAGCTGGAGCGTGCCCACGAATCCGAAGCGATGTTCCGGGAAATCGAACCGCTAACGATGCGGAAGAGCCTCAAATCCCTGCGGTTCCGGCTCTGGGATGAGGATCAGCGGAAGCTGACCGGATATGAAGTGCTGAAGGAAGCGCGACGGGCGAAGGCGGCTGAATCGCCCTGATGAAGGCAGGGACCTTTTTCCGAAAGGTCCGGCTGGGGACGGCCTGAAGTCTTGCAACGACTCCGGTGCACTTTCAGTCGCCGCCATCCGCCGGACTGTGATCCCTGCCGTTTCCAAGACCGCACCTAAGTAGATTCCCCCGTCCTGCCCGATTTGCGCACGCGGGAAACTTGCGCGATGATCGGATCAAATGCGGAAACGCATGGTGCCTGCAGTTTGGGAGGGCTGCAGGCACCGACTTTTTTCCGGCTGTTCGTGAAGTCTCACGGAATGGTTTGTGCACCCGGACCCGCGGTCAGCGATGACCGCGGGTTCATTGTTTGAATTTGGCGCGGTCTTCCGGCATTAGCGCTTCCTTCTCCCTCACTTCACCGGCGTCTTCCGAAGCTCACGCCGCTTCTCCAACTCCGACACTGGAACCTTCGCGAAAGGCGGATTGGAGTAGATGTCGTCCCGCTCGCGCTCCGCGGGATCTCTTCCAAAAACCATTTTGTAGTACCGGACCTCCTCCGGTTTGCCGTAGTCCAGATCCCTCATCTCCTGATAAACCAGCTTCCGGTCGATCAGCCGATAGCGGAACAAGGTGGAGCCGCCCTTGCCAACCCACACCCCCAGCACGCCGCCGGTCGGATTGAATTTCGGAAACTTTCCCGCCCGCTGAAAATCCCAGCGGAAGGTCACGTCGCCTCCCCGGTCATACCCTTTGGCACCGTCGCGCGGGATATAAGCCGTCCAATGATTGCCACTCCTGTCGCCGAAGCCGCTGTAGGTGAGGAAGACGGACTTCTTCCCCGAGCCCTCCAGGTCGAGTTCCAGCCGCCATAGCGTATCGCTCCGCTTGCCACCTTGTTCTTGGAGAGGACGCTCGCTGTAGGCGAGGTAGTCCACCTCAGGGTCCATCACCGGTGGTGCGGATACGGCTCTTCCGGAGAGGCTGGCGCAGAGCAGGAAGATCGCGAGGAAGCGGATCATAGGTAGATATCCCGAAAGCCGGGACCCGCCTGACATCCATACCAATCCGCTCCGCTTATCAAGACCGGTCGTAAAGAATCCCCATGCGATCTCTCCACAAATGAATCTTGGAGTTTTCAGTCCGGATTCTTTAAACCCGGCGCATGTTCGTCTGGTCCAAGCTCTCCGCTTCCAAATGGCTCGATGCCTGGGAGGACCGTTTCCACGGGAATCCCAACTTCGTCCTCCACGTCCTGAAGGGCGGGAAATCCGTCCGCGTGGAGGTCTTCTGCGCCACCAAGACCGACGCCGAAGCCATCGCCAAGCAATTCGGCGGCTCCGTCCGCAAGCTCTCCACCGATTGGAAAAAGGCCGTGCCGGTGATCCCCGCGCCCCTCAAGGTCCGCACTTCCCTGCTCGTCACCCAGGCCGCCTCCGCCAAGGACCTCAAGCAACTCGCCAAGGACCACCCCGGCCGCGATATCATCAGCATCCCGCCGGAAATGGCCTTCGGTACCGGCGACCACGCCACCACCTCGACCTGTCTGCGCCTCCTCGTGGATATCGGGAAAGCCCGCGGGGAGAACTGGAGCTGCGCCGATCTCGGCACCGGCTCCGGCCTGCTCGCCATCGCCGCCAAGAAGCTCGGCGCGGGAGACGTCTTTGCCTGCGACTATGATCCCTTCGCGGTCAAGGTGGCGGAGCGCAATTTCGAGCGCAACGGCACCCCGGGCGTCGAGACCAAGGAACTCGACATCCTCAAGTGGAAGCCGCGGAAGAAGTATGACGTGGTCCTCGCCAACATCTTCTCCACCGTCCTCATCCAAGCCTTCCCCATCATCATCAAGACCCTCAAGCCCGGCGGCGATATCATCCTCTCCGGAATCCTCGCCAGCCAGGCTTGGGACGTCTTCACCGCCGCCGCCTCCCACGGTCTCGGTTTCCCGGAAGTCGTGAAAAAAGGCAAATGGGTCACCGCCCGCGGAGGCTGGATGAACGATTTGACCGCCTGAGGCAGTTTTCATAGGCCAGAAACCCGAGTCCGGACAAGCGATTGCAAGTCGCAAGGCCTAAGCCTCTTCCATCTGGAATCTGGCCTCTCGCTTCTCGAATCTTGCCACCATTTCACTTGCGCCGGACGGCCCCTCCGGTCAGAAAAGCCCCCCGCTCCACCGGGGGCCGCGCGACATCACCGTTGCTCTGCCCGTGAGGGAGAGGACGTGAACCACCATCCCGCGCGCCACCATGGAAAGCATCTCATCCCGAATCCTCGAGGTCACCCCTTCTCTCACCCTCGCGGTCACCAATCAGACCAAGGCCATGCTCGCCAAGGGCGAAGAGGTCTACGGCCTCGCCGGCGGTGAACCGGAAGTGGATACCCCGGAGCACATCAAGGCCGCCGCCATCCTGGCGATCCAGCAGGGCAAGACCAAGTACACGCCCGCCGCCGGTATCCCGGAACTGCGCGAGGCGCTCGCCGCCAAGCTCATCGCCGATAACGACCTGGCCTACGACGCCAAGCAGATCTGCGTGACCAACGGTGCCAAGATGGCCTGCTTCAATGCCATTCTCGCGGTGGTGGAAGAAGGTGACGAAGTCATCATCCCGACTCCCTACTGGGTGAGCTACCCGGAGATGGTTCGCCTCGCCGGCGGCAAGCCCGTCCTGGTCGAGACCAAGGAATCCAACGGCTGGAAGATGACTGCCGAGCAATTCGAGGCCGCCATGACCCCGGCGACCAAGATGGTCATCCTCAACTCGCCCTCCAACCCGACCGGCGCGATCTACACCGAGAAGGAGCTCCGCGAGATCGGCGAAGTCGCCCTCTCCGAGGACATCGTGATCCTTTCCGACGAGATTTACGAAAAGCTGGTCTACGGCGAGAACAAGCACGTCTCGATCGCTTCCCTCAGCGACGATCTCTACAACCTCACGATCACCGTCAACGGTTTCTCCAAGGCCTACTCGATGACCGGCTGGCGTCTCGGCTACACCGCCGCGCCGAAGGCCCTCGCCGAGGCGATCGACAAGATCCAGAGCCACACCGTCTCGAACGCCACCACCTTCGCCCAATACGGCGGGCTGGCCGCGCTCCAGGGCGACCAGACCTTCATCAGCGACCTGCGCGACGAGTATGACGTGAAGCGCCAGTTCGTCCTCGCCCGCCTCCGCGCGATCAACAACATCCGCGTGGTCGAGCCGAAAGGCGCCTTCTACTTCTTCGTCTACACCGGCCAACTCGGCCTGAAGTCGATGAACCTGACCGACAAGCTCCTCAGCCGCTACAAGGTCGCCGCCGTTCCCGGCATCGCCTTCGGCTATGACGAAGGCATCCGCCTCAGCTACTGCACCACCTTGGACGTGCTGAACGAAGGCCTGACCCGCTTCGAGCAGTTCTGCCGCGAGCATTGATCGACCGGCGGAAACGAAACGCAGGAATCTTCCAAGCCCGGGGACCACAAGGCCCCGGGCTTTTTCGTGTCCCGCCGTTTAGCGGTCAGGGTCAGCGGGATTTCTTCCCTAGCCCCTGATCCCCGGCCCCTGACCCCTTCACCATTCGCAAAATTCGTGGTGCCTCCCTCTCTTTCCCCGAAACTTTCCCCCTTCCCACACGTTCCACCCGCAGCTTCCGTCCTCCGAGGCAACGATCGTTGTCTCCATGAACATCCTATCCGCTTCAGTACTCCCGTCCCTTTTTCTCACCCTCCCCGCCCTCGCCCAGCAGCCTCCCGGGAATTTCCCGGGCGGGCCGCCGATGCAATCCGAGCGCAAGCTCGTCGGGCAGTTCGACAAGAACGCGGACAAGCGCCTCGACAAGGACGAGCGCGCCACTGCCCGCGAGTTCCTAAAGGCCAACCCCTCCCCTCAACGCGGCGGCTTTCCGGGTGGCGGACGCCGTGGCCCGGGCGGATTCGGCCCCCGCGAGGACGAATCTCCCGCGACTCCCGGCATCCACATCTCACCGGCCGAAGTTCCTTCCGCCGGCTCCGCGGACCTCTATGCCGCGGACACCCTGCGGACGATCTTCATCGACTTCGAGAACACCGATTGGGAGGCCGAACTCGAAGCCTTCCACGCCACCGACGTGGAAGTCCCCGCCACCCTCTCGGTCGATGGCCGGACCTACCCTGGCGTCGGCATCCACTTCCGCGGCATGTCCAGCTACATGATGGTCTCCGCCGGCCGGAAGCGCTCGCTGAACCTTTCGGTCGACTTCACCGACAAGAAGCAGCGCCTCAATGGCTACAAGACCCTCAACCTCCTCAATTCCCACGAGGACGGCACCTTCCTCAGCGCCGTCCTCTACTCGGACATCGCCCGGAAACACATCCCCGCACCAAAGGCCAATCTGGTGCGCGTGGTCATCAACGGCGAAAATTGGAGCGTCTATGTGAACCAGCAGCAGTTCAACAAGGACTTCATCCAGGAGAACTTCCGCACCTCCGAAGGCGCACGCTGGAAGGTCCGCGGCTCCCCGAACGGCCGCGGCGGCCTCGACTACGTCGGCGAAGACCTCGCCGAATACAAGCTGCGCTACGAGATGAAGGAAGGTGGCGACGAGGATTGGAAAGCCCTCATCGCGCTCTGCAAGACTCTCTCCCAAACTCCCGCCGATCAACTCGAAGCGGCCCTCGCGCCAATGCTCGATATCGACAGCACCCTCTGGTTCCTGGCCCTCGACTGCGCCCTGATCAATGGCGACGGCTACTGGATCCGCGCCAGCGACTATAGCCTCTACCGCGACCGCGACGGTCGCTTCCACCTGATCCCCGGCGACATGAATGAGTCCTTCCGCCCCTCCGGTGGTCCGGGCGCTTTCGGTGGCGGTCGCGGCCCCGGTGGTGGCTCGCCCGGATTCCGCCCGGGAGAAGAGGCGCGACCGGGAGAAGCCGGCGAACCCCGCCCGCTCCCGGAAGGCCCGCAAGGAGCCGCACCGCGCGGCAATGGCGTGAAGCTCGATCCCCTCACCGGTCTCGACGACGAACGCAAGCCCCTGCGCTCGAAGCTTCTCGCCATTCCCGCCCTGCGCGAAAGCTACCTCGCCAAGGTCCGCACCATCGCCAGCGACGATCTCGATTGGAGCAAGCTCGGTCCCGTCGTCGCGAAATACCGCGCCCTCGCCGGGAAGGAAATCGCCGCAGACACCCGCAAGCTCACCACCACCGCGGATTTCGAGAAGCTGACGGCAGATGCCCCCGTCCAAGAAGAAGCAGGCCGCAGCGGCATGGCTCTTCGCAGCTTCGCCGACCAGCGCCGGGACTACCTCCTCTCGGTGACGAAATAAGCGGGCCCAAGAAACGGCTCTTCGTCCCAACGGGACGGCATCCCGAACATCCTTCGTCAATCCGGCTATACATCCTCGGCTGGCGGCAACGAAACCACCCCCGTCGCCTGCAGATACACCAGCGTCCCCGCCACCACGAAAACCGGCATGCACAGCACGTTCAACAAAGGAACCACCGCCGCCAGCGCTATCACCGCTCCCAACCCGAGCATCACCCCGCGGTGACGGCGGGCGAGGGCGAATCGCTCCCGCAAGCATCCCGCGGGAATCGTCGCGAAGGAAAACCCCATCGCGAAAGCGCTCCACAGGAACACCAGTACCGGCCCGATCACCGGCAGGAATCCCAGGATCAAAACCGGCACGGTCATCATCAGCAGCACGATCCCCTGCACCGCACCGCGCGTCATCCCCTTCAGGAATCCCTTGAAGCCCACCGGCTCTTTCGGCCCGCCTCCCCTCTGCTCGCGCTCCACCGCCGCTGAGATGAAATCCTGGAACGGGCTCGCCAGCACCAGGAACATCCACGCGAAGGCCCAGCCTAACAGAAGCACCACCGACACCGCGGCGAAGACATTCATCGCGCCAGCCAACCAAGTGCCATAGTCGCGGCTCCCCACGAAATCCCCGATGCCCTCCCGGATCCAGCCGAAGGCGAAGTAAAACGCCACCAAGTCCAGCAGGAGCGTGATCAGCAGCGGCGGCACCAGCCACAGCAGGATCCGCGGGCGGCGCACGATAATACCCATCGCCGCCGGCACCGCCTTCAATCCGTGAACAAAGCCAAGGCGCACTTGGCTCATGACTTCAACGGCGGGATGGTGGAGGGGCGAATGCACCCGTTTGTCATGACTCATGGTTAGTGGCCCGCGGGAGAATACGTCAAGCACGCCGCCGCCTTCCGATCTGCCACCAGGCAGTCAGTTCAGTCCTTCCATTCATCCAGCCAGCCTTTCAACCTGCCGGCGCATTCCACACTTCAAGATTGAAAGCTCCACCCACCCCTTCACCTTGGAGAATCATGCAGCGCCGCCACTTTCTCGAACTCTCCGCCCTTGCCGCCGCTTCCGCCACGATCTCCAAAGCCGCGGACGAGCCCGCAAAAACCACAAGGCCCCGCCTCGCCTTCACCAAGACCCTTGAGAAGCTGCCCTTCGACGAACTTGCCACGCGCATCGCCGCGCTCGGCTTCACCGGTCTCGAAGCTCCGATCCGCAAGGGCGGCCACATCGAACCGGAACAAGCGCCGGACAAGCTTCCCGAATTCGTAGCCGCGCTAAAGAAGCAGAACCTCGAACTCACCATCCTCACCTCCGACATCGTCCGCGCCGACAAGGGCAGCGAGACCCTGCTCCGCACTGCCGTCGCCCAAGGCATCAAGCGCTACCGCCTCGGGCCTTACTTCTACGATCTCAAGAAGCCCATCGTGCCGCAACTCGCCGAAGTTCGGGCCAAGCTCACGGACCTCGCCGCGATGAACAAGGAGCTCGGCATCCAGGGCCAGTTCCAGAACCATCGAGGCAACAACCGCGTCGGCTCGCCGCTCTGGGATCTCATCTCCGCGCTCGAAGACATTGACCCCGCCCACCTCGGCATCGCCTTCGATTTTGCCCACGCCACCGTCGAAGGCACGAACGCCTGGGAGATCACCCTTCGCCGCGCCGCACCGCATGTCGTCGCGGTCTACTTCAAGGACTACAAGCTCGTTGGCCGTGAATGGATGCCCTGCCCCCTCGGAGAAGGCTCCGTGAACCCGAAAGCCGGAGCGATCGTCAAAGAACTCCTGCCCGCGAACACGCCCGTCTCCCTGCATGTCGAATACATCGAAGGCGGCGGCGCGGAACGGGATGCCAAAACCCTCGCCGCTATGAAAAACGACCTCGCCACCCTCGCGAAGTGGCTCCCCGTCTAATCGCCTCCATCGGGACCGCCAGGCCCTACAACAGCCGTATCCCCTCGAACTGCTTCACCGCCGTCACCCGCACGGTCTCGATGAACTCCCTCATAAAAGCCTGCCCCGCCCCTTCCTTCGTCGTCGCCGCATGCAGCGAGGCCCGCAGGCCTCTCGCCGTGATCGGCATCTCCGCCACGTAGTCCTTTTCCAGATAAGGTTGCACCGCCCAGCGCGGCAGCGCCGCGATCCCGCGCTTGCTCTTCACCAGTTGCAGGATCGCCACGGTCAGCTCGGTCGTCCGCCGTTCCTTCGGCTCCACGCCCGCCGGCTCCAGAACCTGGCGGAAGAGGTCCATCCGGTTGTCCGGAATCGGGTAGGTGATCAGCGTCTCCAGCGCGAAGTCCTTCGCCGTCAAATACGACTTCCCTAGTAGCGGGTGATCCTGTGCCAGCAAAGCGGGCATGTCATACTCGAACAAAGGATGATGCTCGATCCCCTTCCGCCGCTTCGCCGCCGACACGATCACCAGGTCCGCCCGGTTCTCGTCCAACAGGCCAACCGGATCCGGATGGAAGCCCGAGACAATATCCATCTCCACATCGGGCCAGCCCTCGCGCAGCAGGTCCATCGCCGGCATCAGCCAGTCGAAACACGAGTGGCACTCGACCGCAATTCGCAGCGTTCCCGCGGTCCCTTGGCCAATCCGCGCGAGATCCCGCTCCGCATCCCGCACCTGCCGCTTCACATCATACGCCAGCACCAGCAAGCGCTCCCCCGCCCGCGTCCAGCGCAGCGGACTGGTCTTCCGCTCGAAGAGCTCGAAGCCATACTGCTCCTCAAGACCCCGCATCTGGTGGGATAGCGCGCTCTGGCTCAGCGAAACCTTTTCCCCTGCGCGGGTCAGGTTCCCCGTCTCGGCCAAGGCAATCAGCGAATCGAGGTGGCGGATCTCAAGCATGCCGGACCATGCATGCCATCCATCATGCACGCAATGGCCAATCACAATGAAGAACATGCGTTTTGTTCATGGACCTCGGTCCCTCATTCTCGCCACCGATGAATGCATCCCTGACCAGCCACGTCGCCGGCTATCCCCGCATCGGTGAAAAGCGCGAACTCAAGCAATCCCTCGAAGCCTTTTGGCAAGGCAAGCTCGACGCCGCCAGCCTCGACCAAGCCGCCAAGGACCTGCGCCTCCGCCATTGGCAGGACCAGAACGCCGCCGGTCTCTCCTTCGTCGCCACCAATGACTTCAGCCTCTACGATGGCATGCTCGATCTCGCCTGCACCTTCGGCGCGATCCCCGAGCGCTTCGGCCCTGCTGCCTCGCCGCTGACCCTGGAACGCTACTTCCGCATGGCCCGCGGCCGCAGCCGCGAGGGCGGCGCGCCCGACGTGGTCCCGCTCGAACTCACCAAATGGTTCGATACCAATTACCACTACCTCGTCCCCGAACTGTCCCGGGACCAGTCCTTCCACTTCAGCTGGGACAAGCCTGTTAGAGAAACCCGGGAAGCAATCGCCGCCGGCTTCCGGCCCAAGCCCGTGCTCATCGGCCCGGTGACCTTCCTGGCCCTGTCGAAGCTGGCAGGCAGCGATCCGCTCTCGCTCATCGACCGCCTGGGCCCCGCCTATCGCGACCTCCTGGAAGCACTCGCCGCCGCCGGTGCCGAATGGGTCGAAATCAGCGAACCCATCCTCGCCTGCCGCCGCGATGAAGCCGTGCTCGCCGCCCTCGAAGAAGCATGGGACAGCCTCCGCCCCGCCTCTCCGCTCAAGCTGCTGCTCTCCGTCCCCTTCGGCCGCCTCGGCGATGCGCTGCCCCGCATCTGCGCCCTGAAGACCGATGGCTTCCACACCGATGCCACCCGCGCCTCCGCCGACCTGCCCTGGCTGCTCGCCAACTACCCGCAAGACCGCGTCCTCTCGCTCGGCCTCATCGATGGCCGCAATATCTGGCGCGCCGATATCGAAGTCCTCCGCGCCCTGGTCGCGTCCTTCCGCGCCAAGCGCACACCGGAGAATCTCTGGCTCGGCACTTCCTGCAGCCTCCAGCACGCCCCCCACTCGCTCGCCGCCGAGACCGCTCTCGATCCCGATCTCCGCTCATGGCTCTCCTTCGCGAAGGAGAAGCTCGGCGAACTCGCCGCCGTCGCCGCCGCCGAATCCCATCCCGACCTCTCCGCCGCCGCCCGCGCGGCCCTCGCCAATCGCCGCGCACACCCCGGCGTTCGATCGAAGGAAGTCCGCAGCGCCATCGCCGCGCTCGATGACTCCTCCGCCAATCGCGGCAAGCCGCTCGCCGAACGCCTCGCCCTCCAACGCAAGGCCCTCGGCCTGCCACTCTTCCCGACCACCACCATCGGCTCCTTCCCGCAGACCGCCGAAATCCGCCGCCTGCGTGCCCGCCACCGCAAGGGCGACCTCGACGACGCCGGCTACCAGTCTTCGCTCGATGCCGCCATGCGCGAGACCATCCGCCTGCAGGAGGAACTCGGCCTCGACGTCCTCGTCCACGGCGAATTCGAGCGCACCGACATGGTCGAGTTCTTCGGCGAGAAACTCGAAGGCATCGCCGTCACCGCCAACGGTTGGGTCCAGAGCTACGGCTCCCGCTGCGTGAAGCCGCCCCTCATCTGGGGCGATATTCTCCGCCCGGCACCGATGACCGTCGAGGTCAGCGCGAAGGCCCAGGCCCTCACCAGCAAGCCCGTCAAAGGCATGCTCACCGGCCCGATCACCATCCTGCAATGGAGCTTCGTCCGCGACGACCTGCCGCGCTCGCTGGTCGCCCTGCAACTCGCCCTCGCCATCCGCAAGGAAGTCGTGGACCTCGAAGCCGCCGGCCTGCGCGTCATCCAGGTCGATGAGCCCGGCCTCCGCGAAGGCCTGCCGCTCGATCCCGCGGAACGCGAAGCCTACCTCGCCGCCGCCGTACGCGCCTTCCGCGTCGCGGTCGCCGGCGTGCGCGATGAAACCCAGATCCACACCCACATGTGCTATGCCGAATTCGACGACGTCGCCGGCTCCATCGCCGCGCTGGAAGCGGACGTGATCTCGCTCGAAGCCTCGCGCAGCAAGATGGAAGCCCTCAGCGCCATCGTCTCCGGCGAGATCGGCTCGGAAGTCGGCCCCGGCGTCTGGGACATCCACTCGCCTCGCATTCCTTCCACGGAAGAAATGGTTGCCCTGTTAGAGCGGGCCGCCGCAGTGCTCCCCGCGGAACGCCTGTGGGTGAATCCCGACTGCGGCCTCAAGACCCGCGGCTGGCCGGAGACCAAGGCCGCGCTGGCGAACATGGTGGAAGCTGCGGCAAGGCTGCGGATCTCGGTTCCCCAAACAACGTGAAACTCCCGCGGGGGCCGCGCCGGCACACGGCCCCCGCGACGCTTCGTGCCGCGCCGAAAATTCGCCCGCGCTTCATTCCGGTTTCACCCGCCGGGCCATGCTTCCTTCAACCCGGTCACGCCGATCGGGTTGAACACGCACAAGCATGCCCCTCAATCTCAAAGTCCTCCCCCACCAGCTCCGCCACTGGGCGCTCCACTGCAGCCTGACCGCGCTGCCCAGCTTCGGGATTGCGCTATTCATGCTTCAACTGTGGAAGCTGCCCGCCGCGATCGCGGCCATGCTGGCGGCGATCGCCACCTTCATCGCCCTCTACGCCTTGATCACCTCGCTCAAGGGACCGCTCACAGATCCGGGGACTCTCGTGGCCCGCTCCCTGAAACTCGGCACCCGCATCCGCACCGCCATCAGCCTGATCTCGATCCCCCTCCTCTTCACGCGAATGGGCGGCTGGACCCCCGATTTTTGGTGCGGCTTCCTCGCCTGCAGCGTGACCAACGCCATCGGCAAAAAACTCGGAAGCCATCAAGAGTTGATCAGGTCTGGGCGCGGCGACTTCCTTCCCGTCTACTTCACCACCATTCTCGAAGGCATCATCATCTCCTTCATGCTCCTGATGATCGCATTCTTCAGCCTCCTGATCCTGCAGCGCCGCCAAACCCGACGCTCCTTCCCCGCCGCGATCTCACGGTGAAGGCACCTTCTTCTCCGGTCGTTCGACCTTCACTTGCCCCGCCCCCAGCAAATCCTGCAAACGGGTGCGCAGCGTGGATTCCACGATATCGAGCACCCCGCTGCGCTGCGCCTCCTGCCGCATCTGGATCGTGAGCTCCCGGATCAATTGCTCGCGATCCCCGCCGGTGATCTTGTTGGCCCAGCCGTCCGATTCATCGAGTTCCTTGAAAGCCGTCAGCTCCACGGAAAGGATCTGCGGTTCGGGGAAGCGCGCGATCGGGACACCATTCTCCATCTGCAGCGAAACGCCCGGCTCCAGCTTGTAGCCCGCCGTCACCCGGTACTCTCCGCGGGCGATCAGGCGCTTCGTGCCTGCAGGCAAATACCTCAAAACATAAGCTTCGTTCTCGAAGCTGCGGGTCGCGGACATCTTCATCTCGATCAGCGCCAGCTCGGAAATCTGGTTGGTCTCGCTGATCTCCGCCCGGCCCTCCACGATGCGGGTGCTCGAACCGGTGATAGCACCCAGCACCTTCTCCAAGCCCGATACCGTGCCGCCCACGCTGCGGTCCACGATCCGCAGCCCCAGCCAGGCAAGCAGCACCAGCACCGCCAGCACGCAGGCCCAGCGGACGGTCTTCCAAAGCTCGGGTTGGGCATTCATGGTCATCAGAGTAGAGGCCGTAGCTCGCCACCGACAAGTGGAGAGGTCTCCGCGCTTTCCAATGGCTAGCTACCGTGGCCGCCGCCCCGATTTATCCGGATGCCGGAAATTGGGGTTTGGCATTTCCGGAGGCATGGCATGGAGTCGCGGCAACGATTTTCCCCACGTGAAAGCCCACGAACTCTACAACGCCGTCGATCCCGCCCTGGTGACCCAAATGCTCGATTGGTTTCGCGACCATGACCGCAATGTCTACAAATCGGCCGTCTCGACCCTGGCCCAGAGCAAGAAACTGCGGCTCGTCTTCATCCAGAAGAAGCCGGTCGTCGAGCAATACGCATGGATCCTGAAGACCCTCCGCAGCAAGCAGGCCGACACCATCGGTGAGCACCTCCTCCAAGCCTGGTTCATGGCTGGCAACCAGGAAATGCTCGCCAAGTTCTGCGATGCTCTCGGCATCGAGCACGACGGCAAGGGCTCGGTCTCCGGCGACCTCCCGGACGCCATCGACGCGGCCAAGCTCGACGCCGCCGTGGACACCCTGGTGGAAAGCTACGATCCGAAGCGGGTCGCCCTCTACCTTCACGTCTTCAATCTTCAAGTGCCCGGCGGCTGGGACAGCCTGACCGCCAAGCTGGCCGCGGACCCGCGTCTCGCACTGGCCTGACCCGCGCGTTAGGGCGGCTTTCTTAGCGCCTGTCTGAAAACTGGCGAAGGCAGGGACCTTTCTCCGAAAGGTCCGGCTGGGGACGGCCGAAAGCCTCGCTCCGGTGCCGCCTCATATGAGACCGCCGCCATAAGCCGGACCGCTCGGAGAGCGGTCCCTGCCTTTTTAAGACAGCCTCTTAGCAGCGAAGGGCATGTATTCCATCCCGGAGGGCCGGGGGAAGTGCTGGCTCCACCTCGCGGCATCACGATCCCGTGAATCCGCCCGCTGGCTGAGCCAAGTTCACTGCTGCTCGTCCGTCATGAGCAAGGCATCACGCGGTGCCAGAGTCGCGAGCTTGCCCCGCGCCGCCATATACTGGGAACGCAGCTTCACGGTGGCCGACTCAAGCCGGCTGGCGCGGTCTCCCCAAGTCTCCAGGCTGCCGGGAACCGAGCGGCCGCGGGCCGAGTTGCTGGCTTCGGAGCGGGCGCGCATCGCCTCCGATTGGGCGTTGCGATAGCGATTGCGCGCTTCAAGCACCTCCTCCCGGATGCTCTGGATCTTCGCTTCGGCAGGATCGGGCTCCTTCTCCTTGGTCTTACCCGGCTTCGATGGCTTCACCACCGGGACGGGATCGGGGTCATCGTCCTTGGAATCTTCCATGAGCTGGTTGTGGCGGTCCTGCCGGGCCTTCTCCTCATCGAGCATCTTGATCACCTCGTCACGATTCCACTGGAAGCGCTCGTGCCAAGCCGGGTCGAGATCCTCGGGAAGCAAGCGCGAGATCCCCTGATCATGGCGGATCTCCATTCCCGCCACCGACACCTTGCGAATCGTCACATCCTTGTAAATGCGTCCGCTGCGGGACTTTAATTCGGGGATCTGCTCACCCGCGGCGGCACCCCGGACCTGCTGCCGGTAGCGGTTGCGGTACTCCTCGAGCGCCAAAGTCGCCGCCGAGAGACCGGCCACAGCCGTTTCCTTTTCCTGGCGCAGGGCCGCCACCCGGGCTTCACCCGCCTTGACCCCGGCAGACGCACTCTGGATCGAATTCCCCTGCGCGGCCAACGGCTCGCAGTTTTCCCGCCAATGCTGGCGCGCGGTTTCCAAGCGGATCTTGCAGGTCTCCAAGTCGTGGTGCTCTTCCGCGATCCGCTCTTCCAGCGAAATCTTGTTGCTGGAAAAACGGAAACGTTTGTCGGCCATCAGCGAGAACACGATGCCGGCAAAAACCAGCACGATGATGCCCACGAGGAAGCCGACCATCCCCGAATTGTCGGAATTATTAAAGTCGTCCATGGGAGTGAGGAGGTGTGCGGAGGGGGCAGGCACTTATGCGGACACGCGATCTCCGGCATCCCCGTGTCGTCGTGACCGGGAGCCTGTCTGAACCGTGGAGGCGCAAGGCGATCAGGGCTGCGCGGGGCTTGCGGGTGCTTGCTTCGCGGCAAGTTCCTTCTTGAGCTTGGCAATCTCGGATTTGATCCCGTCCACCTCCCGCTCAAGAATGGTGGCTTCGCGCTTGTTACTGGCGATCTGGCGCTCGAAATCGCGGATCTGCGTCCGGTTCCCCGAGACCCGGTTCTCCGCGACGCGGAGGGCCTCCCGGATCTGCGGCGTCTTGTTGATCCCTTGAGCCCGGCGACCGGCGCGATTGGCCGACTTGGCGGCCTCTTCGGCGAGTTCGGCGCGGATGCTGTCCACCCGGCGCATCAGGTTCGGCTCATTCGACTTCGCATCCTGGATACCGCCGTTGGCGGCCGTGATCTCGCCATTCAACTTGGCCACCCGCTCAAGCTTTTCCTGGCCCTTCTTGGCCAGGCTCGCGATCTCGACGTTGTCGGAGAGATCCTGGAAGGTGTCATCCTCCTTCTTGGTATCGGCGGTTTTCTGATCTTCGTCGAACTGGAAGCGGTCTTGAAGGGCTTGCGGGAGATCCGATCCGTCGATGCGGCGTTTGCCCGTTTCATCGGTGATCTCAACGCCGATGTGGCTGACCTTGGTGATGATCACCTTGCTGAAACTGCGGCCGGTCAAGGTCTTGAGCTCGCCCAGGGACTCGCCCTCCGCCGCCGCCCATTCGGAAGCGCGGTAGGCATCCTTGTATTCCTCCCACTTCGCCTTCGCGGCATCGATCTCCGCCAAAGCTTCGTCGCGCGAGGCGGTCACTTCTACGAGCTGCTTCTCGTCCAAGCCGCTGCGGACCTTCAAGCGCGTGATCTCAAGATCCTGCTCCTTGAGTACCTGACCTTCGGAAACCCGGCGCTTGGCCGAGCCGATTTCCTCCTTCAGGCTTTGAATGTCCTCCTTCTGGTGACGGACCACCGACTCGATGGTCTGCTTGCCGCCCTGCATTCCCTCGTCGAAGACGAACATATACAGCGTCCCGAAACCAACGAGCACGAGCAAGGCCAGCAGGGTGCCGATGACACCCGGCCCGCGGCTACTGGTAAGAAGATCGGAGAAACCCATGAACTTCGGGAGGAAATGGAAAATCAGCGGACGACGTACTTGCGGCGGTAGACCTCGTGATCCTTTTCGATCTGCGTCTTCTGCTTCTGCAGCCGCTCGATCTCCTGCTCAAGGGTAGCGATCTGGGTCTGCTGCAGCTCTGAATCCTGCTTGAGCTTGGAAATCTCGGTGCTGCGATCCGGCGGGATGTTCGAAATCTTCTCTTGGAGAATCTTCAATTCGCCGTCGAGCAAGCGGATCTCCGCCTTCTGCTCCTCGCGCTTGCGCACGAGTTCCGGATCGTCACTGCAGGAGCTGAAGGAGAGGCAGACAAGCACGAGGCCGGCCGATGAAAGGAGGCGGGACATGGTGGGAAGGTTGATCAAGGGATGATGGTGACGCGGGGGTGGCGGAGCGATTTCGGAATGCGATTACCAACCACCGGGTTTCGGCACGTAATTGGGCCGTCCGCCAGGCTGCACCGGAGTGATGCGCGGTGTATAACCACAACCACCGGAAACCGTCACGGCGAAAGCCCGCGCATAATTGCCGACGCTGCCGTTGAGGCGGGGACCACAATTCGACGAAGGATAGTAGTAGCGGTTGCCCGAATAGTAATTCGGATACCATGTCGTATTGCCACGGTTGCTGCTGAAGGCCCGCGGCTCGTCATGGAGTCGCGAGCGCTTGGAATCATTGGAAGCAAGACTCGTTGCACGAGCGTCCGAGCGGGCCTGTGCGGCGGCCAAGACCCTGTCGGACTCGCGTTCCGCGGCAATCCGCTGGGTTTCCTTGCGTTCGGCATCGACGGATACCATGCGGTTGTCGATCCACGCTTCATAGACCCGGGCCGCAGCCCGTTCCTTCTCGATCGCCGCAAGGGCGTCGCCGGCGTCGAGCGCGAAGACATCGTGAAGCGCGGAGTTGAGTTCCGTGGCCGGAAGCCGGGCGGAACCGGTCGAGTGGCGGAACTCGATGCCCACGTCGCTGATCTTGGTGATGACCACGTCTTCGTAGGTCCGGCCGCTGGCACCGGCCAGGGATTCAAAATTGCGCCCGATGGCATTGGCGCGGGTTTCGGACACCCACGCGTCGCGTTGCTTCTGCGCGGCGGCGGCAAGGCCGGAGATATCGGTGCGGATCGCCTCGGCGGTCGCCTTCAACTCCCCCAGCAGCGTTTGGTCCTTCGCAACCTTCACCGTGAGGGCCGAGTGATCCTTGCCAGCGGTCTCCTCGCCGAGCCGCATCTTCAGCAATTTGATCTCTTGGACCAGCTCGACGCGATCCGCCTCAAGCCTCCACCAATCCGGATCCATCCGGGCATCGGAGTTGCGTTTGCAGCTGGGCAGCACCGCCAGCGCAAGCACGGGCAGCGTCACGAGGCGTAGAGGAGAGATCGCCTTCATCGGTTCAAAGTTTTAACAGGAGTTGGAACGAGTTACTGCCGTATTTCTTTCATACGCGATAAGTGATTGCCATCTCTTAATGGGGTTTCACGGAATTTTCACCGAGTGCGGAAATTGTGCGGGAAAAGACATCGGAAACCTGAAAAATAACCCCATCAGAAATTCGACACGAACCAAGCGTTGCTGCGGGCCGCCGCCCCGGCTCGGGAATCAACTCGCATCAAGCCGGAATTTCTGACTTGTATGACAGCTTCCACCCCTTCACAACCCGCCCGCCTGCCATGCCTGCCCGCATTCTTCTGACCACCTGCAGTTTCCAGGACACCCCCGGCCCGCACCACGCCCAGTTGGAAAGCCAGGATTTCGAGGTCGTCCGCGAACGCGGACCCCTCAGCGAAGCCCGGATGCTGGAGCTCGCCGGCGAATTCGACGGCTTCCTCTGCGGCGATGATGCCATCACCCGCGCGGTCATCGAAAAGAGCCTGCCGCGCCTCAAGGTGATCTCGAAATACGGCATCGGCCTCGACAAGATCGACATCGCCGCGACCAAGGAATTCGCCATCCCCGTGCTCTTCACCCCCGGCGTCAACCACACCACCGTCGCCGAACACACCTTCTGCCTGCTGCTGGCGATGCAGAAGAACCTGGTCGAGACGGTCAATGCCACCCGCCAGGGCAAGTGGCTGCGGATTACCGGCCACGAGCTCTGGCGCAAGCGCATCGGCCTGATCGGCATGGGCCGCATCGGCCAGGAAATGGCCCGCCGCGCCCACGGCTTCGACATGGAGATCCACGGCTTCGGCAATTTCTGGCCGGACGAGATCGCTGCGCAGTACGGCGTGATCCGCCATGACACCGTGGAATCCCTCTTCGCCGCCGTCGATATCATCAGCCCGCACACCAAGCTCACCAAGGACACTTGGCACCTGATCAACCGCGAACGCCTGGCGCTCATGCCCGAAGGCTCTTACGTGGTGAACACCGGCCGCGGCGAGTTGAGCGACTCCGCTGCCATCCTCGAAGCCCTCGATTCCGGCCGCCTCGCCGGCTACGCGACCGATGTCATGGAGGAAGAACCGCCACCGGCCGACCACCCCCTGCTCGCCCACCCGAAGGTCATCGTCACCGCCCACATCGGCTCCCGGACCTTCGAGAGCGTTCCCCGGCAGGCAAAAAAGTCACTCGATAACCTCTTGAACTTCTTGTCCGGAAGCGGCCCGATCGCCTGCGCCAACGGAGTCATCCCCTCCGACGAATAAGGATCTCAAATCTGAGACCTCAGATTCCAGATCCCGAATTTCAAATCTCAAATTTCCCAATCCCTTCCCCATGTCCCTCACCCTCCGCACCGCCGCTTCCTGCCAATTCGATATCATCTCGCTCGGTGAAGTCATGCTTCGCCTCGATCCCGGCGATGGCCGCGTGCGCACCACCCGCCAGTTCCAGGCATGGGAAGGCGGCGGCGAATACAACGTCGCGCGCGGCCTCCGCCGCTGCTTCGGCAAGCGCGCCGCCGTCGTCACCGCCTTCGCCGAAAACGACGTGGGCCGCCTGATCGAAGA
This sequence comes from Luteolibacter sp. Populi, assembly GCF_040801775.1. Classification (GTDB taxonomy): domain Bacteria; phylum Verrucomicrobiota; class Verrucomicrobiia; order Verrucomicrobiales; family Akkermansiaceae; genus Haloferula. The sequence goes on from NZ_CP161812.1 coordinate 3,116,256, forward strand.
CTTCATCCTCCAGGGCGGCGTGGACACCCGCTTCATCCAGTGGAAGCCCTTCGACGGCATCGGCCGCCAGGTCCGCAACGGCCTGAATTTCACCGAGCGCGGCTTCGGCATCCGCGGTGCCAAGGGCACCCCCGACCGCGGCCTCACCGCCTCCAGCCAGATGAAGCCCGGCGATGTCGATTGGGACGATGTCTTCGGCAAGCACGGCGCACGCTGGTTCCACACCGGCGGCATCTTCGCCGCCCTCTCCGAGACCACCGCCGCCCTCACCATCGAGGCCTGCAAGAAGGCCAAGGAATACGGCACCATCGTCTCCTACGACCTGAACTACCGCCCCAGCCTGTGGAAGTCCATCGGCGGCCAGGCCAAGGCCCAGGAAGTGAACCGCGAGATCGCCCAATACGTCGATGTGATGATCGGCAACGAGGAAGACTTCACCGCCTCCCTCGGCTTCGAAGTCGCGGGCGTCAGCGAGCACATCACCGGCCTGGAAGTGGACAGCTTCAAGGCCATGATCGAGCGCGCGGTGCAGGATTTCCCGAACTTCCAAGTCGTCGCCACCACCCTCCGCGACGTCCATAGCGCCACGATCAACGACTGGGGTGCCATCTGCTGGCACGCCGGCCAATTCCACCAGGCCACCCACCGCGCCAAACTGGAAATCTACGACCGCGTCGGCGGCGGCGATTCCTTCGCCAGCGGCCTCGCCTACGGCTTCATGGAATTCAACGATGCCCATCTCGCCGTCGAATACGGCGCCGCCCACGGCGCCCTGGCCATGACCACCCCCGGCGACACCACCATGGCCACCGTGGACGAAGTGAAAAAGCTCGTCGGCGGCGGCTCGGCCCGGGTCGACCGGTAACTGCGTCCCGGAATCGCGAGGCAGCCGCCTCGCCAAGGAGGGGGTGCGTCCCGGTCCCCCGGTTTTCGACGCCGGAAAAGCAGCCTTCCCGTCGCCGGGAGGGCTAGAACTAGCAGGCCGAGGGCGATCTCCGCCATGGGAAACGCCGCTCCTTCTCCCAATCGTCGCGCTCTTGCAGAAATCCTTCGCCTCCGTTAGACCGGAGTGCGTGGAAACCAAACGCCCGACCTTCCTCCCGAAGTCATGGGACCTCCCCGAATCCATCCGCAAACGCCTCGGTGATGACGCCGGCCGCCAGCGCCTGATGGATGAAGAAGGACACCTCCTCCTGATCCTCCACCAGCCCCCGGAGCCGGAGGACAACGAAGTCCGCAAGGCCGTCCTCCTCTGGAACCAGCCCGGCGGCGATTGGAAAAGCACCCCCGAAGGCGGCGGCCTCGCCGCCCTCGACGCGCACATGACCCATTACGGCAAGAACATCCACGATCTCGACACCCAGGTGGAGACCGCCAAAACCCCTAGCCAATTCTTCGGGATCATGAAGCACGTCACGCCCCTTCTCCGCGCCACCCGGAACATGCTCGCAGTGATGCAGGAAGCCCGCGAAGCCCGGCCCGAGGACCGCCGCCTGATCAACTTCCGCGACCGCGCGATCGAGTTGGAACGCGCCATCGACCTCGTCTCGGAAGACGCCAAGGCCGGCCTGGAGTTCTCGATGGCCGAAAACACCGAGGAGCAATCGCGCTTCGCCTACCAAGCCGCCATCGAAGCCCGCAAGCTCAACCGCCTCGTCGCGACCTTCTTCCCGCTCGCGACGCTCGTCGCGGTCTTCGGCATGAGCCCGCCCGCCGAAGTCATCCGAGCGCCCGGCTTCTGGCTCGTCCTCGCCGCGGGAATCGCCGCCGGCCTGGTCGTGCGGATGCTGACCGCGGGCGGGAAATCGTGAGTCAAGGCCGCCTCACCCCCAGCCGCACGAACAGCTTCTTCTGCACCGCCATATTCAGCGGAATCGCCGCCGTCACCCGCTTCGCCTCCGCATTCGCCGGATCCACCGCTTCCGAAACAAACGCGCTCCCGGTCGGCACCGCTCCCGCCACGGAGGTCACCACCGGCGTCCACGTCCCCAGATCCGGCGAGGTCTCCACCCGATACTCAAGATCCGTCGCCCGCGGATCCCTCCGGAAGACCACCGCCGCACTCGTCGGCGAGATCGTCACCGCCATGAAGTCCGCCGACTTCTGCCGGGTGCCGGGATTCAGATCCCACGCATACTCCAGCAGCGCGGGAATCGCATCGCCGTCCGGATCGCCCTCAGGATCGATGTACTGGCCGGGCGTAAAGTACTGGGTCTGCCACTTCTCGCGGCGGCTCATCGCCGGTGCCGGGTAGAAACCCACGGTGAGCAGCGGCGGGTTGGCAGCGGTCTCCCGCGAGCCAAAGACCTTGGCAGAGGCCGTCGTTTCGTCGCCCTTCAAAATCCAGCCGAAGCGAGTCGCCGGCTGGCTCAGCCAACTCCGGACATCCGCGGCAAGTTCCGCTGAAGACCAAGTGTGAACCTCCAGCCCCCCGACCGAAGTCGTCGCCGAGGCTGCCTCCACGAAATCCCCACCGGCATTCGTCCAGTTCTGGCTACCGAAGGCCGATTGCAACCAAGTCGCCTCGCCCGCGTCGGCCGGCGCTCCCTTGCCGATGCTCGCTGAAGTGCCTTCGCCCCAGTCCCGCGTCAGCTTGTGCAGCGTGAAATCGAAGTTCCCGCTGGTCGGCCCGCTCGTCTTGATCACTTCCAGGCTCACCGCAGCACTGGCCACCGTCGCCCCCGCAGGGATCCCGGATAGATCGAAGCGGATCAAAGCGCGACGCTTCCCCGCGCGGGACACAATCTCACCCGCAAACAAATCTCCCTGCCCGCTCGAGTTCACCGGAAATTCGGAGAACATCGAATTGTCGCGATCCGCAGGCAATTGCACGTTGTCCAACTCCGCCTCCACCAGCCTGAAAAGCTGCCCCGCAGGCACCCCCCCCGGGCCAGGCTCGGAAGGTCCCCGCGAGATCTTCGTGGCGACGTAAATCTCGCCCTCCTCGTCGATCCCGAAACCGGGAATATACCGGCCGATCGGATTGCCCCCCACGACATCCAGCTTCGACATCGCGAACACCCCCGGGCTGGTTTCTTCGAGACCGAGCAAGGTCCCCGCCGGCGTGATGGAAGCCGTGGACCAATCGCCGAAGATGTATTTCCCGTTCATCGAGGGAATCTCGATGCCGCGATAGACATGCCCGCCGGTGATACTCAAGCCCACTTCCAGCAAGCCCGTGGTCCCGGCTTGGCCAGGATGCGCGTAGGAGGCCACCGGCGCGATGTAAGGACCGGTCGAAGGCGTGGTAAGGTCGAAATCCGATAAGCCCTCGAATCGCCGCCAACCGTAATTGCCACCCGCCACACCCAGATTGATCTCCTCGAATTTTCTCTGCCCCACATCTGGCAGGAACAGCCGGTGCGTCCCGCCGCTGTCGAAGGAAAAGCGCCACGGATTCCGCAGCCCATACGCATAGATTTCCTTCCTCTCGTCGACCGCCGGGACATCCGCGAGCACGAAGGGATTGTCCGCCGGAATGCCATACTGCCCACCCGGCCCGTTCGTGCCCAGCGGATCGATCCGCAGCAGCTTGCCCAGATACTTCGTGAGATCCTGGGCATTGCCGAGCACGCCCGTGGGGGAACCCGACCCGGTGTGTCCGGCCCCATTGTCGTCCCCACCGCCGCCATCTCCCGTGGAAAGGTAGAGCATTCCGTCCACAGGGCTGAAAGCCAGTTGCCCGCCGTTGTGGTTGGACTGCGGCTTGTTGAAAGTGAGCAGCACCCGCTCGGACAGCGGGTTCGCCACATTCGGATTGGTAGCGGAGACCCGATATTCGGCCAGCACGCTGGTGCAGTTCACCGGAGCCGGCCCCGGCCCGGGAGGCGCGCTGTAGAAAACGTAGAAGCGCCCCTCACCCGGCGCTCCGACCGTCTCGTAGTCCGGATGGAATGCCAGGCCCAGCAGTCCGCGCTCATCGGAGTTCGCCGATTCCGTCGCCAGCTTCGCGCCCACATCCAGAAACGGAGCGGGCAGGATCATCCCGTCATCCAGCACATAAATCTTCCCGCGCTGGTCCGCGATGAAGAGCCGCCCTGATCCGTCGCCCGCATGGGTCACGGTGGTCGGTGAATTGAATTGCCCGACCGCTACCGGCTTGAGCTGCAGGGTGGGGAATGCCCCGCGCGACGCGACGGCAGACACCAGGAGGACCGCGACGACGACGACGGATTTCATGGAGAACTGGAAGCCCCACTATGGCAGAAATTCCCCGCCCCGGCGAACCTTTCTTTCCCTCAAGACGCCGCCGATCTCGCCGCCCTTTTCCCGATCGCCGCCCAGATGAAAAACAGCGCGATCATCACCGCCACCGCCGGCAGCTGCCACATCAGCGCCGCGCGGAAGGCATCCTCCCCCACGCTCTTCCTCATCGCCGCCAGCAGTATCGAGAAGCCCAGCGAGAAGCTGCCGTAGCCCACATTGAAGGCCATCCCGCGCACGCTCAGCAGCGTCGCCCGCTGCGAGGGCTCCGCGGAGGCATGCAGGTGGCGGTTCACCGTGAAGCCGACCAGTCCCAGCAAGGTCATCAGCAGCATCGCCGGCAGCAGCCCGAACCACGGCCAGGCCGGTGCCAGCAGGCCCAGCGCCATGATCGCCAGCACCGCCGCAATCCCCAGCACTCCCAGCGGCGAAAAGCGTGCATTCAACTTGCGCGCAATCGTCGGGATGAAGAAACCCAACACTCCGGACAAAGCCCCGAACAATCCGAAGGACCACTCCGGAATCAGGATCAGCCGGTAATACTCGCTGGTGATCGTCGCGAAATTCCGCGCCACCGAGTCGATCAGCATCCCGCCCACGATCACCGCCGCCACGCTGCGCGTGGTGAAGGCCTTCTTCGCCGTCGCCAGGGTCAGGCGGAAGGCGGCCGCGCAGCGCTTCCGGAAGTCACCGCTTGCATGCGGCGTCTCCTCCAGCCGCAGCGTGATGATCACGCAGGCGACCGCCTGCAGGAACACCAGCGCGATCGGCAGCCGGTGCGAGATCTCCGCGGGAATGTGGATGCCGATCCACGCGAAACCCTCCGGATCGTAGAGCAGCCCGCCGAGGATCATCGTCACGAAAAACGCCACCGCCCGCCAGCGCATCGCGGCCGACATCACATCGTCCCACGCCGCCTCGCGGCCCTCCTCCGGCAGCGCATCATACGCGATCGCCTCGTCCGCGCCGCTCGCCGCGGCCTCGGAAGTGCCGGACAGCACCCGGTTCAAAATACACAGCCCGAACAGCAGCGCCCCGCCGTCCTTCGGCGCCACCAGCAGGATCCCCATCTCCACCACCATCACACAGGACGAGAACACCAGCAGCTTCTTCCGCCCCAGCGTGTCCGCCAGCGCCCCCGACGGCACCTCCAGCGTGAAGATCGCCACCGCCCACATCACGTTCAGGAACACGAATTGCTCCGCCGTCAGCCCCAGGTCGATGAAGAACACCGCCAGCACCGGATAGTAGGCCCGGGCATTGTAGAGCGTCGTAAAGAGAACATAAAGCCGCGGATTGCGATGGGCGAAGGGACCGCTGCGGGCAAGGACGGAGGACACGGCGTAGCTGTGCGCCACGACACGCCCCCGCGCAAAGGGAAAGGCCCGGCTTGGCAGGATTTCATTTTGGGTGCAAGATTCCCTCCGTGGAATCAGACGAGTCATCTGCCGGCAACCACACGGAAGGCCCCAATAAATCGCCAAAGCGATGGGATCCCCTATTCGAGGCTCTCGATGGCTTCACGGATGATTTCTTGTTGGAGCGGGAGCAGCCCCCAGAGCAGGTCCGCGATGTGGATTTCAACGAATAGCTGAGGGGTTTCTAACGCATTCCCCCTTGTCAAAAGCCAGGGACTTCCTTGCTGCCATTTCCAACTCGAACTCCAACAACCGCAACGCGGTTGCCTCATATAGCCCCGGGCTGGCCGCAGGCCCACCGGGGTCGAGCATCGGACCAGACCAACCTCGAAGAGGTTGCCTCGGGCAGGATAGCCACCGGCAATCTTCCATTACGGAGACCTTCCGTGTGTTCCGCGGATTCCGCGCTCCGCCCGCCTGCCTTTCCTTCAAACTTGGACGTTCGATGTTGGACGTTCGATGTTCGATGTTTTCCCTTCGCAACGTCTGCGGAGTAGGGTTCGCCTTCCGTCCCCACCTCCCCCGGCGCAGCCGCATCCCGATTGATGATTGGAAGATTGGTGATTGATGATTCGCTCACAGGGCGCTCACGGCAACCGATACCCCGCCCCTCGCACCGTCTCGATCAGCACCGGCCGCGAGGGATCCGCCTCGATCTTCTTCCGCAAATTCAGCACATGCTGATCCAGCGTCCGCGACTCCGGATAATACTCCAGTCCCCAGCACTCGTTCAGCAACTCGTCCCGCGTCACCACCTCCCCGCGCCGCCGCGCCAGCAAACTCAGCACCTTCACCTCGCGCACGCTCAGCTCGACCTCCGCCTCCCCTCTCCTGGCTAGCAAACGCTTCGGCCAAACCTGCCAGGGCCCGAATTCAATCGCCGCCCCGCCCTGCGGCTCCTCATGCCGTCTCAGCACCGCGCGCACCCGCGCCAGCAGCTCATGCTTGCCGAAGGGCTTGCGCAAAAAATCATCCGCCCCCAGTTCCAAGCCCAGCACAACATCCACCTCCTCCGACTTCGCCGAGAGAAACAGCACCGGCGTCCGCCGGTCCTCGCGGCGGATGCTACGACAAACCTCGTAGCCGCTCGCCCCCGGCATCATGATGTCCAGCAGCACCAGCCCCGGCCGGTGCGCCGCCCACATCTCCAGCGCCTCGCGCCCGTCCTTCGCCGCCAGCACCCGGTGGCCCTCCCCTTGCAGCAGCTCCGCCAGCGCCTCGCGCGTCACCGGGTCGTCTTCAGCCACCAGGACAATCATACGGCACTGTTAGATTGAAGGGGAATCCGCAGGCGGAACTTCGCACCCTTCGCCACCGGCATCAGCTCCAGGCTCCCGCCCATCCGCCCCGCCAGCTCGCGGCTGATCGCCAGGCCCAGCCCCGTGCCGCTCGCCCCTTCGTCCACACGCGAACCCGCGCGCTCGAAGGGCAGGAAGACGCGCTTCCGGGCATCCGCGGGAATCCCGGGCCCGTCATCCTCCACCTCCACGTGCAAAGCCCCCTCATCCACCGCCAGCCTCACCCGCGCCTTCGCCCCCTCACCCGCATATTTCTCCACGTTCGATAAAAGATTGGAAAGGATCTGCGCCAGCGCATCGCGGTCCAGTGACACCCCCGCCTCCGGGCACGGTTCATACTCGCACACGATCGACTTGCGCTCGAACAGCGGCGCGAAGCCCTCGCGCAATTCTCCCACTAGCTTCTCCAGGTCGCAGCACGAGGTCCGGCCCTCGTCCTTGCCCCGCTCGATCCGCGCGAACGCCAGCACGTTGTCCACGATCCGCGACAGCCGCGAGGTCTCCTCCCGGATCAGCCCGAGACGACGCCTCACCCTGCCGTCCTCCACGGAGAGATGATCCAGCGCCAGATCCGTGTTGAGCAGCAGGTTGGTCAGCGGCGTCCGCAGCTCGTGCGAAACGCGGTTCACGAAACTCACCCGTTCCTCGGCGATCCTGAACGACTTGCGTTGCGAGGCGGCGACGGCGACACCACCGGCGAGGAGTAAGACGGCAATGGTCATGCCACCCGCCAGGACGGGCATGCGGTAGCTGGTCTCAAGACGAAGCGGAAAATAGCGATGCAGGGTCCAATCACCGAAGCGCGAGACATGGCGCAGAACTTCATCCGGCTTCCTGTTAGGCGGAACCTCCCCGTGGGTGACCCAAGGCTGGTTTCCCGGCGCATACAAGGCCACCAGGCCGGGCTCGCCGGAGGCAAGCCGCCAGGCCTCGCGCGCCGCTTTGTCCCCCATCACGATGCCCGCGGCGCGGAGGGGGTCGACGATGAGCAGCACCCCGAGCCTGCCATTGCCGTAGTGCCATGCGGGCGGGCGGCCGGGCAGATCCAGCCAGCCGCTCCCGGAAATCACCTCCGCATCGGGCAGCACCCACTCATTTCCTTCCTTGCGGGCGAAGCGCGGGAGCACCGGGAGCAATGAGGGTTCCCGGCCATCGAAACGGCGGTGGTTCCGCTCCCCATCATAGTAGGCCGGGTTGAGCCAGGAGCACTGGACCACGCCCGCCACCCGGGTCTCCTTCGCTCGATCGGGGGAACCGAGGAACCGCTTGGCTTCCTCCTCAAGGGCACTTTCCCAGAGGCCCTCCAAAACCGTGATCCGCCGCGACATCTGGCGGAAGGCATCATCCACCCGGTTGTCCGGCGGCTTCTCCGCGATGGTCTCGACGCGCTTCGACATGACCAAGCCGGATCCCGCGACCAATGCCGCCAGGAGCACCGTCACGAGAATGGTCCAGGCCCATGGCGGAGCGGTCTTCGGCATCGCGATGATTCAGTCAGGACGGTTGCCGGGTGTCACTCCACTTTGATGAAGGCCAGGACGGAGCGGGCCTTGTCGAGATGGCCCTTCGCATCGAAGTCCGTGCCGCTACCGACCAGGGTCCACTGGCCACGGCTGATACGGAGGGTCGATGCCCACTCATTGACGCTCAAGCGGGGGAAGCTCACGTCCTCCTGCCATTTCCCGTCGCGGTGGATCCGGTGGTGAACGCTCCGGTCCCCCGCAATGACCCGCTGCACGGAGTAGCGGAGCATGACGCCCTCCTGATCCGTGTCCAAGCGTGCCTCGAAGGTGCTTCCGGTATTCCGGGTCTCGAAGGCTGCGGGGCTGCTGAACTCGATCGGCCCCGGCTTGCCGTCCGCCCCGGGATTGCGCTGGGCGCGCCTCCACTCGGTGGGATAGCTGACTTCGACCACGTCCTCCAAACCGAACTTCGAGCCGCTGCGAGCCGCGCCCGACAGGTCCGTCACGACCTCGGCACGACCGTCTTTTTGCCATTCGCTTGCCAGAGCCCATGCGGAGGCGGGAAGTGTGGCGATGTCGGACTTCTGAATCCAATCGGAGACCGCCCGCTGATCGACGCGGATCAGCTTGAAGGCGAGATTGAACTCCTGCGGGGGAGCCTCCTTGGTTACGGGAGGCTTCCGGGTAAAGTCTCCGCGAAAGAAGACCAGGCGCAGCTTCCGGTTCGGCTTCGCTTCGCCCGTCGCCGGCTTGGCGTCAAGGTTGGACAGCGGGGTGGCTCTTCCGATGATCTTCAGATCCGCCGGCTCCTTTTCGACCGTGCGGTAGGCAAGGACGATCCTGCCGGGAGCAAACGGGATCCCGCTGGCGAGGCCTGAAACAGGCGGCGCAGCCTGGGGAGGTCCGCCGGCGCTGAAAGGATCCGCATCCGCCGGGGGAGCTGGAGCTGCGGGCTCAGGCGCGGCCGCGAAAGGATCTCCCCCCCGGGAACAGACTCGGGGTTACGGAAGAGCGAGACCGCTTCGAAACGCGGAATGAAAATGTCGTCCGGCTCCCGGGTCTGCTCGGCGAGCGGATACCAGGCCTCTTGAAAGGGCACCATGCGGGTGAACCTCACCGTCGCGAGGAGGCTCATCGCTCCTCCTTCCATTCCGGCGGAGAACTCATTGTTGTATCCGATATCCCGCGTCTCGAATGAAGTTGGAAAAGGCCACTCCCCGGGATTGGGCGGCTCGAATTCCGTGGCGTAGAATTGCTCGACCCTCGAATCATTCTTGCCGGCCGCTCCGGCCGTGCCCGTGCTGATCGCGGTCTGGTCGAGCGTCGCCTTGCCCTCCGCGATCCACTGCTGGGCGGCGGCGCGTAGCGCGCTGGCATCGCCGTTGAGCGGGTGTTCCTCGATCCACGGATCGACGAGATCCGCGGGGACGAGGATGTGTTCGATGACATTGACGAAGGGCGCCCCGGCGGCAGCGATCGGCGCTTCACCCGGACCTTTGTTCACGAAGGGATTCGGCTCTTGCGCCTGGAGCCCGGGAGCAAGCGCGAGAAGGGATAACAGTCGGATTCTCATGGTAGTGGCGGAGCGGGTTTCCTGCTCCGGCGTTCATCCAACCCGATCCTGCCGCCCCCTGCGCCAAACGGCGATCAAGCTTCTGCAAAATCTCCGCAAAAACCCACCGTCCCTCCAAGCCCGCCGCCATCGCCAATCTTTGCCTGCTCCGCGGCGCAGCCGCCGTGGGCTGCGGCAGCCCGCTACCCACATTCCCGTGACGCGTCACGGACGGCTCTTCCCCTGGGAGCGCGGAGCCACTGGCCCGCAGGTACGGTCCCCAGATGCCCTGAGCGGCTAAACGCCGGCAGCAACCCCAACGCCTCCCCAATCAACTCCTGCCTCCTCCCGCGCCCCCGCGTTTCGTTTCCTACCTTCTACTTCGACGTTCGATGTTGGGCGTTCGATGTTCGATGTTCCCGCCTTTCACTGCTCACTGCTCACTCGGCACTCCTGCCTCCCCCCCGAATTTACCCTCCCTTGACGGACACCCCAAAAAAACCGCGCTACCAACAGGGTGTTATGAAACCGAAATCATTCATCCCGTTCTCGCTCCTCTGCGCAGCCCTCACCGCCACCGCCCACGCCAAGGGCGCCCCGGGCGAAGCCACACCCGCTCCCCTCCCCACCGACGCCCCCCAGGACAAGGTCCAGATCGCCCTCCTGTTAGATACCTCGAACAGCATGGACGGCCTCATCGCCCAGGCCAAGACCCAGCTCTGGAAAGTCGTGAACACCTTCACCGCCGCCAGGCGCGACGGCAAGGCACCCTTCGTCGAAGTCGCCCTCTACGAATACGGCAACAACGGCCTCAACATCTCCAACAACTGGATCCGCCTCGTCGAGCCCCTGACCCGCGACCTCGATGAAGTCAGCCGCGAACTCTTCGCCTTCCGCACCAATGGCGGCGACGAATACTCCGGCGCGGTCATCCAGCGATCATTGGCCGATCTCTCCTGGGACACCTCGCCCCGCACCTACAAGGCCATCTTCATCGCCGGCAACGAGCCCTTCACCCAAGGCCCCGTCGACGCCCGCCAGGCCTGCCGCGATGCGCTGGCGAAGGGCATCGTCGTCAACACCATCCACTGCGGCAGCCGCGAGGAAGGCATCGCCGGTGCCTGGCACGACGGTGCCGCGCTGGCCGAAGGCAAATTCCTCTCGATCAACCAGGACAAGGCCATCGCCCACGTCGATGCCCCGCAGGACAAGGAGATCGCGAACCTCGGGATCGAGCTGAACAAGACCTACCTCGGCTACGGCTTGAACTGGCGGGCAGGCGTGGCGAACCAGGTCGCGCAGGACAAGAATGCCGCCGACAACGCCGCCGCCGGCTCCGCCCAGCAACGCGCCGTCTCAAAGGCCAGCGTCAGTTACTGCAACTCGGCCTGGGACCTCGTCGATGCCTGCCGCGACGGCACCAAGAAGCTCTCCGATGTCCCGGTGAGCGAGCTCCCCGAGGCCATGAAGACCATGACCCCCGCCGAGCGTGAAGCCCACCTCGCCAGGATGACCGCCGAGCGTGCCGCCCTTCAAAAGAAGATCGCCGACCTCAATGTCGCCCGCGAAGCCTTCGTCGCCGAGATCCAGAAAAAGCAAGCCGAAGCCAGCGGCGAGCAGACCCTCGACCAAGCCATCGTCGCCACCGTCAAAGGCCAGGCCAGCGCCGTCGGCTACTCCTTCGGCGAGTGAGTCTTGCCGTGAGCGGGGGGTGGAGACCCTTCGTCTTCACCCCGCTCCCTCCGTGTCCAAGATGATCGGTGCCCCCCTGGGACCGCGGGGCACTGCCCGGCAGAGTGGTCCCCGGCTGCTTTTTCTCCTTCCGGTCTGCAGCATCAAAACGGCGCTCTCCATTCCATCCCTGCATGATGTTCTCCACCATCAGCCTCCCCCCGAATTTACACTCCATTGACGGACACCCCCGCCACCTCCGCCCTACTTTAACCACCATGAAAACCACCTGCCTCGCCCTCGCTGCCGCGGGCATCGCCCTCATGGTCGCCGGCATCTCATTCGGCCCATGAAGTAGCCCGCCCCTTCCGCGGCTTCGCCGCCGTGGACTGCGCGCAGCCTGCTGCCGCTGTCCCGATGCAGCCCTGCTGCAAGGGGCCCTGCAAAGGCGAGCCACCCCAAGGTCCCCACCCACAAACGGCCCCGCTGGGACCGCCGGGCACCGCCCGGCAGAACGGTCCCTCTGATGGCTTTAAACACCGAGATCAGGAGCAACCCCAAAGCCTCCATCACCCCTCTTCTGCTTTCCCACTGATCACTGCTCACCGATCACTCGGCACTCTGACTTCTTCCTCCCCCTGAAAACTGAACACTGAAAACTAGCAAACTCTCCTCCGCCTTGCTCCCCGCCCCACATCCTCTATAAAGCACCCGATGCCCGAAACCACCATCCTGGTGATCGAAGACGACCCCGCGATCCGCCGCGGGGTCGTCGATGCCTTGGACTACGGCGGATACCGTACTTTGGAAGCGGGCGAAGGCATCACCGGCCTCGACCTCGCACTGAAGGCGAACTACCGCCTGCTCCTGCTCGACCTCGTCCTGCCCGGCCGCGATGGCTTCTCGATCCTCGCGGAACTGAAGAAGCACCGCCCCGGCCAAGCCGTCATCATCCTCTCCGCCCGCGGCGAGGAGAACAACCGCGTCCGCGGCCTTACCCTCGGCGCGGATGATTACGTGATGAAGCCCTTCAGCGTCCGCGAGCTCCTCGCCCGCGTCGAAGCCGTGCTGCGCCGCACCTGCGAACGCCCGGTCCCGACGGAAGAGCGGACCCTGCGCGGCGGCGGACGCGTCGACCTCACCACCGGCCGCATCGTTTTCGAGGACGGCACCGACAGCGTCCTCTCCGACCGCGAGACCGGCCTGCTGCGCTATCTTCTCGATGCCTCCGGCCGCACCGTCTCGCGCGATGAAATCCTCCGCCACGTCTGGGGTCTCGACCCGGATCGCACCGAGACCCGGACCCTGGACATGCACATCATGCACCTCCGCACCAAGCTCCGCGACCGCAGCCAGGAAATGCTGGTGACGGTCCGCGGGAAAGGGTGGAGATTCCACACCGAAGAACCATGAGCAGGCGCGGCAGAACGGTATGGCTGGTGCACGGGGGGATCGCCCTCTGCGCCCTGCTGATCCTCGGCGCGATGGCCGCGCTGACCCGCGGCGTCGTGAATACCGAGGACAACCGCGCCCGCATGGAGGCGAAAGCCGATGAGCAGGAGCAGGTCCGCCTCGCCCTCTGGCGAATGGACTCCGCCGCCGCCGCCTGGATCGCGGATGAGGCCCAGCGCCCGGTCCCCGACCCCGCCAACAAGAACGAGGGCAATTCCGAGGTGAAGCTGCGCTTCGACGCCCGCGAGGACGGCATCCTCCTGGCCGACGACCCCGACAAGATCCCGGAGTTCTGTGAGGTCCTCGATATCGAATCCAATGCCCGGGCCTTCCCGGCGATGTGCAGCCAGATGCCGGAGATCCCCTCTTCCTGGGCGACTCCCGCACCGGAGCCGGCATCGCTCCAAGTTGAACCGGCACCTCCCCAAGTGGTCGAAGCCCCGGGTCCTTCCCAGAAGCTGCAGGCGCAAACGCAGCAATGGAAAGCGCAGTCCCGCGCCAGCACGGCCTACCAGAAGCTGGCCGACTCCAAGGAGCTGGAGAACCGCGAGAAGATCATCCAGAAGGCCGTCCTCAGCAGCAACACCAACTTCGACAACAACATGGTCCAGAGCGCCAACATCGTCGGCGACTGGAGCCTGCTGCGCAGCAGCCTGCCGCGGCCGGCGCGCATCGGCAATGAACTGCTCCTGCTACGATACCTGCAGTGGAAGCTGCCCAACGGCCGCACCCTCCGCTCGATTCAGGGCGCCTGGATCGATGAACCGGCCCTCAAGGCCGTGCTGCTCGCCGAGGTCGCCGATCTTTTCCCCGCGGCCTCGCTGGTGCAGTCGGGCGGCGGCGCCCTGGACGAGGGCCTGACCCTCGCCTCCTTCCCGTGGACCCTGGAGATCCCCCGCTTCCCGGAGATCCTGCCGCCCTTGCCGCAGACCGTCCTCTACCCCCTCATCGCCGGTTGGGCCGCCGCGGTGGTGGCGATCCTCGCGGCCTGGCTGCTGGTCACCGGCCTGCTGCGCCTGAGCGAGCGCCGCGCCTCCTTCGTCTCCGCCGTGACCCACGAGCTGCGCACCCCCCTGACCACCTTCCAGCTCTACTCGGACATGCTCGCCAGCGGCGCGGTGAAGGAAGAGAAGCGCGGTGAATACTTCCGGACCCTGCGCCGCGAGGCCGAGCGCCTCTCCCACCTGGTCGAGAACGTCCTCGCCTTCTCCCGCATCGAGCGCCGCTGCGGGATCTCCGCCCCCACCACCCGCTCCGCCGGGGAAATGGTCGCGCCGATGGTCGAGCGCTTCCGCGGCCGCCTCCAGGAAGCCGGCATGGACCTCTCGCTGGACCCGGACGACGGCGCGTGGAAGACCCCGGTGAAGGCCGACCCCGCCGCGGTCGAGCACGTCCTCTTCAACCTGATCGACAACGCCGCGAAATACGCCGGCAGCGGCCTGGTCCGCATGGAGGCCGGGACCAAGGGCCGCAACCTTGAGATCCACGTCTGCGACAACGGACCCGGCATCCCCGCCAAGGAGCGCTCCCGGATCTTCCGCGCCTTCCACAAGTCCGCCGCCGCCGCCGCCGAAAGCCGCCCCGGCGTCGGCCTCGGCCTGGCCCTCTCCCGCCGCCTCGCCCGCTCCGGCGGCGGGAACCTCGAATTCGTCGCCCGCGAGGACGGCTCGAGCTTCGTCCTCACCCTGCCAGGTGCCCCCTGAAACGGGACACCCCCCGTCCCCCGAAACGGGATGCCCCCCATCCCCCGGAACGGGACAGGGGGTGGTGCCCCGAACGGCACACCACCCGTAGCCCCAAACGGCACGCAAAGGTTATCCCCTTAAGGTTACCCCCATAAGGTACTCCCCTGAAGGTGTGGCGGCTTCTAGTCCAGCATTGGTCCCGGAGTAAGGACGGCTCGACCGCTGGGGGCGCGGAGCCACTGGCCCGCAGAAGCATCCCTTGCTGCTGGGCACCTGCCGAGGGGTGTGTGGATAGCGACGTCGCTTTGCTGCATTCCTCTCCTACACTCGAAGTGGCTTGGACCATTCTGCGGGCCAGTGGCTCCGCGCCCCCAGCGGAAATCTCCACCCGGCCGCAGATTTTTGTCCGTTTCGGCACGTAGCCGGACAAACGATTCCAGAACCTACGATGTCCGGACCGGAAACCACCGATACCGAACTGCTCGCAGACTGGCTGGAACGCCGCCACGAGCCGGCTTTTCACGCCCTGGTGGCGCGCTACGCCGGGCTGGTGCACATGGCGGCACGCCGGACCTGCGGGGATGACTCGCTGGCGGCGGAGGCGTCCCAACTCGCTTTCATCACCCTGGCCCGCAAGGCGCGCTCGCTGGCCGGGCGCTCCTCCTTGGCGGGTTGGCTGCACGCCACGGCCATCCTGCACGCCCGCAACCTTCTCCGCCAGCGCTCCCGCGAGATCCGCAAACTCCAAATCCTGCGCACGCATATGGAAAACGAACCGCAGGCCTCCCCTGCCGCGGACTGGCAGCGCATCCAGCCGGTGCTGGATGAGGCGCTGGCCGCCCTCTCCACCAAGGACCGCGAGACCCTGCTCCTGCGCTTCTACCGCTCCCTCAGCGTGCGTGAGATCGGCACGGCGCTGGGGATCGCCACGGATGCCGCCCAGAAGCGGCTCGACCGGGCGACCGAGAAGCTGCGCGGCCAGCTCGCGCGGCGCGGTTGCCAGATCGGAGGCTCGCTGGGGGTCGCGCTGCTGGCCGGCTTCACGGCGGATGCCAAGGCTGCCGCCATCCCTTCCACCTCCCTGCTCGCCTCGAATGCCATCGCTGCCGCAGGTGCGGGCGGGGCCACCACTCTCACCACCATCGGAATCATTGCCATGACCAAGAACGCAGCCATCACCGCCGGAATCGTCGTGCTCCTCGCCGGAGCCGGCACCGCCGTTTACCTGAACCAGAAAGATGCCGAGGCCGCGCAGGCCGGCAAAGAGGCGAGCGGCAAGGGATCCGCCGCATCCTCCCCCAACGCTCCGAATTCCGGCCTGTCCCCGGTGGATGCCGCCGCCAAGGGCGAGCGCACCAAGCCGCGCGACCCGGCGGAGAATCCCGAGCTGATCGGGAAGTTCGGCGAGTCCCGGACCAATCTCTCCAAGCACGTGGCCACGCAGTTGATCAGCGTGCTGGAAGACGCCGTCACCATGGGCGAGATGGCAATGTCCGCGGAAGGCGGCGGCGGCGGCCGGATGTTTGGCGGCGGTCCGCGCACCGGCATCGGCGGCGACCTGAGCGGCAAGCTGGCCCTGAGCGACGAGCAGCGCCAGAAGGCGGAGGACGTTTACAAGGAATTCCAGAAGCGCGAACTGGCGAAGTCCAAGGCTTCGATCGAGGTCATGAAGAAGGACCCGACCTCGCTGATGAAGCTGATGCTGGCCAGCGACGCGCAATCCCGCGGGGAGATCACCAAGGAGGAATTCCAGGAGATGCAGGCATCCGTCTCCGACGACCTGAAGGGCACGGTGAACCCGCTCGACCGGAAGAATTTCCAAGGCGGCTCGCCGCTGAAGGACGCCGCCTACCGCACTGAGATCGAAGCGATCCTCGAACCCGCTCAAAGCGAGACCTTCAAGGCCGCCACCGTGGAGCAGGACATCAAGAAGGACGACGACCGCAGCATGAACAACCTGCCCGCCATGAAGCTGGAGGACATGGACACCACCGTGGCCTCCGCCAAGAAGATGACCACCGGCATGAAGAGCATGATGGAAGGCATGGGCGGCCTCGGCCCCTTGATGGAGCTCGAGAAGAAAAAGAAAGAAGCCGAGGAAGCCGCGAAGGCTGCGGAAAGCACCGCGCCGCCTGCCGCCGAACCGGCACCCGCCGGGCAGTAAGCGGCTGCTGAAAAAGATTCACCTCCCGACTCTCCCCGTCGCCCCCGGGCCCGTCTCCTCCCAGACGCGGTCCGGGGGCGATTGAGTTTTCAATCGACTCTTCACGGCAAAGAGCCGATCTGGATTACAAAATCACGGGATAGCCATATATCCACCCAATTTAATCTTGATGACCCTTCTCCCAGCATTTGGGCTTGCCTACGACATATCAGAAATGAATTATCGAGTGTCCTTGCAATGGAAGAAAATCCTAATGAAAAGCCCCTCATTGGTTACTGCCCTGATTGCCAACGCCAATTTTGCCCAAAAATCCCGGAGGGTTACAAATTAACTAAGCTCAATCATCCGGCAAGATGCCCTATGTGCTTCGTGTCAATTAGGCATGGGCTTGTTAAGATTGAGGTGAGAGGTCAGGCAGACGAAGTTGAAACAGTAAGCAGCCGAATTCTGTCAAACTTAAAATCCAAATTCACTAGAAGAAAAAAATTACATCCAGCCGCCATGGACCCTATCACCACGATCACCACAATCACCGCCGGGTTAGAACTCATCGATAAATTTCGAGACATGGCGCTCTCCTTCATGAGAAAGGAAAACAAACCTCCTTCAGTTGAGGCCAAAAAAAAGGGCACCTCGATTGAAATCTCAATGAACGGACACGTCACAGACAAGATAGACGCCTCTCAGCTTCGCCTTAGCGCTTGGGATCAAACGAGATACAGCACCCTCGAAATCAAGGTGAAGAAATACTGGAAGCAATTCAACGACATAGACGCCGCGATACCGGACTCCTCAATCGACGAGCGGACCCGCCTTGAAATAAAACGCGACGGATTGAGAGGCGACCTATGCATTGCTTTTCGAGAAATGCTGAAGATTTATGAAGGGACTCTTGGCGTACAGTTGGGCGATCATTATTCGCTCTATTCAGTCTGCGGAGACGACTGCCTTACCTAACATCGAGCCGGCATATAGGACGTGCGTCCGAAGTTCCCCCCAGCCTCCAAGAGGGGAAATTCTGGGGCATCAACCCGCGGTTGATTACGTTCACTCATCACTGGTTAATTTCGAACGCATCTCCGGTGCCGGGAGCCGGACTGGTGGCCCCTCGGGATCTGCAGAAGGTTCGTAGCAAGCTGGTTCGCTTGGGTCGCCGCCATCCGCCGGACCTTTCGGAGAAAGGTCCCTGCCTTTTTGAGGCAAGCCTCAGCCGCTTTAGAACTCGCCCTTGAAGGAGCAGCGGGCGGTGGGGGTTTCGAAGATGACGATTTCGGCGAGGCCGGGGAGGTCGGGTTCGAGCTTGCGCCAGAACCAGGCGGCCATGCGCTCGATGGTGGGGCTTTCGAGGCCGGGGATGTCGTTGAGGTAGCCGTGGTCGAGCTGGTCGAGGAGGGGCCGCATGGCTTCGGAGATCTTCTTGTGGTCGTAGATCCAGCCGATGGATTCATCGACGACGCCTTCGATGTGGATCTCGATCTTGAAGCTGTGGCCGTGCATCTGGCGGCACTTGTGGCCTTCGGGGAGGCTGGGGAGGGTGTGGGCGGCTTCGAAGCGGAAGTCTTTTGTTAATCGGGCGCGCATTGGTTGGAGTGATTAGCCGGGTTTTATAGGTTCAGCAAGGAAGGTGAGGCGGGGGAGGAGTTTGCTGGTTTTCAGTGTTCAGTTTTCAGGAGGGAGGGAAGGCAGAAGAGGGCTGAACCGCCAGGACGCAAAGGGCACCAAGGTTATTGAGGTGGGGGAACGAAACGCGGAGGCGCAGAGGAAAGGGAGGAGGGATTGGGGAGGCGTCGGGATGGGTTTCCGGGCTTTGGGTGTCTAGGGCGTTGGGGGACCGTTCTGCCGGGCGGTGCCCCGCGGTCCCAGGGGGGCGGTTCGGTGATTGGGCACCTTGGGGGTGGAGGGAGGAAACATCGAACATCGAACGTCCAACATTGAACATCGAAGTGAAAGGCAGTCGAACTCGGACGCAGGGATGGGTGCTACGTTTGGTGGTGGGGTGTATTCGGGGTTGGACCGATGGGGATTGGGGGGCAGGATCGGCGGCGATGCGTGTGTCGAGGCCGGTTGTTTTAATCCCCAGCTACAATACGGGGGGGATTCTGCCGGGGACGGTGGCGGCGGCGCTGGCGCAGGGGGTGGCGGTGCGGGTGGTGATCGATGGGTCGACGGATGGTTCGGCGGATTTGCTGGAGCCGTTGATGGGCAATGATTTGCTGCGGGTGACGCGATTTTCCCCGAATGCGGGGAAGGGGTCGGTGGTGCTGGCGGGGACGAAGGCAGCGCTGGAGGAGGGATTCACGCATGTGCTGTGCATGGATGCGGACGGGCAGCACCCGGCGGAGATGATCCCGCGCTATTTCGCGCTGTCGCAGGCGCATCCGGAGGCGGCGGTTTTCGGGCGGCCGGTGTTCGATGCCTCGGCGCCGGCGCTGCGGGTGAACGGGCGGAAGGTTTCGAATTTCTGGGCGAACCTGGAGACCCTGGGCTGGGGGATCGATGATTCGCTGTTCGGGATGCGGCTGTATCCGGCGGCGGAGCTGGTGGAGGTCTTCGAGAGCACGTGCTTCGCGCGGCGCTTCGACTTCGATCCGGAGGTGGCAGTGCGGCTGGCCTGGCGCGGGGTGCCGATCGTGAACCTGCCAACGCCGGTGCGCTATCTGAGCCGGGAGGAGGGCGGGGTGTCGCAATTCCGCTATCTGCGGGACAACGCGCTGCTGACCTGGATGCATGCGCGCTTGTTTTTCGGCTTCCTGATGCGGCTGCCATGGCTTGTGCTGCGCGGGGAGAATCCGCTGATCTCGCATAGTCCGCCGCCTTCCGTGTCCCGTGACGTAACCGACCGCTTGTGACTGCTGCCATCGCCAAGAAGCTTTCCGCGCCGTTTCCCGGGATCTGGGCGCGGAGTTATGTGTCATCGAAGGTGAAGACGGATCCGCTGTATGGTGCGGTCTATGAGGAGCTGCGGGAGACGGGGATGCCCTTGTTAGACCTGGGCTGCGGGATGGGATTGCTGGCCTTCTATCTGCGGGAGCGCGGGCTGCATTTCCCGGTGCACGGGCTGGACTACGATCCGCGGAAGATCGAAGAGGCGCGGCGGGTGACCGGGGCTCTGGAGCACCGCGGCCTGAGCTTCGACACGCACGATGCGCGGACGGGGCTGCCGGAGCATGCGGGGAACGTGAGCATCCTGGACATCATGCAGTTTTTCACGCCGCAGGAGCAGGAGGCCCTTTTGGATCTGGCGGCGGAGCGGGTGCTGCCGGGGGAAGCTGGTGATCCGGTCGGGGCTCAGGGATGAGTCGTGGCGGTTCAAGGTGACGGTGGCGGGGGATATTCTGGCGAAGGTGAGTTCGTGGATGAAGGCGGGGCCGACGCATTATCCGACTGCCGGGGATTTTCAGAGGGTGCTGGAGAAGCACGGGGCGGTGAGGATCGTGCCGCTGTGGGGGGGGACGCCTTTTAACAATCATTTGATTGTGCTGGAGGTGGGGTGAGGCACCCTGAGGGGCGAATCATCAATCACCAATGTTCCAATCATCAATCGGGGTGTGGTTTGCCCGGGGGGAGGAGGAGGGTGGGAGCTTATCGAGGGGTGGGAATGGAATTTGTCGTGGGTGTGCTCTGAGCCTAGCGGCGACGATTGCGAGGTGCCCCCCTGGGACCGCGGGGCACCGCCCGGCAGAGTGGTCCAAGACGGCAGAGCGCACGCCGAGGTCAGGATGGAAACCGCCGTGATTTTGCTGCCAACCTTCGACTGCTCAGCACACCCGGGGACCATTCTGCCGGGCGGTGCCCCGCGGTCCCAGGGGGGGCGCTCGACTGTTGGGCACGCTAGGGTCGCTGGGTTCCGTAGTAGGCGCTGCTCCAGCGCCAATCTTCGGCGGCGCGGCAGAGGCCGGCTTTGACGGGGTTCCGCCGGATGTAGGCCTTGGCGTTTTCGTAGTGGTCTTGATCGCGGATGAAGCGGTCGTGGTATTCAGGAGCCCAGAGGGTGCCTGTGCGTCGATGACGCTGGTTCATCAAGCGGGCGCTGTAAGTTTTCCAGGTTCTGATGATTTCGCCCAAGGGGGTTTGGTTGAGGGGTTCGATCAGGGCGTGGACGTGGTTTGGCATGATGGTCCACTCAAGGAGGCGGTAACGCTGGCCATCGGCGTAGAGGAGGCAGGATTCGACGAGTTCGGAGTTCTCGGGGATTCGGAGAAGGCAACTGCCGTGGCCGGCGTCTTCGTAGCGGGTGATGCGCTTGCGGAGTTCGGGGTCGTTTGGAGAGGAGGAGAGTTCGGCTCGCCATGTGGCGACGACGCTGGCCGGGACGCTATCGGCGAGGCGGAAGGTGAGGGCTTGGATCTGGCCGGGGGCGTCGAAATGGGGGAGGTAGCCGCGGGAGTGCCAGAACGAAGGTGGGGGAGGTTCGGCCATTTTTGAATGGAAGGAGAGCGAGGGGGTGGGGCGGAGTCGAGCTTCGGGATGTGGCGGGCTTCGAGGAACCGTTCTGCCGGGCGGTGCCAGAGGGACGCCCGCTGTTGGAGGTTTGGGGTGGGCCGGGGCGCGCCGAGGCATGGGGAGGTGATAGCAGTAAGGGACCGTTCTGCCGGGCAGTGCCCCGCGGTCCCAGGGGGGCGTGACCTCGTTAAGAGCTGTAAGGTGGCCCGGGGATTTTTTCAGCGGCGTGTCACTTTTGAAGAGGCTGGTTCGTCGTTTAAGAAATGAGGGGGAAATCGGGAAAAAGGCTTGCCGACCGTCCGGACGGTTTGCTACCGACCGTCTGGACGGTAGGGAATGCCGTGTTATTACGAAGCCATGGCATCTCGAGGGAACAACATTTCGGTGAGAGACGCGCTGCTGAATGCGGCGGAGACGGTGGCGGCGAACGAGGGAGTGGCGCGGCTGACCTTCGATGCGGTGGCGGCGGAGGCGGGGGTGAGCAAGGGCGGGCTGCTGCATCATTTTACGAACAAGGATCAGTTGATCGAGGCGATGGTGCGGCGGACGGCGGAGGGTTGGCGGGGGTATTATATGGCGGCGCTTCAGAGCGTGCCAGAGGGGCCGGGGCGGCTGGTGCGGGGGCTTCTGAAGAGTTGCCTGACGAATGCGGAGCAGTGGACGGAAGATTTGCGGCGCAGCTTCTCCTCGGTGTTCGCAGCGCTGGCGCAGAACCCGGCGCTGGTGGAGCCGATGCGCGAGGCGTATGTGGAATTTTTCCAACTGGTGGAGGCCGACGGGTTGCCGGACGGGCTGGCCGAGGTCTTGACGACGGCGATCGACGGCATGTGGTTCTACTGGGTGCTGCGGCTGCGGCCGGTGGACCAGGGGGCACTCGACCGGATGCGCACGAATTTGGAAGGGATCCTGAAGCAGGCGCTGGAGGCGCTTGCCAAGGAAAGCCCCGCGGAAACGACTATCTCTGAGAGACCATGAAAGCTTTGCAATGGATTGGATCGCTGGCCCTGATCGGCGGCTTGGTGGCGGGCGGGACCAGCCTGGCTGCCTGGAAGAAGGGCGAGATTGAGAAATCGGCGGCGGCGGCGGCGAGCCAGCCGGAGCCGATGGAGGTGGTGACGATGGAGACCGCGCAAGAGATCGAGCACCGGCGCTCGACAACGGCGATCGGGACGGTGCTGGCACTGCAATCGGTGACGCTGCGCAACGAACTGGCGGGCACGGTTGTCCGGGCGGAGCTGACGCCGGGAAAGATCGTGGAGAAGGACACGGTGCTGGTGGCGCTGGATGTCTCGGTGGAGGAAGCGGAGCTGAAAGCGCAGCAGGCGCAGGCGACGATGACCGAAGCGATGCTGGGACGGATCGAGCGGCTGACGAGCAGCAGCGCGACTTCCAAGAAGGATCTGGATCAGGCGCTGGCCGAGCGGGATGTGGCGCTGGCGCAGATGGAGCGGACGAAGGCGATGATCGCGCGCAAGGTGATCCGTGCACCGTTCAAGGCGCGGATGGGTTTGTCGGACCTGCATCCGGGCCAGTATCTCGAAGAGGGCACGGTGCTGACGACGCTGCAGGGCGTGGATGCGGCGGTGCATGTGGATTTCACGGTGACCCAGACGGTGGCCGCGGGGCTGAAGGAGGGCGACACGGTGGAGGTGGTGTCCGTGAACAAGGATGAGCCGGTGACGGCAACGATCGTGGCGATCGATGCGAAGATCGATCCGCGGACGCGGAATGCCGGGGTGCGGGCGAAGATCGCGGACTCGAGCAAGGTGCCGCCGCCGGGGGCTTCCGTGCAGGTGCGGGTGCCGGTGGGTGCGCCGCGCAAGCTGGTGGCGATCCCGGTGAGCGCGCTGCGGCGCGGGCCGGAGGGTGATCATGCTTTTGTGATCGGGCCGGACAAGGAAGGCAAGCCGCGGGCACAGCTACGGCTGGTGCAGAGCGGGGCGGTGCAGGGCGAAGTTGTTTTGATCGAGAAGGGTCTCGCGGCGGGTGATCAGGTCGCGGCTTCGGGGTCTTTCAAGTTGAGGGAGGGCGTGCTGGTGGCGGCTGCGCCGAAGGCTCCCGATGGGGCTGTGCCTCGTTGAGGCGAGCCAAGGAGGGGCGGGATGCTCCGGTCAGATTTTTCTAACAGGTTCGAATTAACCATTCACTGCGATGCGCAAGTTCACGGACATTTTTATCAAGCACCCGGTATTGGCCGTGGTGGTCAACCTCGTGATCGTACTGGTCGGCTGGCGGGCGGTGGGCTCGCTGCCGGTGCAGCAGTACCCGAAGCTCGAGAGTTCCTCGATCATCATCACGACCTTGTACTATGGAGCTAGTGCCGAGACGGCGCGGGGCTTCCTGACGACGCCGATCGAGCGAGTGGTGTCCCAGATCGGGGGTGTGGATCATGTGGAATCGAGCAGCCGGGCCGGGGTGAGCACGGTGACGGTGCGGCTGAAGCTGGACCACAACGTGACAGCGGCACTGGCGGAGGTGACGGCGCGCTTGCAGCAGGTGAGGACCGAGCTGCCGCCGGAGGCGGAGCCGCCAGTGGTGGAGGTGCAGCGGGCGGATAGGCCTTACGCGACCTTTTATCTGAGCTTCAACTCGAAGGAGCGGAGCGTGCCGGCGGTGACGGATTGGCTGGTGCGGACGCTGCAGCCGCAATTCGCGACGCTGCCGGGGGTGCAGCGGGTGACACTGGAAGGCGCGCGGCAGATCGCGATGCGGGTGTGGATCGATCCGGACAAGCTGGCGGCGCTGAATCTTTCTCCGGGGGATGTGCATGCGGCGCTGCGGCGGAACAACTATCTGGCGGCGGTGGGGCGGACGAAGGGCAAGCTGGTGGAGATCAACCTGCTGGCGAACACGGACCTGAGGTCGACGACGGAGTTTGAGAATTTGATCGTGGCGGAGAGAGATGGCGCGATTGTTCGACTGAGCGAAGTGGCGGATGTGGAGCTGGGCGCGGAGGAGCCGGATTACATCGCGAAGCACAACCAGAAGGAGGGGGTGTATCTCGGGATCTGGCCTTTGATCGGCTCGAACGAGATCGATGTGGCGAAGGCGCTGGAGAAGGAGATGGACCGGATTCGGCCGACGCTGCCGGCGGACATCGAGATGAGCCTGGTGTGGGACGGGACGATGTTCATGCGCGAGGCGCTGAAGGAGATCAGCAAGACGCTGGTGGAGACGGTGCTGATCGTGGGCCTGGCGGTGTTCCTTTTCATGGGCTCGCTGAGGACGGCGCTGGTGCCGCTGATCGCGATGCCGATTTCGCTGATCGGCGCGGCGGCGATCATGCTGGCCTGCGGCTTCAGCCTGAACCTGCTGACGATCCTGGCGATCGTGCTCTCGGTGGGGCTGGTGGTGGACGATGCGATCGTGGTGGTGGAGAACGTGGAGCGGCATGTGCACGAGGGGAAGACGCGGATCCAGGCGGCGATCATCGGGGCGCGGGAGCTGACCGGGCCGATCGTGGCGATGACGATCACGCTGGCGGCGGTGTATGCGCCGATCGGTTTCCAGGGCGGGTTGACGGGATCGCTGTTCCTGGAATTCGCGATCACGCTGGCGGCGGCGGTGGTGGTATCGGGCTTCGTGGCGCTGACGCTTTCGCCGATGCTGAGCTCGCGCTTCGTGCATGCGAAGGGCAAGGAAGGCCGGCTGACGCGGCTGGTGAACCGAGGCTTCGAGCGGGTGAAGCAGGCTTACGCCGTCCTGTTAGACGGAGCGCTGCAGATCCGCTGGGTGATCATGGGCGTGGCGATGGCGGTCATGCTGGCGGCGTGGCCCTTCTACATGTTCTCCGAGCGCGAGCTGGCGCCGGTGGAGGACCAGAGCCACATCAGCCTGTTCCTCGACACGCCGCCGGATGCGACGATCGAGGCCGCGAACCGGGAATCGATGCAACTGGCCGAGACGGTGGCGGCGTTTCCAGAGGCGGAATACATGTGGTCGCTGACGGCGGGCTGGGGTGGCTTTGGCGGGATGGTGACGAAGGATTGGAAGGAGCGCGGGCGCTCTACGGAGGAGATGTATGGCGAGCTTTTCGGCGCGGTTTCGCAGGTGCCGGGGCTGCGGGTTTTCCCGCGGCTCGATCCGCCGCTGCCGACGCCAGGGCAGTATGACGTGGAGCTGATCCTGCAGACCGAGGCCCCGGTGGAGCAGATGATCCAGACGGCGCAGGCGGTGATCGGGGCGGGTTTCCAGAGCGGGAAATTCCTGTATGTGGATACGGACCTGAAGATCGACCGGCCGGAAGCGCGGGTGATGGTGGATCGCGAGCGGGTGGCGGATCTCGGGCTGGATCTGGCGGGCGTGGGCCAGGAACTGGGAACGCTGCTGGGTGGGGCGTATGTGAACCGCTTCAACTACTATGATCGCAGTTACAAGGTGATCCCGCAGCTCGGCGACCGGGACCGGGCGACGGTGGGGCCCTTGATCGATCTGAAGATCAAGACACCGGGCGGGGACCTGGTGCCGGTATCGACTTTCACGAGTGTGGAGTCGTATGCGGCGCCGCGGACACTGAACCGTTTCCAGCAGCGGAACTCGGTGCGGATCTTCGGCGGGGTGCAGCCGGGAGTGACGAAGGAGGCGGGCCTGCAGGTGCTGGAGAAGGCGGCGCGCGAGGCGAGCCCGCCCGGGGTGACGCTGGACTATGCGGGGGAATCCCGGCAGATCCGCAAGGAGGGATCGGCGCTGGTGGTGACGCTAGGGTTCGCGGTGGTGCTGATTTATCTGGTGCTGGCGGCGCAGTTCCGCAGCTTCCGCGATCCGCTGATCATCCTGTTAGGCTCGGTGCCGCTGGCGATTTCCGGGGCGCTGATGTTCACCTTCCTGGGTTTCACGACGATCAACATTTACTCGCAGGTGGGGCTGATCACGCTGGTAGGATTGATCGCGAAGAACGGGATCTTGATCGTGCAGTTCGCGAACGAATTGCAGACGCGCGGGCTGGAGAAGATGGCGGCCTTGAGGGAGGCGGCGCTGACGCGTTTGCGGCCGGTGTTGATGACGACGGCGGCGACGGTGTTCGGGCATGCGCCTTTGATCTTTGTGACGGGGCCCGGGGCGGAGGCGCGGAATAGCATCGGGATCGTGCTGGTGACGGGGATGATCGTGGGGACCTTGTTTACCTTGTTCGTGGTGCCGGCGTTTTATTCGATCATTGCGGAGCGGCACCAGAAGGTGGCGGAGGATGAGGACGAGGTGGATGGAGATGAGCCGGTGGGTGGGGTTTTGAGCCCGGCGTGAGAGGGGCATTGGGAGGCCGGTGGATGCCGACACGGGTTGGTGGCGACGGGCCTCCCGGCTCCCCTTTCAGGGGGCGTTTGCCTGGACCTTGAAACCCCGGGTTTCACCCGGGGCTATCTCCCGGCCGCCCCGTTGGGGCTTTTGAAGGGCGGCGCGGCTGTCGTCGTCCCGCGAGGCTTTCGAGGCGGCGCGAAGGACCGCCGATATCGGCTACTTCGGGGCGAGGGCGGCGAGGGTGCCGGCGACGACTTGCTTGGCGGCGGGGGTGGACTCGTGGAGGAGGAGGATGTCGCCGTCCTGCACGCTGTGGGTGAGGCAGTGGACGATGCCGGGGACGTCGCTGCGGACGGTGTCGAAGGCGCGGCGATTCCAAGCGATGACTTCCATGCCGAGCTCGTGGCAGACGGGGTGGGTGAACCAATTGCGGTGGCCGACGGGAGCGCGGAACCAGCGGGGTTTTTGGCCGGTGACTTCCTCGATGATGCGGCTGCAGCCGGCGATCTCGCGGCGGGTGCGGACGGCACCGGCGGCCCAGAAGCTGCCGGCGGGGTGGGTCATGGTGTGATTGGCGAGCTCGTGGCCGCGGCGGAGGATCTCGCGGGCGAGTTCGGGGTGGGCCTTCACTTTCTCGCCGATGACGAAGAAGACGGCCTTCACGTTATAGGCATCGAGGAGGTCGAGGATGGCGGGGGTGTCGGCGGGATCGGGGCCGTCGTCGATGGTGATGAGCGGGCCCTTGCCTGCGACGCGGGTGACCATGGGGCCGAAGAAGCGGGCGGTCGGGCAGAGGGTGCCGCTGCACCAGATGAGGGCGATCGGCGTGAGGCCGGCGAAGAAGCCGGGCCAGCCGAAGCGCGCGGCGAGGATGAGGGCGGGGAGGTGGAGGACGAGGGTGAGGAAGAAGCGGAAGCGCGTCTTGAGGAAGGGCGGCATCGACATCAGCACCTTCCAGGTGAGGGCGGCGGTGCAGAGGAAATTGAGGAGGAAGAAGGAGAGCCAGAGAATCGCGGCCCAGGTGCTGCCACTGCCGCCGGAGAGGAAGAGTAGCCAGAGGGACCAGAGAACGAGGGCGAATTCCCAACGGCCCCATTGGATGCCCGGATTCTTGCCACCGAGGGCGAAGGTCATGAGGTGGAGCAGCGCGAAGAGTGCGGGCAAAATCCCGAGCCCTGCGAGCCAGGGTCCGCCGAGACGCCAGAGCAGATCGAAGAGTAGCGCGCCGAGGACGAGGGGGACGAAGCAGGAGAGGAAGCGCCATTCGCCGCGGTGGAGGCCCTGGCTTTCCGACATCAGGGTGGCATCGCCGAGGGGCTGCGAGCGGCGGTGGCCGAGGAGGCGGAAGACGGGGGTGACGGCGCGGTTGTCAGGCCGGGCTTCGGGGGTGCGGGGCCAGCTCATGCGGGGCCTCCTTCCGTGCGGCGGAGGACGGGCTCGAAGACGAACCACTGGTGCGAGTGGGCTTTTACGACATCGAGGATGGCGCCGGCCCAGATCGGGGTGGCGGGGTCTTGGGCGCGGCCGCGGACGCGCTCGGGGAGGACGAGGGGCGGGCGGACGAGGATGCGGTAGCGGCGCCAGCCATCGCGCAGGATGAAGAGCGGGAAGCAGGCTGCGCCGGTGACGCGGGCGAGGTAGAGCGGGCCGCGAGGGAGGCGCATCATGAGCCCTGGCTCGACCTCGGCTTCCATCGGAGAGACCTCGAAGACAACGCGGTCGCCCTGGACGGCGACGATGTCGCCCTGGCCGAGGTAGCGGGCGAGCTCGACGCCGAGCATGTCGCCGCCGGTATTGAAGCAGGTGCGGAACCAGGGGTTGAGGCGCTCTTTTTCGCGCTGCTCGGCCTCGCGGATGGCTTGCATCTCGGGTTCGCGTTCGGGGGCGCGGACGGCGTAGACGGTGCGGCCGAATTTCTCGGAGAAGAGCGGCGCGGCCATGTCGTAGTTCCCCATGTGGGCGGTGAGGATCAGGCTGCCGGCGGGGCGGGTGCGGAGGTCCTCGAAATGGGCCAGGCCGTCGATGACCCAATCGACCTCGCCGCTGCCGGTCTCGGCGCGCAGGGCCTCGACGTAGGTGGAGGCGAAATTGAGGAAGACGCGGTAGGAGCCGATGAAGGCGCGGAGAGAGGAATGATCCGGGAAGAGCGCGCGGAGGTTGCCAGCGACGGCACGGCGCTGCTGGCGGGCGATGAGGAAGAAGAGCAGGGTCCAGGGCGGGACGAGGATTGGTTCGAGGAACCAGGGGGTCACCTTCAGGCCGCGCATCAGGAGGCGCGTCGGCAAGTCGCCGAAAACCCCGAAGCGCCGCCACCGGCCTGGTTTCTTTTCCTCATCCGCCAAAGCGCGGGGAGCAAAGCGGCTGCGGGGATGACGGGCAAGCTTGCGACGCATTGAAAATCACCGGGATGGGTGTGTGGGGACCGGAGCCAGCGCGCGGCCCACATTGTCGCGCTTCGCACTTGGCTCCCGTGTCCCCCGCCCTACCGTCTCCGCCGATGTCCTCGCCTAAACTATTCAGCCCCGGACCGATCGATGTTTCGCCTGAAACCTTCGCGGCGATGTCGCGGACGATGATCGGTCACCGCGGCTCCGAATTCGAAGCCCTTTACGCCTCGCTCCAACCCGGCCTGCAGGCCATTTTCGGGACTTCCCGCCCGGTCTTCCTTTCGACCTCCTCCGCTTGGGGCGTGATGGAAGGTGCGCTGCGCAACGTGGCCCGCAAGAAGGTGCTGTGCCTGTGCTGCGGCGCCTTCTCCGACAAGTGGTTGGATGTCGCGAAGAAGTGCGGCTACGAGGCCGACTCGGTACAGGTCGAGTGGGGCCAAGCGATCGATCCGGAAGCGGTGCGCGCGAAGCTGTCCGAAGGTGGCTTCGACACGGTGACTTTCATCCATAGCGAGACCTCCACCGGCGTGCTCAGCGATTTGGCCGCGGTATCGAAAGTGGTGAAGTCTTTCCCGAACACGATGCTGATCGTGGACACGGTGTCCTCGCTCTCGACGGTGCCGACGCCGATGGATGAGCTGGGGATCGACGTGATGCTGGCGGGTGTCCAGAAGGCGCTGGCGCTGCCGCCGGGCCTAGCGGTCTTCGCCGTTTCCGAGGCGGCGATGGAGCGTGCGAAGGGCACGCCGAACCGCGGCTACTATTTCGATTTCGTGGAGTTCGCGAAGAACGCGGCGGTCAATAACACGCCTTCCACGCCGGCAATTTCGATCCTCTACGGGCTGCAGTACATCCTGGGGCTGATCGAGAAGGAGGGCATCGAGGCCCGGCATGCGCGGCATGCGAAGACGAATGCGATGATCCATGCCTGGGGCGCCAAGCGCGGCTTCGAGCACTTCGCGCCGGAGGGCTTCCGCTCGACCGCGCTGACCTGCTTCAAGACGCCGGAGGGCTTCGATTTGTCCGGCTTCATCAAGGCGCTGAAGACGAAGCACAATTTCCTGATCAACGGCGGCTACGGCAAGATCAAGGGCACGACCTTCCGGATTTCCAACATGGGCAACGAGACCGAAGCGACGATGCAGGAGTTGATCGATGCCATGGAAGACGTGCTCGGCTAAACCTCGGGTCCCTTTCGACCGTAGTAACTGATACCCGTTGAAAACGATGAAATCCGTCCTTTTGTTCCTCGCCATGGCAATCCCCGCCTTTTCCGCCCCGAACACCCTGACTCCTGAGGAGAAGAAGGAGAACTTCAAGCTGCTCTTCGACGGCAAGACGCTGAAGGGCTGGCGCACCTTTAAGGAAAAGGAGCCGAAGGCGCAGTGGAAGGTCGAGGACGAGGCGATCACGCTGACCGGCGGCGGTGGCGGCGACCTGGTGACCGATGACGAGTACGGCGACTTCGAACTGCGCTGCGAATGGAAGATCGCGGAGAAGGGCAACTCCGGCATCATGTGGCACTCCACCGAGGACCACGGCGCGCCCTACGAGACCGGCCCGGAGTACCAGATCCTGGATTCCTTCGACAAGGCGGACCACAAGTATCCGCACGAGATCAAGAAGGGGAACATCGCCGGCGGCTTCTACGACATCTACCCGGCGAAGGTCGAGTGGTCGAAGCCGGTGGGCGAGTGGAACGAGACCAAGATCATCATCAAGGGCACGAAGGTGACGCTCTACCTCAATGGCAACGTGACCGCCGACGTGGACACCAAGAGCGACGAATTCAAGGCGGCGCTGGACAAGTCCAAGTTCAAGACCTGGGAGTTCTTCAACAAGGCGAAGAAGGGCCACATCGTCTTCCAGGACCACGGTGACAAGGTGGCCTTCCGGAGCATCCGGATTAAGAAGCTGTAAGGCTCGGTCCGGGCGAACTGATCTAACAAAAGGGCCCGCCGGTTTTGGCGGGCCTTTTTGCGTGGTAGGGCTGAGGCCCTCGGGAGCACGGAGCCACCGGCCCCGCAGAAGCAGCTCTTGTGGGGCGAGGCCTCGCGTGATTCGAGTGGAGGGCGACGCTGTGGTGCTGCGGATCACCGAGTAATCATGGCAACCAAGGACCACTCTGCGGGCCGGGTGGCTTGTATGTTGCACCGCCGTCCAAAACAACGGCCAGCCGCGGGTGCTTTCCGAGAATGGGCCCGTAGGAAGCTCGTCGGAGGAAAGCACCCGCGGCGGGTTGCCTGATGGCGGCACGCATGGTGGGTTATTACCCACACCGGGACGCGTGCGGGGTGGCAGCCCCGCACGCGGCGGAACCGGAGAGACCGCCGCCTGTGGCAAGGGACCTCGATCCCGTCGCGGAGCATGGGTCCCCGGTTCCGTTCCCGGTCAAACCTCGAACCGCTGATTGAGTCACCATGAACTCGCATTGCAAGAAAGAGATGACCGACCCCTCCGTCACCTTCGTCGGCCTGGATGTTTCCAAGGCCCGCCTCGATTCCTTCGTCCCCGGCGGCAAGCCGCGGGCCGACGACAACACCCCCAAGGGCCACGCCGCTTTCATCAAACGCCTCCAGGGCCTGCAGAACCCGCGCGTGATCTGCGAGGCCAGCGGCGGCTACGAGCGCCCCGCCGTGGCCGCGCTGCTGGCAGCCGGCACCGGCGTCTGCGTCGTGCCACCCGGCAGGGTCCGCCACTTCGCCCTCGCCGAAGGCCTGCTCGCCAAGACCGACAGCATCGACGCGCAACTCCTCGCCCGCTACGGCGACAAGATCCGCCCGCCCCTCGAACTGCCGGCCGATCCCGCCGCCGTGCGCCTGCGCGAGATGCTCGACTACCGCCGCCTCATCAGCGACCGGCGCGTCGCCACCTCCTCGCAACTCGATGTCGCGCAGGGCTACCTGCGCGAGGGCCTCCAGGCCCAGCTCGCCGCGTTGAAGGCCGCGCTGCGCCAGGTCAACAAGGACATCGCCGCGCACCTCAAGGCCGAGCCCGCCCTGGGTGCCAAGGCCAAGCGCCTGCGCCAGCTGTGCGGGGTCGGCCCGGTGCTGGCCGCCACCCTGCTGGCCTACTTGCCCGAACTCGGCCTGCTCGGCGACAAGACCCTCGCCTCGCTGGTGGGCGTCGCACCGCATCCCTGCGACAGCGGCAAACACCGCGGCAAGCGCCGGATCCGCGGCGGGCGCGCCGTCGTGCGCGACGTGCTCTACATGGCGGCGGTCACCGCATCCACCCACAATACCATCCTCCCGGCGCTCTACCAACGCCTGACCGCCAGGGGGAAATTGCCCAAGGTCGCCATGGTGGCGGTCATGCGCAAAATGCTCTCGGTTCTCAACCGGATGATCGCCGATCCACAATTTTCACTTGCCTGATGACACCGCTGCTCCGCGCTCCCAGGGGGCCGTCCGTCCGTGAGGCCGCCGGGGTCAGCGCAGCAGCGCGGCTTCAGTCGTCGCTTTCAATCGCCTGGGTCGAAGCGGCGAGTGATCCGGGCTTCACCAGGACAGCATTGGGAATGACCGGTGTCGTGGCGGCAGGCTGCGGCGGGGTGCGGGGAGCCGTGGCCTCCTGGAGGATCGCCGGCTGCGGGATGCGACCGATGAGCTTGGAACCGAGATAGAGCGAGCCGAAGCAAGCCATGGTGCCGGTCATGGCCATGGCGATATTCCAGCCCTGCATGACCCAGTGCTTCGGCAACATCGCGCGCAAGATCATCGAGCCGAGCACGATGGCAAGGCCCGCCACGGGTGCCGCGAGGAGCGCCAATTTCTCGAAGCGGTCCGGAATCAGCGGCTCTAACAGGCGGGCGAGACAGGCAAGGGTGCCGGTGCTGCCGAGGAGCAGGATGAAGAGCCAGATGACGGAGACTTTCGGGCGGAGCAGGTTCAGGCGACCGCCGCGGTTCGAGCGGTTGAGCAAGTCCTGCACGGTCTTGATGCCGAGACAGGTATTCATACGACGGGCTTCAAAGGATTTCGATTTTGCCTGCCGGGTCTGGCGTTCGCTGGCGAGCTTGCGGATGCGGATGCGGGCGTAGCAGGCGAGCGCGTCCTGGCGCTTGCCACCGCTGGTGGCGAGCGCGGTGGCCCAAGCGGCCGGCTCGAGGTCATCGCGCAGGATCTCCTGGCCGACGCGTTCGGCAATCTCGCGATCCAACTGGATCTCAGGCGCGACCAGCTTGTGAACCGCTGCTGCCAGTGTGACCATGCGCTTCATGCCCGGCGGGTGGTGGGGCTTGCGCCGCGACGGCGGCGACCGAGCAAGAGCAGCACTGCGGAAATCGCGAACGCCGCACTGGACGGCTCCGGAACCGCGGTCTGCGAAGCCACGGCACCACCTTCCACGGTGTTTTCCAGATGGCCGGCGAGATAGTCGTCGAGCGAGTTGTTGACGGATGAGCGGGTGCTGGTGGCTTCCACGCCGCCGACTTCCCCACCGATCACGTTGCTGGCGAAGTAATTCGAGATGGTCGAAGAGCGGTTGCCGAGCGCGATGGAATTGATGATGTCCACGCCGGATGCGATCGCGTCGTTGCGGGCCGCCTTGTCGGCGGAAGGATTCGGAAAGAGCGGCAGGCTCGAGACGGTGACTTCGAGAATCTGCGCGGTGCTTTCGAAGCCGTTCGCCGGGCCGCCGGTTTCGGTGCCGAAGTGATTCGTCGCGTAGTCCAGGGCAGCGCTGATCGAGGGCGAGCTGATGCTGAAAGGCCGCAGGACGTTCTGCACCAGATTCGCGAATTGCTGGGCCTGCGCCATATTGCCGATGGCCATCCAAGGAACGCCCACCGAGGTCTGACTGAAGGTGCCGCCGTAGAAGAGCAAGGACACGGCGATTTTGCCGGTGGCTCCGGATTGGATCGAATCGAGCACTTGGGAACTCGTCATGGCAGACGCATAGCTGTCCATGAGAGTGTTGAACTGTTGGTTGTTCAACCCGCCTTGGCCGATATCGACCAGCAGGATGAGTTCGCTATCGACGGCTACGGCGTCCGCTCGCGGCGATATCCCGGCCATCGCGATGCCAAGGGACATCGTGAGCAGCAAGCGGAACGGCGGCGAAGGGGCGCGACTTGAGAAGGTCGCTTTCTTCATTGTGGGAGTCTGGGGTGAGAGCAACGGGATCAAAACTAAAGCTTGCTTAATCGTCAAGTAATTTTAAAAATAAACCATGCTGAATCCGAAAGAGGTTTCAAAAATGCCGTGGTCTTCGCGCCTTGCCTTGGGTGTCGCCCTTCTGATCGCTGGCTCTTTCGGCGTCGCGGTGGCGGTGCTAGTGCCGCGGCAAGCCGCTACGGCGGTGAAACCCAGCAGTCCGGGCCGGCCGATCGGGATGGCAGGGAAGCATGAGACGGCTCCCGCGCCATCGACCGAGGAACTGGTAAAATTTTGCGCGAGCCATGTTACGGGCCAGCGGAGTTTCGTGGTCTTCAGCCGCGGGACCTGCGTGGTGGTGAACGAGCCGAGCAAGGATCCCTTGGCGGATGCGCGCAAGTTGCTGGCCGCCTGTGCCGATCCGAATACGCCCTTCATTCCCGAGCCGACCAGCGATGGCGATCTGATCGTGAGCTTCAAGGAGCCGGTCTTCCAACGCTTCACCCGGAGCGAACTTGTGAAGTTGGCTCCTTGGCTGGATAGCATCGCCCCTGCCCTGCTCAGCCCCGCGGAGAGCGTGGCGGCCGGGAAGGGTTGGACGCCGCCGGACCAGGCGAAGGCCGGACTTCTGGCGCGCCGCCGGATGTTGGAAGATGCATCGGACGCCGTGCCCGTCCGCATCGTCCGCGCGAAGGACCGCGAGACGGCAGCACGCTAGTCCAGGCACTTGCCCGCCCGGTAGAACGCGAAGAGGGCGAAGGCTTGGACGACGTGGAAGAGGTCGTTGTGATTGAAGTGACGGTGAAGGCCCCACTGCATTTGCTGCACGGCACCCGCGAGGAGGGAGAGGCCGACTCCCGCCAGCATCGCCGGGGACCACTGGCGTTTGCAGGCTAGTGCCGCGATTGCCCACGCCAGCATCGCGGAGCCGTAGTCGGCCATGGCGATGACGAACTCCGGCTTTGCGAGCACGATGCCGCATGAGATCGCGAGCTTCACGCCTAACAGAATCTCCCAGGCCCGCCGCCCGCGTGACGGCTGGAGTTCCCGCAGCAGGCTCATCCCCATGGCGAAGCCGAGGCCGCAGATGATCCAGAGGACCATGCGCCAAGAGTTTGCCTCGATGGCTGGCGGGAGGTCGGGCGCGACGGCATGATAGCATCCACCCGCCAAGGCGGAGGTGGCCATGAGTGCCATGGCGCGGATCCACCATTTTCCGGCGGGACCGGTCCTGTGGTCCTTCCGCAAGCGGGTGACGAAGAACGCGCCGAGTGCCGCGAGCAGGAGGTCGGTGGCGAAGGTGGCCGGTTCGTGGATCGTCATGGCGCGGCGAAGAGGTCGCGGTAGTGACGCCACCACTCGCTCTGGAAGCGGCCTTCCGGATCATGGCGCTCCTTCGCGCGCAGGAACTCGCGGAAGCCGGGATAAGCCTGCTCGACCTGATCGCGCCGCGCCCAGCGATGGTAGGTGAGGAAGTAGCTGCCGCCGAAGGACAGCGCGAGATCGATCAGCATCCGGAAGGCCGCGACGGAGCGCTCGATACCATCCGGAGCGTGCTCGGTGTGGAGATTGAAGATCACGCAGGCATAGGGCTCGCGGGCCCAGGCGAGCGCGCTTTCGGCATCGCGTTCGATCAAGCGGACGGTGCCATAGATCACCGGGATTCCCGTCGGTCGCAGTGCGGCTGCCGCGCGGGCCATGAACTCCGGCAGGCATGAGCGCGGCACGTAGAGCTCGCTGATCATCTCCGTGGCCGGTGGCGATTCGAGGCGTTCGTCCAAGTGGCAATGGTAGTCTTCCAAGTAGACGCTCAGCTGATGGGTGTCCGACCAGTAGAGCGAGCCATGGCTGCGGAGGTAGTGGCCGGAGTAGACCTCGAAGACCTTGGCGCGGTCGGTGTGGGCGAGATGGATGAGTTCTGCCCAATCCTCCACACCGAGCTCGGTCGCCGGCTCCATGGCCCGCGACTCCTCGACCGCGCGGTAAGACGATAGCACGCCGCGCTTGAGGAAGTCCGGCGAGCACTCGTCGATCGAGAACTGGAAGTCGCCATACAACGAGCCGGTGGCGGCGCCTGCTTCGAGGGCCGCGACCACGCGCCCGATGTCGGTGACTTCCACCAGGCGCTCGACCTTGACCCGCGGGGTCAGCCGCAATTGCACCGAGGTGATCACGCCGAAGCAGCCGTAGCCGCCGATCGCGTGGCGGAAGAGTTCGGCATTCTGCGTGCGGGTGCAGCCGAGGATCTCGCCGCGGGCATCGACGAGGGTGAAAGCCTCCACGTCCCCGATGATCGGGCCCATCTGCAAGCCGCGGCCGTGGATGTTCGCCGCCAGCGAGCCGCCGAGCGTGAGGACATCGGCACCGGTCTGCTTCTGGCGGATGGTCCATAGCGGCGAGAGCCCTTGCTGGGCTGCGTGCAGGCCGTTGATCAATTCCGGCCAGGTGAGGCCTGCACCGGCTTCAACGAGGCCGCGCCCGCGATCGACCGGATCGAGATCCTTGAGGCCGAGCGTGTCTAACAGGATCGTGCCCGCGCCGAATTGCTGGCCGCCCATGGCATGGCGCGCGCCGCAGACCGAGATCGCCTTTCCTGCGCGCGCCGCTTGCTTCACCAGCGCGGCGACTTCTGCCGTGGATTGGGGGCGATGGACTTCCGCCACGCGCACCGGGTTCAGGCGCGAATGAACGTCGTTGCAAAGGATTCCGGTGCTCATGGTCCGACGGGTTCGCAGAGGCAGAGGCATTCGCCGCGGGCCAGCGGGATCCGCTTGCGGCGGAGCGGGAGCAGGATCTCGCGCTTCAGGTCGGAGTGATCGGCGAGCGCCCAAAGTTTCAGCCCTCGCTCTTCAAGAAATGCCGTTAGATCCTCCCGTTTGCAGCCCCATTGGAAAGGCTCGCGGCGCGAGCGGAGCCACCAATCGACGGCAGGACATTGGCCGCGGAAGCCGATCGAGCCGTCTTCCGTGCGGGCCATGAAGGTGAAGATCACCCTTCCTCCCGTGCCGGCGACATTCCGCATCGAATCTAACAGGCCGGTGACCTGCTGTTCCGGGAAATACATGGTCAGGCCCTCGGCGATCACCAGCGCGGGCCGGGTCGGATCAAAGGTCGGGCAGTCTGCCAGAAGACGGGATGGTGAATCGATCGCGAGGTCCCCGGGTAAGAAGTGGAGGTTCGCGGCGGCTTCCAAGGCATCGCGTTTCGAGAACTGAGTCGCAGGGTGATCGATCTCGAACCATTCCACGTCCGGAAGCTCCCGGTGCAGACGCCACGCGAGCGCGTCGTAACCCGCGCCGACGACCACTATCTGGCGGATCCCCGCATCGATTCCGCGCCGGACTTCCCGCTCGATCCAGCGCTTGCGGGCGAGGTAGTGAGCGAAGATCCCGCCGACCGCGAGCCGCTCGAATGCCATGAGCAGCCAGCGGCACCAGCCGCGCTTGCCCGCGAAGCCGAACCACCCCGACTCCGCACGCTCACCAAGCATCCTCCGCGCCGCTTCTTCCTCTCCGCTCGCCAGTAGCGGCGAAAGTGAAGCGTCGCCTGCGGAGAGCAGCAGGGCGCGGGCGATCAAGGTCGCGGTATCGCTGGGGGAGTTCGCTTGCATGGGCCGTTCCTTCGATTGCGGGAAAAACAACATTCAGCACGGGGCACCGGGTCAATCATAAATGCGGTTTTTCCAGCAATTGAATTCTTGTCCAGCATGCCTCGAAAGACCGGAACACGGGCATCGGAAGAACGATGCCGAACATCGGGACTATCGATGTTCGGAATTGGCACGGTCGATGGAGCCGGCCTGCGTCTGCAGCCGAGGTGATTTCAATCGAGCCGTTTCGTCAGATAGAGCTTTGCATGGCCATGCGAGTCCCAATCCGGAATCCGACCGACGATCTCGAAGCCATGCGCCTGATAGAAACGCGGAGCTTGGTACTCCATGGTATCGACGTAGGCATGCTTGCAGCCGCCGTCCACGGCCAAGCGCAGGGCCTCCGCGAGCAAGGCCGCCCCGATCCCGCGCGAGCGCCACGCGGGATCGACCGCCATGATGGAGATGCGCAGCCACGCGAGCTGGGTCTCTGCAAAGAGGCCGCCCACGACTTGACCATCCTGCTTCGCCAGCAGCACGAGCGGGCGGGCCTGATGCTCCGCTTGCCCGATTTTCGTCATGAACTCCGGGTTCGCCAGCCAGTTGTATTCCCGCAGCCACTGGCGGACGAGGTTGCAGCCCCCTGCCGCCGGATCGGCCACTGCTTGGATATTCCATGAAGTTTCCCGCACCCGAAGATGGCTCTCCGGGATCCAGCCCTCCTCCCCATTTGCGAGCCGAATGCAGGCCCAGCCGCCCAGTGTGTGGATGGCTTCGCCCTGCTCGCCTTCGCTTGCGGTCAGCTCCTTCGCGGAGTACGCGGCCACCGCGACGGTGCCTCCGGTATCGGCGGCGAGAAAGGAGCGGTGCACCCAGCCCTCGCGGCCAGCAGCCGTGCGGCACCAGAACCAGCCGGGAAACTCCGGATCGCCGCGCTCCACCTGCACCGCGTCACCGGCGTCGAAGCAGATCGGATCGCGATATTGGGAGGTGTAGGGTTTGGTGACCTCGACATGCATGGCGCTGCAACGACTTGGCTAACAAAAGGCGGCGGCAGCCACAAGCTGCACCGGCGGAGTGGCGGAAGATGGGCCCCGATTCCGCAGTATTGTGCGCCGCCCGCGTTTCGGGCATGCCACCGCCATGCAAATGCTCCGGATCCTTCCCCTTGCAGCCTTCGCCCTCGCGCCGCTCGCCGACGCCGCTCCCGGCTACTACCGCAGCCCGGCGCTTTACGGCGATACCGTGGTCTTCACCGCGGAGGGCGATCTTTGGAAAATCCCGGTGGTTGGTGGAGCTGCACAACGCCTGACTTCGCACCCCGGCGTCGAGACCGCGGCCGCCATTTCGCCGGATGGCACGCAGGTCGCCTTCTCCGCGCAATATGAAGGGCCGACCGAGACTTACGTGATGTCGCTCGCGGGCGGGCTGCCGAAGCGACTGACCTGGTATGGCGAAGTCGCGAATCCGGTCGGCTGGACCCGCGAGGGCAAGGTGCTCTGCGCGACGCGCGCCCACTCGACCCTGCCGGACGAGCAACTGGTCGCGATCGATCCGGCCAACGGCACCGAGACCCTGATCCCGCTGGCGCAGGCCAGCGATGGCGTGACGGACGAGACCGGGAAGCGCCTCTTCTTCACCCGCCTACCCTTCCAAGGCAGCAGCACCAAGCGCTACGAGGGCGGCACCGTTCAGAACCTCTGGCGCTATGACGAGGGCACGCCCGAAGCGCTACCGCTGATCTCCGACTATCGCGGCACCTCGAAGAACCCGATGTGGTGGCAAGGCCGCCTCTACTTCCTCTCCGACCAAGGTGGCACGATGAACCTGTGGTCGATGACCGCCGAGGGTGCCGACCGCAAGCAACTGACGCGGCACGCGGACTTCGACATCCGCAATGCCGATCTGAACGCGGGCAGGATCGTCTACCAGCACGCGGGAACGATTCACCTCTTCGATACCAAGGATGCCAGCGACCGCGAGATTCCGATCACGCTGATCTCGGACTTCGACCAGACGCGCGAACGCTGGGTGACCAAGCCCTTCGAGTATCTCACCGACTTCAGCGTCTCCCCCAGCGGTGACCATCTGGCTCTAACAGCACGCGGTGCGGTCTTCGTGGCACCGGTGAAGCCGGGTGCGCGCTTCGTCGAGATCCCCCACAAGCCGGGCGTGCGCTATCGGGAGGCGCGTTTCCTGCCGGATGGCAAGTCGCTGATCGCGCAGAGCGACGAGACCGGCGAGATCGAGATGGTGAAGCTGCCCGCCAACGGTGTGGGCGAGCCGGAATTGCTCACCCAGGACGGCACGATCTTCCGCTTCGCGCCGATGCCATCGCCGGACGGCAAGTGGATCACCTGGCAGGACAAGAACAACAATCTCTGGGTCCGCGATCTGGAGGCGAAGCAGAGCGTGAAGGTCAGCACCTCGCCGGGCCACGGTTTCGAAAGCTTGGTCTGGTCGCCGGACAGCAAGTGGCTGGCCTTCGTGGAACCCGCCGCGAATACCTGCGATCGCATCCGGCTCTACCATCTGACCGATGGCAAGACGATCGATGCCACCAGCGACCGCGTGATCAGCGGCTTCCCGGCGTGGTCGCCGGACGGCAAGTGGCTCTATTTCCTGAGCGACCGCGAATTGAAGTCGCTGGTGAAATCGCCCTGGGGTCCGCGCCAACCGGAGCCCTACTTCGCGGAGAGCACGCGCATCTACGCGCTCGCGCTGCAGAAGAACGGCCGCTTCCCGTTCACCCCGCCGGATGAACTGAGCGCGGAGGCCGACAAGGCGGAGCAGGACAAGAAGAAGGAGAAAGACAAGGAAGAGGACGAGAAGCCGAAGGTTATCCCCGCCATCAATATCGATGCGGATGGCCTGCAGGCGCGCCTCTACGAAGTGCCCGGCGTCTCGGGAAATCTCAGCGGCCTGGTGGCGACGGCCAAGCATCTCTTCTTCCTCACCGAAGCCACGGGCGATGACTCAAAGCCACGGCTGATGCGGCTCGATATCAACCACGACGCGCCGAAGCCGAAGCTCTTCGCGGATGAGCCGCGCGGCTGGGAACTGTCGCGGGACGGCAAGTGGATCGCGCTGCGCAAGGGCGATAGCTTCCATGTGGTGGAGAGCGGCGGCGAGGCTCCTGCGAAGCTGGAAAAGTCCGTGCCGCTCGACGCGTGGAGCTTCTCGGTCGATCCGAAGGAGGAGTGGCGGCAGATCTACCGCGAATCCTGGCGGATGCTGCGCGACTACTTCTACGACCCGGCGATGCACGGCGCGAATTGGGCTGCCGTCCGCTCCAAATATGAGCCGCTGGTCGAGCGCGTCGCAGATCGATCGGACTTGGGCGATATCCTCCATGAGATGTCGGGCGAGCTGAGCGCGCTGCACATCTATGTGCGCTTCGGCGACCTGCGGGATGCGCCCGACTCGATCCAGCCATCGCTGTTAGGTGCG
The DNA here is from genome assembly GCF_040801775.1 of Luteolibacter sp. Populi. Classification (GTDB taxonomy): domain Bacteria; phylum Verrucomicrobiota; class Verrucomicrobiia; order Verrucomicrobiales; family Akkermansiaceae; genus Haloferula. Next base: position 3,157,362 of record NZ_CP161812.1, read on the forward strand.
ACCTTCACCCGCGATCAGGCTTCCGGCGGCTGGGCGGTGCAGAAGATCTACACGACGGATCCCGACTATCCCGGCGAGACCAGTCCCCTCTCCCGCCCCGGCGTCGGGATCAAGGAAGGCGACATCATCGTGGCGATCAATGGCCGCGACTTGCGCCCGGTCGAGAATCCACAGCAGCTTCTCGAGCAGAAGGCGGGGCATCAGGTTTTGTTAGACGTGCTGGCGAAGGAAGGCGGGGTGCGACGCAACGTGCTGGTCACGCCGCTGGCAGCGAAGGCGGCTGCCGATCTCCGCTATTCGTCCTGGGAATACAGCCGCCGGCTCGAAACCGAGAACCTGGGCAAGGGCAAGATCGGCTACGTGCACCTGCGCGCGATGGGACCGGAGAGCATCCTGGAGTGGGCCCGGAACTTCTATCCGGTCTTCGACCGCCAGGGCCTGATCATCGACGTGCGCCACAACCGCGGCGGCAATACCGACTCGTGGATCCTTGGCCGGCTGCTGCGGAAGGCGTGGTTCCACTGGGCCCCGCGGGCCGGGCAGCCTTACTCGAACATGCAGTATGCCTTCCGCGGCCATGTGACCGTGCTTTGCAACGAGTGGACCGCGAGCGATGGCGAAGCGTTCTCGGAAGGCTTCCGGCGCCTCGGCCTCGGCAAGGTCATCGGCACCCGCACCTGGGGCGGCCAGATTTGGCTGAACTCCCAGCGTTGGCTGGTGGATAACGGGATGTGTAGCGCCGCAGAGATTGGCGTCTATGGTCCGGAGGGCCAGTGGCTCATCGAGGGCACCGGCATCGAGCCGGACGAGGTGGTGGACAACGGACCGCACGCCAGCTTCTTGGGCAAGGACGCGCAGCTTGAGGCCGCGGTGAAGCACTTGCAGGATCTGATCGCGAAGGATCCGCGGCCCGTGCCGCAACCGCCGCCCCGGCCGAATAAGGCTTCGAGGTGACGGGGATCTTCGCCGGGTGTGACGCCATGCGGCAAACCAAAACCCAATCTGCCATGATGCTAGAAAAAGACGATCTCCCCTGCTTTGTCTCTGAAGTTCGGGATGAGGTCTCCAAACTACTCCAGCTTCCGTCAGAAGATTGGATGCAGGATTGGCCGATTGAGGTAACGGATTCCAAACGCATCAAGGACTTCGTGGAAGGCTACGCCTTGGAGGACCGCACCGAGCACCGCTCGGCCATCGCAACGCTTATCATTGCCTCTTTGGACGACGCCCTCGGAGGAAATGAGCCCGTCTCGGAAGTCTTGCTGGCTCAGATTGCTGTCATACTAAAACAGCACCCGGAGTTGCTGGGATACTGGGCAAGGCCGGACTCAGAGTCTTCAATGGAAGAGTTCCTGTTCTCGGTGAGCCCTTGGATCCGTTCGTTGGGCATCATGTCCGATGCAAGATGAGACCCAGCGCCTAGCCCCCGGAGAAGAAACTGCCGCAGAGTCAGTGCCAAGATCCGCAGAATTCCCGTGATATTATGCGTACCCCTGCGCCGTCCTATTCGATTGTCCTGCTCCCCCGGCCTCGATAAAACCCTATCGAATGCGTTCCTTCCGCTTGGTTCTCGCGACCCTGTGTGTGGCCGGCACGGTCGCCAGCCCGGCTGCGCAGACGAATCTTGCGGCGGGCAAGCCGGTCTTCGCGACGGGGGCGACCTACCCCGGCTATCCGGCTTCGAATTTGACCGACGGGACGGCGGAAACCTTTGCCCACCCGAACCTGCCTTCCAACACCCTCGGCTTCTACTTCCAGATCGACCTGCAGGCGACACAGGAGCTGGAGCGCATCGTCCTGACCGGGCGTGGCGATGGCTGCTGCATCCAGCGCTTGACCCGCTATCAGGTCGAGGTCCGCGCCGATAACAACGGCCAGCCGGGCGCGGTGAATTGGACCGGCATCCTGCGCTCCGACGGCAGCTTTCCGGCGGTGGGCGGCAGCGACACGATCGAGGCGGCGGATGGCAGCGGCAGCTTCGCCGGGCGCTTCCTGCGGATCGTCAATGTCAGCGACGATCTCTACAATCCGCAGATCGCGGAGGTGATGGTCTTCGGGGTTCCCGGACCCGAGATCCCCTACTTCGGGGCCAGTGCGGGGAACATCAGCGCGAGTGGCAATCCCGGGCTGCCGACGCAGACCACGCTGTCCTGGGAAACGGATCAAGCGACCGCGCTCTCGATTTCACCTACGGTAGGCATCGTACCCGGACCCGCAGGCAGTCTCGTCGTGCAACCCGCGACCACGACGACCTACACGCTGACCGCCGCGCGCGGTGCGGCCTTGGTGCAGAGCACGGTGACCATCGGCGTCGATGCACCGTTCATTCCGCCGGTCATCAGCGAGATGGTAGCCTCGAATGACGGCCTGCTGGAAGACGAGGATGGCGAGGATTCCGATTGGGTCGAGATCCGCAACCCGAATAGCTATTCACTCAATCTCAAAGGCGCCCATCTCACCGACAAGTCCACCCAGCCGGAGAAGTGGGCCTTCCCCGATGCGATGCTCCCGCCCGGCGGTTATCTCGTCGTCTTCGCGTCCAGCAAGGACCGGGTCGTGCGAGGCAGGGCACTGCACACGAATTTCTCGCTATCGGAGGAAGGCGAATACCTCGGACTGCATGCGCCGGGCGGCGCACCGGTGTGGTCGGCCTTCTCGCCTGGCTACCCGGCACAGAAGGAAGGCCTGAGCTACGGCATTCCCGGCAGCGGAACCCTCGGCTTCTTCAGCCCGGCCACGCCCGGCGCTGCCAATGCGGCGGCCGCCAAGGCGGGCTTCGTGGTCGAGCCGGTCTTCAGCAAGCGCCGCGGCTTCTACACGGGTGCCCAGAGCGTGGCCATCACCTGTGCCACTCCCGGCGCGACGATCCGCTACACGACCAATGGCAGCCTGCCGACCGACAGCAACGGCACGACCTACAGCGCGCCGCTCAACTTCTCTAACACGACGATCCTGCGCGCCACCGCCTTCGCACCGAACTTCGTGCCCTCCCGCACCGAGACGGCGACCTACATCTTCCCCGCCGGCGTGATCGCCAGCGGCGTGATGCGCACCTCGATCACGCAGGACCCGACCTACGGGCCGCAGATGAATGCGGCTCTGCTCGACCTGCCAAGCATGTCGCTGGTGGCACCCGGGCCGCTCGATGGCGACATCGAGACCGCGGCCTCGATCGAATTCCTCGACCCCGCGGTGACCACCAATGGCGGTGCTGCGGACGTCGAGGTGCCGCATGCGAATGCCGGCGTGAAATACTTCGGCGGCGAATACACGAACTTCGACAAGAAGAACTTCCGCCTCGCCTTCCGCGGCATCTATGGCGATGGCAAGCTCAACGGCAATCTCTTCCCGGACCGCAAGGACGGCTGGCTGCCCGCGGACTCCTTCGACTCGATCGAGCTGCGCTCCGGCTCCCACGACATGTGGATGCGCGGCTTCTACCTCTCCAATCCCTTCACGGATGACGTCGTGGCCGAGATGGGCAGCATGCAGCCGCACGGGCGCATGGTGCACCTTTACCTGAATGGCGTTTACCACGGCGTCTATCATCTGCGCGAGCGCTGGGGCGCGGCAATGGCATCGAGCTATCTCGGCGGCGACAAGCAGGATTACGAATCGATCAACGGCAACCAGAACGTCGGCGGCTGGGCCGATCCCGGCAGCGTCTACGATGGCGACGGCACGGCGTGGGAGCGGGTGAAGGCGATGCGCGGCGACTACCCGGCGATCGCCAAGCATGTCGATGTGGACAACTACCTCGACTACATGATCATGTGGATGTTCGGGAATGCCGAGAACGAGTACCGCGTCACCGGCCCGAGCAGGGAGGACGGCGGCAGCGGCCTCAAGTTCATGCTCAATGACGCCGACGGCTGGCTCTCCGTGAACGAGAGCAACCAGATATCGGCGTGGGACGGCAACCAGAACAACACCGCGCGGGCCGGCTCGGTTCCCGGCCGTGACAATGGTGATGGTCCGGCCAGCCTTCTTTCCGCATGGCTGCAGAGCGGTGGAAGCGAATTCAAGATCCGCTTCGCCGACCGGATCCAACGCCACCTCGGTCCCGGCGGCACCTTGAGCCCGGAGCGCAATGCGGCACGCCTGACGACGATGGCCGCCGGCTTCGTGCGACCTCATCTCGCGGAGTCCGCACGCTGGAACTTCCGCACGCCGGACAATTGGAACGGAGCGCGCGATGTCTGCCTGAATGGATGGCTTCCGGGGCGCACGCAGACGGTGCTGACGCAGTTTCGCAATGCGGGATTCTTCCCGGCAATCTCGGCGCCGTCACCCACGTCGTCCCTGGCATCGGTGTCGGTGAGCGGTAGCGGGACGATTCTCTTCACGAAGGATGGCAGCGACCCGCGGCTTGCAGGCGGACTTCAGAACCCGCTCGCTCTAACAGTCGCCAGCGGCGGCAGCATCGCCCTCGACCGGCCGACCCGTCTCAAGCTGCGGGCGAAGTCGGCGGGCGGCGAATGGTCGGCTCTCGCGGAGACCTTTTTCGTTCCGCAGGGGCAGAGTGCATTGCCAGCGGGCTCGGTGGTGGTGAGCGAGCTGAACTACCAGCCCGCGGGCGAGGGTAATGGCGAGTTCCTCGAGCTGACGAATATCTCCACGCAGGCGGTCAATCTCCGCGGTGCGGAGTTCACCTCGGGCATCGGGTTCGCGTTCTCCTCATGGAGAGACACCGTGCTGGAGCCCGGCAAGCGGCTGGTGATTGTGGATAGCGACTACTCTTTCCGCGATCGCTACGGCTGGGACGAAGCGATCGTGGGGATCTATCGGGGCAGCCTGAACAACGATGGCGAGCAGGTCACCCTGGCAAATTCCGCAGGCACGGCGGTGCTTGATTTCGACTACTATCTCGCGGTCTCGGAGGAAGCAAGCGGCGGGGGCAAGAGCTTGCTTCTCTTGCCGCCCTATGCCGGCGCGGACCTCTCCGCCGGATCGTCATGGGCGACCGGTCCAGTGGATGGCGGGCAGCCGAATGAGTTCGACCTGCAGACCTATGCGGGCGGCAATCCGGATGGCGATGACGATGGAGACGGGACCAGCAACTTCGTCCACTACGCCTTGGCGGGAACGGGTGAGTTGCGCTTGCCGGAGATCGCTGTCACCGCCGAGGGGCCGCATCTGACGGTTTATGCCAATGCGCTTGCTGCGGATGCGGAGGTCGTGATCCAGGCGTCGAGCGGTCTTGTGGGTTGGGAGACGCTGAGCGGCGCGACGCTCGTGAGCCAAGAAGTGAGCGCCGGAATTCGCAAGACGGAGTGGTTGTTGCCGCCGGGGTATTCGGCGCGGTTTGTGCGATTGAAGGTGACGGCGAGGTGATGCTTCACGGACGGCTCTTCCCCTGGGAGCGCGGAGCCACCGGCCCGCAGTATGGTCCCCGGAAGCCCGCCACCATGCCTGCCCCCCGGGACCGCGGAGCCTCCGGCCTGCAGAATGGTCCCTCGATGAGTCAGCGAGGAAAGGCCGACAGCATGGCGACCTCGCTCTCCGTCACCAGCGCGCGATGAATATCACCGCTCCGGTTGCTTCTGCGGGGCAGAGCCTCCGCGGTCCCGGGGGCAGGCATGTGGCGGAACACTGATGTGGGTAACGGGCAGAGCGGGCTGCGGCAGTCCACGATCACCGCCCCGCGTTCATCAGCTCTTCAATCTCCTCCGCTTCGATCGGAATATCGGCCATCAAATCGATGTTCGACTTCTTGCCGATCAGCACGTCGTTCTCGATGCGGATCCCGAGACCTTCCTCGCGAATGTAAATCCCGGGCTCGATGGTGAAGACCATGCCCTCGGCGAAGGGCTCGTGCGGCGGGGCGACGTCGTGCACGTCCAGGCCCATGTGGTGCGAAGTACCATGCATGAAGTACTTCTTCACCAGCGGCTTGTCCGGCCCCTGTTCCTTCGCCTCCTTGGCCCCGATCAGGCCGAGATTCACCAGCTCCGCCTCCATCAGTTCGATGACCTGCTTCTGGTAATCCAGCGGCGTGTTACCGGGACGCAGGATCTCGTTCGCGCCGCGGAAGACGCGGAGCACGGAGTTGTAGACATCACGCTGGCGCTCGGTGAAGCGGCCATTGACCGGGATCGTGCGGGTCAAGTCGGAGGCCCAGCCGGCGTATTCCGCGGCCACGTCGAGCAAGAGCATGTCGCCGTCCTGGCAAACCTTGTCGTTCTCCACGTAATGCAGCACGCAGGCATTCTTGCCGCTGCCAATGATCGGGCCGTAGGCGAAGCCGCGCGAACCGCGGCGCACGAACTCGTGCAGCAACTCGGCCTCGACTTCCCACTCGCCGACCCCCGGCTTCACGAAGCCTAACAGGCGGCGGAAGCCAGCCTCGGTGATCTTGCAAGCCTTCTGGATGATATCGACCTCCACCGGGTCCTTGGTGATGCGCAGGCAGTGCATCAGGGGAGCGAGCCGCTCGTAGCGGTGCAGCGGATAGCGCGCCTGGCACTTCTTGATGAAGCGGTCGTTCGCGGTCTCCACCACCGTGGTGGCGCGGAGGTGCTCGTTGGTGGCGAGATAGATCTGATCGGCCTGCGGGGCCAGGCGGTGGATCCAGGATTCGAAGGAGTGGCTCCATTCAATGCGCTCGATACCGGTGGCCGCCTTCGCTTGATCCTTGTCCAACTTGTCGCCCTCCCAGATCGCGATGTGCTCGCTGGTCTCCTTCACGAACAGGAACTCCCGCTCCTTGGGATCCTTCGCGTCCGGCATCAGCACCAGCACGGTGTCTTCCTGATCGACGCCGGTGAGGTAGAAGAGATCGGCGTTCTGCTTGAAGGCCATCGATCCGTCCGCATTGGTCGGGTAGATGTCGTTCGCCAGGACGATGACGATGCTGTTCGGCTTGAGGAGAGAACGGAGCTTGTCCCGGTTGCGGACGAAGAGCTGCGGGTCAATCGGATCGTAACGCATGGGCAGCACTCCAGCGGATGCCCCGGCGGGCCGCAACGCGTTTTCCACAAGCCGTTGATTTCTTGGCGAAAGCTGCGGAATCGGCGGGTAGGGCGGTCAGGTCCGGTGGGGTCGGGAAGACGAAGGACCGTGATGGATAGGATGGATGGGTTTTGGAGAAAGGCAGGAACGAACCGCAGATGGACGGGATGAACGCAGATGAGAAGGCAGGGATGGAAAATGGAGTGATCCGGCTTAGATCCGGCTGTTCATCTGCGTTCATCCCGTTCATCTGCGGTTGATTGATTGGCTCAACCGCCGCGCCAATTCAGCTTCTGGCGCAGGGCCGCATAGAAGGAATGCCCCGGCAGGCGCAGGAGATTGAGGACATGCGCCGCCTTGCGCACCTGGATGCGGTCGCCATGGTCGATCGTCACGACCTCGCGGCCATCGACGGTGAAGAGCATCGGGGCCTCGTCGGCGTTCTCCGGCGACAGTTCGACCAAATTGTCATCCCAGATCACCAGCGAGCGCTGGCTCAGGGTGTGCGGGCAGATCGGCGTGATCACGAAGACTCCCGAGGCCGGGCTGATCAGAGGCCCGCCCGCGGAGAGCGAATAAGCCGTGGAGCCGGTGGGCGTGGCGACGATCAGGCCGTCCGCCCGGTAGTGATTCAGCAATTCGCCATCGACGTAGGCGGAAAGGGAGACGAGGCGGCCGGTCTGGCCGCGGGCGAGGACGATCTCGTTGAGCGCATGGAAATCGCGCTTGGAGCCGTCCGCGGAGATGATGGTCGCCGTGAGCAGGGTACGGCGGCTGGTCTTGTATTCACCGGAAATGAGCGCCTCGACGAAGACATCGATCTCGCCATCGGTGCAAGTGGTCAGGAAGCCGAGGGTGCCGATGTTGATGCCGGCGATGGCCTTGTCGGTGGCCCCGAGCTTGGCCACGGCATTGAGCATGGTGCCATCGCCCCCGAGAACGGCGATCACATCGCAGGTGGCGGCGAGCATGGGGCCGTCGAGACCATCGGCAAGGCCGCAGAAGGCCGAGGCTTCCTTGTCCAGGTAGTAGGACAGGCCCCTTGCGGACAGGGCATTCGACAGGCGATCGATGGTCGCCCGTGCGCCCGGTTTGTCCGTGTTGGCGATGATGCCGACCTTCATGGTCCCGCCTTCTAACGGGGGAATGGCCGGAGAGCAAGGGGGCGCGAGATCATTGTGAATGTGCTGACCACCTTTTCACCCCAACCAAGCCAAGAACTCCCGGTTCCCGTCCGTACCGGTGATCGGGGAGTCGATCAGGCCCTTCCACTCGCGGGACAGCTCTTCCGTGACGAACTTACGGATCTTCTCCACCGCGCGGTCGTGCAGGGCGGGGTCGCGGACGATGCCGCCCTTTCCGATATCCTCCCGCTCCAACTCGAACTGCGGCTTGATCAGGCAGACGATCGAGCCGCCCTCTTCCAGCACCGAGAAGGCGGCGGGCAGGATCTTGGTCAGGGAGATGAACGAGAGATCCATCACGATGAAGCGGACCCTCTCGCCGATGTCCTTGATGCTTAGGCCGCGGGCATTGAATTGCTCCTTCACCACCACCCGCGGGTCGATCCGCAGCTTGTAGGCAAGCTGGTTCGTCCCGACATCGATGGCGTGGACCTTCACCGCGCCGTGCTGGAGCAGGCAATCGGTGAAGCCGCCGGTCGAGGCCCCGATGTCGAGGCACGTCCAGTCCTCGGGGGAGATGCCGAAAGTCGCCAGCGCGCCCTCCATCTTCAGCCCGCCGCGCCCGACGTATCGCGGCTTCTCCTTGATTTCCAAGGGGGCATCCTCGGCCACCTTGGTGCTCGGCTTGTCCAGCGTGCGGTCACCGCTGCGGACTTCCCCCGCCAGCACCAGGCGCTTGGCCTGTTCCCGGGAATCACAGAGGCCGCGGGCGACCAGCAGGGCATCGACGCGCTCCTTCTTCATGCCTCAAGAGAGACCAGAGGCCAGGAACTAGAAACCAGAAAATCACGCCCTCTTCCAGAAGTCGCTGATCTCTTGATTCTTGCATCTGGTCTCTTGCCTCTTCGGGATTTCTCCCCTTTCCTCCCGCGCGTGACCCGCCACCGCACCGACGACCTCCGCATCGCAGGCCTCAATCCCCTGATCTCGCCGGCGATCCTGAACTACTTCCTGCCGGTGAGCGAGGAAGCCTCGGAGCTGGTGGCCGCGGCCCGTGCGCAGTGCGACGCGATCTTGAGGGGCGAGGACGACCGCCTGCTGGTGATCGTCGGTCCCTGCTCGATCCACGATCCCGCAGCCGCCCTCGAATACGGCGAGCGCCTGAAGGCCGAGGCGGAGCGCCTGAAGGAAGACATTTTCGTGGTGATGCGGGTCTACTTCGAAAAGCCGCGCACGACGGTCGGCTGGAAGGGCCTGGTCAACGACCCGCGGCTCGACGACTCCTTCGACATCAATCACGGCCTGCGGGTCGCCCGCGAACTCCTGCTGGACCTGGCGAACATGGGCGTGCCGGCCGGGACGGAGTTCCTCGACACGATCTCCCCGCAATACATCGCCGACCTGATCGCCTGGGGCGCGATCGGCGCCCGCACCACCGAGAGCCAAGTCCACCGCGAGCTGGCCTCCGGCCTCTCGATGCCGGTGGGCTTCAAGAACGGCACCGGCGGCTCGATCCAGATCGCGCTGGACGCGATCCAGTCCTCCTCGCGCCCGCACCATTTTCTGTCGGTCACGAAGCAGGGCGTGTCCGCCATCGTTTCGACCACCGGCAACGACTCCTGCCACATCATCCTGCGCGGCGGGAAGTCGGGCACGAACTACGAGAAGCCGCAGATCGACGAGGTTGAGGCCATGCTGCGCGAGCAAAAGCTGCCGCCGCACGTGATGATCGATTGCTCGCACGGCAACTCGCTCAAGGACTTCCGCAACCAGCCGCTGGTCGCCAACGCGCTGAGCAACCAGATCGAGGACGGCTCGCGCACGATCGTCGCCGCCATGGTCGAGTCGAACCTGGTGGAAGGGGCGCAGAAGCTGGTCCCGGACCTCGCCAAGCTGACCCGCGGCCAATCGGTCACGGACGCCTGCATCGGCTGGGACGACACCGTGCAGGTGCTGGACCGCTTCGCTGCGGCAGTGCGGAAGCGGCGCGCTTCCTGAACCTCAACAAGTCCCGCAGTGGATTCCGGTGATTCCGGTTTGTCCTGAATGGGTTTCCGGAATCTCCGGACTGCCCGGGGAGTTTTTCCGGTCCTTCCGGTAGGTATCTATACCGGAAGGACCGGAAAAACCGGAGCTCCGCGAAAGCGATGGCTCCGCGGATCGAAGAGGGTAATTACTTTCCCTCAGGCGGGGCCGGGGCCGCAGCGCCATCGTTAATGGTCTTCAGGAGAACCTCCGTGATGTCGGTGGCGTCCTTGGTGTAGAGAAGGATGGGCACCTGGGAGGTGCTGGTGCCGGTCTTGTCGAGGACGTAGTCGTAGCCCTCCTCCTCGGCGTACTTCTGCACCTTGCCGCGGATTTCTTCGAGGATCTCCTTCATCTGGAGGAGCATCTGCTCCTTCACCGCGCGGTCCTTGCGCTTGAGGAATTCCTCGAGCTCGGCGCGGAGATTCTGGAATTCCTGGGTCTTGAGCTGGTTGGAGCCCTGCAGCTCCCGGCGCTTGGCATCGGCCAGGGAGGGATCCTCAACCTGCTTCTTCAGCTCGCCGATGGTTTTCTCCAGTTCCTGAAGCTTGGTGATGCGTTCCTTCTGGTCCTCCTTCACGCGCTCGACATCCTTCTGGATCGCGTCGCGGCTTTCCTTGGTCTTGTGGTAGGTCTGGAAGAGCGCCTGCATATCCACGGTGGCCACCTTCAAGCGGCCTTCCTGGGCACGGGCGATTCCGCCGCAGGAAACGGCAAGGGCGAGCAAGGGGACGAGCAGTCGTTTCATGGGTTCCGTGCAGACGATGCCGATGGGTAGCACCGGCGGGCCGGATGGGAAACCCTTTTCGCAGGGCGTTTCCTCCCTCCGCGCCGGGGTAAATTCTCCGTAAAGCGGGCAAGCGCGCCTTGATTGGTCCGGCCGTGCCCGGCAATGGTGACCTGTTATGAAAGCCATCACCGCATTTCTACTCCTGGCGGGACCGGTCTCCGCCTACGAACTTCACGAATGGGGCACATTCACCACCGTATCCGGATCGGACGGCGTCCTGCTGACCGGCCTGGAGCGGGAGGAGGCCCCGCTGCCGCATTTCGCCCATTCCCACCTAGGCCTGGAGAACGGGAACATGTCGCGGGAAAACGGCTTCGGGAAGGGCATGAGCCGCCCGGTCTCCGGGGTGACCGTCAAGATGGAGACCCCCGTGATCTACTTCCACTCGGACAGGGCCTTCGACGCCACGGTCAAGGTCGGCTTCGAGGGCGGGACCATCAGCCAATGGTATCCCCAGCGCAGCGGCGGCGAGGTCCTGCCGGTGCCGCCGGAAACCGGGGAAGAACTCACGCCCGCCCAGAGGATGGAGAGAATGCGGATCGATTTCGCGAAGGGCTGGAAGGGATCGATCGAATGGCAGGCGCGGGTGCTCTCCCCCGCCGAGTCCAAGGAAGCGATCCTCTTCAAGCCCGGCGAACTCCAGCACTGGACCCAGCCGCGGGTGCCCGAAGCGAACGTCGTGCAGACGGCCAACGGCGAGAAGGAGGGCTTCCTCTTCTACCGCGGCATCGGAAACTTTGATCCCGGCCTGAAAATCACCGTGGGCAGCGACGACACGCTCAAGCTCTCGAACCAGACCGGCGGCGTGATTCCCTTCATCTTCGTCTATGAGAAGCAGCTCGGCTCCTACACCCGCTGGAAGACGCTGAAGACGGGGGTGGAGGCCGGAAAAGCTGCCGAGGTCAAAGTGGGCGATTTCACCGTGCGCAATAGCGATCCGAACGTTCTGGACGCAGCGGAACTCTTCGGCCACGGCGAATTCAACGAGGCGGTCTACCGGGACATGGTCGCGGGGCTGAAAGGCACCGGCCTGCTGGAAAGCGAGGCCAGGGCGATGGTCGAAACCTGGTGGACGAGCTACTTCGGGGCCAACGGCCTGCGGGTCTTCTGGGTCGTGCCGGAGGCCAAGACTGCCGCCATCCTACCGCTGGAAGTCTCCCCTGCCCCGGACAAGCAGGTGCGGGTGATCGTCGGTCGCAGTGAGGTCCTGCGCCCCGCCAAGGAGCAGGGATACCTGGCCCTGTCCAAGGGGACCGCCGAGCATGAAGTCCTGAATTGGCAACACTTGGTGAACACGGACCGCTTCGGCATGGCCTACAAGAAGCGCGTGGAAGCGCTGGCCGCGGCGGCGGATCCGAAGACAACGGCGGCGGTGAAGTGAGGCCTAGTCTTTTTCCGCAAGGACCGGCAGCAGGTCCTTGCGGATCAGGGAGATCGAGCGGCGGCGGATCTTTTCCTGGCGCTTTCTTAGGATCTTCCACGCCGACTTCGCGGTGGCCTGGGTGAAGCCATGGGTGGTGAGCCAGGTGGCCAGGACTTCGAGGTCGTTCTCATCGCCAAGGCTGCCCGCCAGCTTCTCGGTTTCCTCCTTGCCCGGAAGCGACAGGGATGGCGCGACGAGGGACATGCCGCCGAGCCACGCCTTGGCAGCCTTGCGGCATTCGTGGAAATCCTCGTTCTGAACCCGCTCAAGAGCACGCTTCAGGCGCTTCTTGAGCCGCCGCTTGAGCTGCCCGGCACCCTTGGCGGCGCGGCTGGCCAGCTCCTCATCGGTGCAGGCTTGGAGGCGTCCTTTGACTTGGTCGACAGCGGCGAGCGACCAGTCGATCACCCCTTGGGGCGGGCGGCGAATGGCGGCATCCGCCTCCAAGTCGAGCATTCCGGTGATGGCGGCTTCGGCCGAGCCGGGGGCGGTCGATTCAGCCCCGAGGCCCTTCCAAGTCTTCGTCCGCATGTGGGTGTCCCGCGCGCCGCCGAGCATACGGCCGATCACGGAGATCCAGCGCAGGCAGGGCTTGGCCTCGCCGATGACGGCCAGGCCGCCGCGGAGGCGCTTGCCGAGCTTGCGCACCTGGTGGACCTCATCCGCGATCCGGCCATGGGAATCCGTGAGGCCCTTGAGACGGTGTTCCATTTCCTCGCAGGCGGCGATCAGGGCCGTGCGGGTGCCCTCGAAAGGGCTGGCGGGGTCGGGACTTTCGGACATGGGCCGAAGACCCTACCGGCGGGATTTCCCGTGTCAGTTATTCTCTGGTGACACTTTTACACCCGCTCAGAAGGAAACGCTGCCGAACCAGCGGGCGACGTCGGCGGTCGCGGTATCCCCGTGCTCTGCGACGAGGCGGTAGTGGCCTCTCCGCCCGTCCGACGCCTTGAGTGTGAAGCCTTCCGTGCTGAAGTAGGCACCGTCCGCGCCCCCCGAGGCGGATTCCTGGAACCAGCGGACTTCCTCACCGAGGATGGTGACCTTCCGCCACTCCTGCTCCTTCTCGTAGCCGGTCAGGGTGTCCTGGACCATGTGCTCGCCGCCGAATTTGGGCGGCTTCGAGAGGCGGGGCAGCGGCGCGGCCATGCCGTGGATCATGAGACGGGTGAAGGACTTCTTGGGATCGGAGTAGGTCAGCAGGTAGCCACCTTGGCCGTCGCGCTTGATCTTGGGGGCACCCCAGACCTGCTCAAGGCCCTTGGCGCGCAGGACGGGCACCGTCACGCCGAGCAAGTCGGAGCTATCCTGGAGCGTTTCGAAGCGGCTGCCGGTCGCCTTTTCCCAAGCGCCGGTGCCACCACTGCCGCAGGCGGCGAGAGCGAAAACGAAGGAGCCGAGGCCGAGCGGTTTCAGGAGCTTGCGAAGCATGCCCCACGCATACCCGGCCCTGCGCCGCTGCCAAGTGCGGCTGCGCGTTTCCGCAAAAATCCCGGCTGGCCAAATCCGCGGGCGGGGCGCTAGAAAACGGCCCGCCCCCGCTCTTCGTTCCCGCTCTAACATGCGCAAGCTCATCACCAATGTCCGGCTGGTCTCGCCCGACCTCGATCTACCGCAGGCCGCCGTCCTGATCGAAGACGGCCGGATCGCCTCGCTGATCGAAGGCAACAACCTGCCGATCTCGGCGGAACGGATCGATGGCAGCGGCCAGATCCTGATGCCGGGTTTCATCGACATCCACAGCCACGGCGCGGACGGCTGCGACGTGTGCGACGACTCGCTGGAGGCCTTGGCACACATCGGCCGCCGCAAGCTGGAGGAGGGCGTGACGACCTGGCTGCCGACGACCCTGACGCAGCCGAAGGAGCGCCTGAAATCGATCGCGGCAAAGATTGCCAAGTTCCGCGAGCAGGATCTGTTCACCCGCTGCCCGGGGATGCACGTTGAGGGACCCTTCATCAACAAGGAGCGGGCCGGAGCGCAGAACCCGCAATTCGTGCGGCTGCCGGATTACGCGGAGGTCGAGGATTTGCACGCGATCATGCCGGCGGCGATTGTCTCGCTGGCACCGGAGATGCCGGGGGCGCTGGAGTTGATCGAGGGTTGCCGGGCGCTGGGGATCGCCTGCTCGGCAGCGCACACCTCGGCCACCGCGGCCCAGATTTTCGCAGCCTGCGATGTCGGGCTGACCCACCTGACCCACTACGGGAATGCGATGACACCGCTGCACCACCGCGAGATCGGGGTGGTGGGAGCGGGGATGATGGACGAGCGCCTGATGATCGAATTGATCACCGACGGGATTCATCTTTCCCCGGACATGCTGCGGCTGGTCTTCACAACCATCCCGATCGACCGGCTGATGATGATCACGGACTCGATGGCGGCATCCTGGATGGGCAATGGCGAGACGACGCTGGGCGGCCTGGCGGTGACGGTGCGGGACGGGGTGGCACGCTTGAAAGAGGGCGGCGCGCTGGCGGGCTCGGCACTGAAGGCGAACGAGGGACTGAAGAATCTGGTCGAGATTACCCGGCTACCGCTGTCGGAACTGGTGAAGGTGACCGGCTGGAATCAGGCACGCTCGCTGGGTCTGAAGGACGTGGGCAAGATCGCGCGGGGATTCCATGCGGACCTCGTGCTGCTGAACGGGGATTTCAGCGTGGAGAGGACCTTTGTGGGCGGGGTGGAGAGGTAAGTCCCGCTCAAGGAAGTTCTTCCAAGTCTTGGAGGTCCTTATGCCTGCCGCTGGCTGCTTTATTGGCCTTCAAATCCGAGAGAGAAATGAAGGGCACCTCCATGCCCTGCCATTTTACAATGGATTGCCGGGGGTAACAGTCGCCGAAAAAAACGCCCGGAATGGTTGTGAAGAGTTCGATTACCACGGGTTTAAAACCCATCCTGAGAATCTGATTTGCCTTCTCAAAATAAGCCGGGTCGATATCGGGGTTCGGAAATCCGAAATCCTTCAATGCCAGGATGATCCGTTCGCCATTTTCAACGCTAGGCTGGACCCACAAATCCAAGTCGAGCGTCAATCGAGGATGACCATAATGAATTACCGCCATCCCTCCCACGACGAGGAACCGCACCTCATGCTTGAGAAACAACTTCAAGAACTCTTTGAAGTCGGGAGGTAGCTGCGGCTTTGCCATACACGATATAACGAATTTGTGCTGCTGCCTCAAACCGCTCTTCAGAAGTCGCGGCGTGCCAATGCGCACGAGTCTGAGCTTCCGCCTCTTCAAAGCTATGCGCCGTCTGGATGGTCCAATCCTTCCTTTTCGCGGCACGCTCTTTCGCGGTCTCGGCCATGAAAAAGAGCGTAACCGATGAAGAGGTCCTTGCAAGCTTCCGGATCGACCGTCCACGCATCCCGAATCCCATGTAACTTGTCGGAACTAGGGATGGTTTTCGGCGGCGCTGGCAGGCGGCATAGGCAGGCTGGCATCCCGGACGCATCAATCTGGCCGAAGGCCGACCACCGAATCCTCCAGCGCCTCGATCAGCACGCGGATACTACGGTCCGTGGCGTAGATCGCGCCTTCCTGTAGGATCACATCACGGCCCTCACCGGCGACGGTGATCCACAGCGTTCCCTTCACGCACTGCAGCTTCCCGCCGAGGCGTAGGGAACGGTGTTCCAGGCCACGCTTTTCCAAGCGTATCACGGAGACGGCCGTGCCGGCACAAGGCCGGCCGATGATCCATTTCCAGAGGCCCGCAATAGGGATGAGCGCGTTCACGGTGGAACGATGCCCCGCATCGCCCTCAGCCGGTAGCCACAGGCGGCGTGATTTCCGACCTGTACAGAGCTGGATGGCACCCTGGCTTCCGCTCACTCTTGAATCGCCAGCTTCTCGCCCTCGCTGCGCGCCACCAACACCGCCACGCAGGTATCCCCGAAGACGTTCACGGCGGTGCGGCTCATGTCGAGGAAGCGGTCCACGGCCAGCAGCACGCCGACCGCGGCTTCCGCTCCGGGAACGCCGGAGTTTTTCAGGATGAGCAGGATCGCCACGAGACTCGCATGCGGCACGCCGGCGATGCCGACACTCGTGAGCAAGGCGGCCACCACCACGAAGAACATCTCGGCAAAGCCCATGTGCACCCCCATGACCTGGGCGACGAACATCACCGCGACGCATTCGTAGAGAGCGGTGCCATCGGTATTGATCGAGGTGCCGATCGGCAGGGTGAAGGAGGTGACCCGTTGCGAGACGCCGACGTTGTCGCGGACGCACTCCATCGTCAGCGGCAGCGTCGCCGAGGAGGACGAGGTGGAGAATGCCATGATCAACGCCTCCTTCACGGCACGGAAATGGCGGAGCGGATTGACCCGCGCGATGAAGGCGAGGATCAACGGCATCGTGATCATGGAGTGGATCGCCAGCGCCAAAATGACGGTGATGATGTATTTCCCGAGATTCGCGAAGAGACCGAAGCCCGTCTGATAGACCACCGGCAGGATCAGCGCGTAAACGCCGATCGGCGCGAAGGCCATGATCCAGTGGACAATGACGCCGACCGCCTCCGACGCCGCGATGAAGAATCCCCGGAGTTGGACGCTCTGGTCCTGGGGCAGGCGCGTGACCGCCACCGCGAAGATCAGGCTGAAGACCAGCACGCCCAGTACCGATTCATTCGAAGAAGCCGCGGCGAAGATGTTTTCGGGCAGCATCGAGCGGAAGATCCCCGAGATGCTGGCCCAGATGCCCTTGCCTTCCGGCACATTCCCGGAGGCTGCCGCCACCTTCGCCATGTCGCCTTCGGTGACGCCGGTCTTGTGGGCGAAGGCATCGGCGATCTGCTGGTTCGGCAGGCCGTCGGGTCCGTAGCCGGGCTGGATGATCGTAACCAGGAAAAGACCAAGCAAGATCGCCAGCAAGCCGGTGGACATGTAGAAGCCCATCGTCTTGAGCCCCAGCCGGCCGAAGCCGTCGGCATCCTTCAGCCCCGCGATCCCGCCGACCACCGAGGTAACGATCAGCGGCACGATGATCATCTTCAGCGCGCGCAGGAAGAGGTCGCCGATCAGTTTGCAAAGCTCCAAAGCCCCCTTGATAAAAGCTGGTTGCTCACCCTCCGGGAAGATCCCGCGGAAGGCCGCGGCGGTCAGCGTGGCCAGAAGGAGCGCGGCGAGAATCTGCCAGTGGAGAGCGATGCGTTTCATGGAAGGCGGCGTGCGAGGTGATGCCCGGAGCACTCCCCATACCGTTAGAAGACGCCCTGGCAGCGGGGAGGGCAAGAATCAACGCCTCACAAGGGAACGGTCATCCCTTCCGCCTCGGCGAGCTTCCGCTGATTCCCATCAAAGGTGAGGAAAACCGGGGAGGCGAGATGAAGCGCCGTGGCAACGTGAAGAATATCCGCCAAGCGGTGACCGCCCTGCGCCGTGTGCTTGGCACTCAACTCTTCCGCAATCCGGTGCACATCCGGCCAATCTACCGCCACCACCTCTAGAGCTCCGCCGATAAGGTCCGATTGCAGGTCACGAAGCATCCTCTTTCCTTCGACGGCGGGATAACCTTTGTTCCGGTCTACACTGAAAAGCAGCGTCTGAAAACGGACCGATTGGCGGAACTCCAAAATCAGAAAGCCCGAAACCGGCAAGGGACCACCGAGCCCCTTCATAAAAGCATCCGCCCGGGCCGAGCTGAATTGGGTCCGATAGAAAGAGCAGAGAAACGAGGTGTCCGGGAAGCAGGTCATCCTTCCTGGCCTTCGAGTTCCGCCTCCTTCATGGCACGCACCTCTTCCTCGCTGAACATGCGATCACCCCAGATCGCTTTCCGCCGCGCCTCGAAGTCCGGCATGACGAATTCCTGCGTGCGGGTGAGCTTCATCGGCATCAGCATCGCGATCGGTTTGCCGCGCTTCTCGATCTGGATCTCTTCCCCCTCCCCCAGCCAAGTCTCGAGCTTGGCGAAGTCATTCCGCAAATCCCTTAGGGTCGCCCGTTTCATGTGGACAAAATATGTCCACATTGACCCCACGTCAATTCGGCGGATTTCTTGGCACTTGGAACTTCTTACTTGGAACTTATGCTCCGCCGCGTGCTCCCGTGGTTCCAAAATGGCGCGTTTCCCCTGTATCTGGCTCCCATGGCCGGGGTGACGGACGTGGTCTTCCGCCAGATCTGCAAGGAGTTGGGCGCGGATGTAATGGTCACCGAGTTCGTCTCGGCGGAGGGCATTATCCAGGCCGACGAGAGGACGCGGAAATACACGGAGTTCACCGATGAGCAGCGGCCGGTCGGCGTGCAGCTCTTCGGGGGCGACGGCGAGCGGATGGGTGAGGCCGCGAAAAAGATCATAGATTGGAAGCGCCCGGACTTCATCGACATCAATTTCGGCTGCCCCGTGAACAAGGTGGTCTCGAAGAACGGCGGCTCCTCCCTCCTGAAGGACTGCCCGGCCCTGGCCTCGGTCGCGGCGGGCGTGAAACGCGGCGTCGGCGGCGAAGTGCCGGTGACCGCCAAGATGCGGATCGGCTGGGATGATAAAACGATCAACGCGGTCGAAGTCTGCCGGATTCTGGAAGATTGCGGCATGGAAGCGATCGCCGTGCACGGTCGGACGCGCTCGCAGAGCTATTCCGGGGATGCCAATTGGGAGGTCATCGATGCCTGCGCGCGCGCGGTGAAAATTCCCGTGATCGGCAACGGCGATATCGCCAGCGGCGAGGACCTGGCCCGCCGCAAGCAGGAGACCGCGGTCTCCGGAGTGATGATCGGCCGGGCCGCGATGCAGAACCCGTGGATCTTTCGTGAGGCAAAACACTACCTGAAGACAGGGGAAACCCTTACAAGCGTCCCTCTGGAGGAGCGCTGGGAGTTGGTCCTGCGGCACTGCCGGCTGGCTGTGACAAGTGCGAGATATGGTGCGGAGCGGCATGCCATGATGGCGATGCGGGCCCGCCTGATGGCTTATTGCAAGGGCTTCCCGGGGGCGAAGGAGCTGCGCCAGCGGCTCGCGCGGGTGGAGTCGGTCGCCGAGGTCGAGGACATCGCTGCGGCATCGCTGGCGGCCCCCGAATCGGTACCCGCGTGAGTCATTACAATTTCGCATTTGCATGCAGGGAGACCCTGCTAGGGTCCGACCCATGGAAAGCCACGAAGTGCTGCGCCGAGCATTCTCCAAGACCAGCCCCAAGGCCGTCGCCGCAGACCTGGGAATCTCGCTCTCGCTTGTTTACAAGTGGGCGGAAAAGCAGAGTGACGATGGCAGCGGCAGCCGCAATCCGCTGGACCGGCTGCTCAAGATCGTCGAGCTGAGCGGCGATCTGGGGGTGATCGAATGGCTGTGCCAGCAGACCGGCGGCTACTTCGTGCGGAATCCGCAGAGCTACTGCGAGAAGGGCTACCAGGTGCTGCCCGCCACCAACGAAATCATCGGCCAGTTCTCCGCGCTTTTGCAGCAAATCTCGCTGGCCGCGCTCGACCACACGATCAACACCACGGAAGCCAAGGACATCCGCGAGTGCTGGGACAAGCTGAAGAGCTACGCGGAAGGCTTCGTGCGCTGCTGCGAGGAAGGCGACTACGACCAGATGATGCACATCCCGAAGCCCTCCGAAGGCCCGGCGCGCTACTCCGTGAAGAAGTGATCAGGGCGCCGGAGGAATCTCCGGAGTGGCAAGATAGACCGTGGGGTCAGGGATGCCGGCGAGGAGGAATGCTTCCCGCCTTTCCACGCATGTGCCGCAGGTGCCGCAGTGGATTTCGCCGCCCTTGTAGCAAGACCAAGTCTCCGCGAAGTCGATGCCCAGTTCGATCCCGCGGCGGGCGATGGCGGTTTTGTCGAGGGCGATGAAGGGGCGCATGAGCGCGATGCGGGCGTAGGTGCCCTCGGCCATCGCCGTGGCCATGCCCTGCATGAAGGGCTCGCGACAGTCGGGGTAGATCGCGTGATCGCCGGAGTGGGAAGCGATCGCCAGAGCCTCCGCCTCCACGCTTTCCGCGAAGCCGCAGGCCACGGCGAGCATGATGCCATTGCGGAAGGGCACCACGGTGCGCTTCATGTTTTCCTCCGCATAGTGGCCGTCGGGGATCTCGCCGCCGCTCTTCAGAAGATCGGAAGCGAAGCAGTCATTCATGAAGCCGAGATCGATCGTGCGGTGCGGCACGCCGGCACGCTCCGCGTGGAGCCTCGCGAATGGGATCTCGCGGAGATTGTGCTTCGAGCCGTAATCGAAGGACAACGCGGCCACCACTTCGTGATCCTGCCGGACATCGTGGAAGGCGGTCACGGAGTCCATGCCGCCGCTGAGGAGCACGACAGTTTTCATGCCTCGGGATAGCGGGCCTCGGCGGTGAGCTGGATGCCGCCGCGGGGCGAGAACTTGCCGTTCACCACGATCTCCAGCGGGCTCATCGCCGTCATCAGGTCGTCGAGCACGCGGTTGACGATTTCCTCGTTGAAGGCGGGGAGATTGCGGAAGGACGCGAGGTAGAATTTGAGGGACTTCGTTTCGACGCAGCGTTCGCCCGGGACGTAGCGGATCACCAGGTGCGCGGTATCCGGCTGGCCGGTGACCGGGCACAGGGAGGAAAATTCCGGGCAATCGAGGGTGATCCAGAAGCGGCGACCGGGCCGGCAATTGGGAAAAGTCTCCAGGGTCGCCTCTTCCGGGCTAGCCGGCAGGCGGTTTTCCGAGCGGCCGAGCAGGGTGAGATCGGATGGTTTCACGCGCGGAGGATGGCCGCGGCGGCGGGCCCTGTAAATGGCGGGATGCCGCTCCGGGCCATATCCCGTTGAAGAACGCCGGGCTTGTTGTAATGGAAGCCGGTAATCAACGTAGATCCCGTTTCCTCCTCGAACCCCACTGACACGATCATGAAATCGATCCGAAACCTAGCTCTGCTTGCGGCCCTTCTGGGATTCCAAGCGTATGCGGAGGAGGAACCCAAGAAGGAAGCGGAGCAAGCCCAGCCGCCCGCCGCTGCAGCAGCTCCAGCCCCTGCCCCGGCCGGTGGCCACGTCTTCGCGTGGCCCTTCATGGATTGGAAGGAGATGCAGCCGCGCGGGGGTAGCACCAAGGGCTCCGAGGTCACCCTGCGCACGGAGGCCAAGGACTCGTGGAAGCGCCTCCACCAGCCGGGCCTGGATAAATTCGAGCTGGATCGCCGCGCGATCCTGGCACTCGCGGGAAGCTATCGCGTGAGCTTCGATTTCACCGAGACCGCCGGGCTCGTGGAGAATTTCAAGCCGACCCGGCCCTACTTTTCCTGGGGCACCGAGAACGTGAGTGTCTTGGAAGACCGCGGCGGCTTCATCTCGCTCCAGCATTCGCTGGTCATGTATTTCAAGAACGAGAAGGGCGAGACCGATGGCCCGCACGTGATGAAGCACTGGCGGCAGGACTGGACCTACCAGGACCCGGAGTTGCAGGTCTATCAGGGTGACCTCACCTGGAAAAAAGTTCCAACCGAAAACCCCGCAGGCAAGTGGTCGCAGGCCGTCTTCCAGGTGGATGACTCGCCCCGCTACGAAAGCGCCGGAAAGTGGAGCCACGACGGCGGCATGTCGATGTGGCGCAGCGACGTCCGGCCGCGCCCTCTGCCGCGCCGCGAGTTCTCGATCCGCAAGGATTACAACGTCCAGGAGGGCACCGATGAAATCACCGTCACGCCGACCGGTTGGGTCCACGTGCAGAGCAATCGCAAACTCCAAGTGAACAAGGACGGCTCGCGCCAATACGTCGGCCAAGAGCTGGGCGTGGACCGCTACGAGGAGATCACCTCGCCCGATCTCGCGACCGCCTTCAATGCCTATTGGGCGAAGACCAACGGCTACTGGAAGGATGTCCGCGAGACATGGACTGCGGTCTTGAAGGAGCGCGATACGTTCTCGATGAAGGACACCTACGACGGGAAACAGCTCTTCATGATCCACTTCCAGCGGGCGGAGGAGATCGAGAAAGCGGAGAAGCCCGATCCGGAGGCGGATCTGAAGCACGCGCAGGAGACGATCCGGCAGTTCTTGAATTGATCACGCGGCGGCTTTCAAGCCCGCCCGACCGCGGGCTTGAAGGCCAGGGGCAGCACGATCACGCAGGAAACAATGCCCACGGCAATGAAGGAGCTGAAGACGGCATTCCAGCCGTAGCGCTCGGAGATTATCACGGGCACGATCCCGGACAAAATTTGCCCGAGCGAGCCGATGCCATTGACGATGCCGCAGGCTGACCCGGCATTGTCGGCGCCGCCAATGTCCTGCGGAGCTGTTCCGGAGATGATGGCATCCGCGATGTAGAGGAAGCAGCCGATCACTCCGATCAGGATGACATTTTCCCAAAGGACGGCATGGATGCTCTCCGGGGCCGCCATGCCATGGGAGATCCCGCGATAGACGAAGATCGCGGCGATCATTCCTAACAAGGCGATGAGGGCGAGGCGCGAACGATTCCTGGAGAAAAAGCGGTCCGCAACGAATCCCCCGCCGATCAGGCCCACCACGCCGCCCACCTCGAACGCATTCGAGGTCATGGCGGAGGAAAACTTGGGCAGGCCCACCACCTTCTCCAGGTAGAATGGCAGCCAGATGAACAAGGCGTAGCGTGTGTATTTGAGGCCACAGTAGGCGAAGCCCAGCAGCAGGATCGCAGGATTCGAAAGCATCTTGAGAAAGCCGCTCTGCGATCCGGCCTTCTCTGCCGCCTCCACCGGCGTGGTCCCGAACGAGTAGCCGCGGTCCTCCGGACGATTGATCAGGAAGATCCCCTGGATGATTCCGATCACGATCACCACCGCGCCCGCGGCGATGAACACTTCACGCCAGCCATAGCTCGCAAGCACCAGCCCGGCGAACGAGGTCGCCGCCATGCTGCCGATGATGTAGCAGGTGAGCCAGAAGCCCATCACCCGGCCGCGCCGCGCCTCGCTCACCCATGCGGTGACGACTTTGCAGGAGTTCGGCCAGCCGGTGGATTGGAAGAGGCCATTGAGCGTGTAGCCGATGGCCAGCACCGCGGTGATGGGAAAGAACCCGAAGGCCGCCGTGGCAATCCCGGACAGGCACATGCCGGTGACGATCGCAATCCGCGGCCCCTTCCTATCCCCCAGCGCTCCGCTGAAAAACTGGCCAAACATGTAGCAAACGGCGTAGGCGGAATTCACCGCCCCGATCATCTTGAGATCGAAGCCCTCGTCGGCCAGCGAGGCGGTCGCCACGCTCAGGTGCTTCCGCGAGAAATAGTAGAAGAAGTAGGCCAGGTAGCTGAGGACCACCATGCGCGCCTGCAGCGAGAGCGGGGGAAAACCGAGGGTGGAAGCAATCGGGAGGCCGGGGCGGCTTTCAGGAGCGGAGGAGGGATTCTCAGGAGTAGAGCCGGTCCGCATCATGAAGGGGTGGAAGAATTACCAAGGCAGCGACCAGGTTTTTTCGTGGGTGAAGAACTTGATCGCCTCGATCACGCCTTCCTTCACCCCCAGTCCTGAATCGCGGGTGCCGCCGAAGGGTGTCAATTCCAAGCGGTAGCCGGGAACCTCGTTAACATTCGTCGTGCCAGCCTTCAATTCCTTACAAGCTTTCAGGGCAAGCGACAGATCATTCGTGACGACACTGCCACTCAGGCCGAAGGGGCCGGAATTGTAGTACTGGATCGCGTCGTCGAGGTCGCGGATCGGGATGATCGGAGCCAGCGGACCGAAGCTCTCCAATGCCACCATCTCGGCCTCGCGCGGGACATCGGCGATGATCGTCGGCTCTAACAAGGCACCCCTCCGGCCCCCGCCATGCAGGACCTTGGCACCCATCGCGGTGGCGGCGTCCACCCGGCGCTGGAGTTCCGCCGCGGCGGGCGCGTGGATGACGGTGCCGACCACCGTGGCGGGATCCTCCGGGTCACCGCAGGGGTATTCCTCGCGAACAAGCTTCACGAAGCGTTCGGTGAATTCCGCGAGGATGCCCTCCTGCACGAGGATTCGCTTTACCGCGGTGCAGCGCTGGCCGGAGTTCCGGAAGGAGCCCTCGGCGGCGAGCTTCACGGCGAGATCAAGATCCGCGTCGTTCAGGATGATTAGCGGGGAATTGCCGCCGAGCTCAAGGCAGATGCGCTTGTAGCCGCAAGTGCGGGCGATGCTTTTCCCGATCTCGACGGAGCCGGTGAAGGTGACGATCTCCACCCTGTCGTCGGTGATCATCGGGGTAACGATGTCATCGATGCCGCCGACGAAGAGGCTAAGCATCGGCCCGGGCAGCCCTGCTTCGTAGAGGACCTCCGCGAACTTCAGCGCGGTGAGCGGAGTCCGGTCGGAGGGCTTCAGCAGCACGGGAGCGCCCGCCGCGATGGCAGGGGCCAGCTTGTGAACGACCTGATTGAGCGGATGGTTGAACGGCGTGATCGCGGCGACCAGGCGGACCGGATAGCGCGAGGTGAAGACCTTGCGCGGGCGGCCGTTCGGCGTGATGTCACAGGAGAAGATCCGGCCGTCATCGCGCAGGGACTCCATCGCGGCGAATTCCAGGACATCCGAACTACGCGTGGTCTCGTACTTGGCCTCGCGGATCGCGAGTCCGGTCTCGCGGGTGATGAGCGCGGCAAACTCATCGCGCCGTTCGGCCAAGAGGGCGGCGGCCTTGCGCAGGATCTCGTAGCGATCGCGGCGGGTCAGCGACTCATTCGGAAAGGCGAGCGCTTTCGAGATCGCCTGCTCGAGATGCTCCGGGCCGATCAGGGCCGCGGTGCCGGTGAGCGAATCATCCCAAGGATAGCGGACCTCCAGCGTGCGACCGCTGGTGACGGCTTCGCCGGCGATGAACGATGGAAGATGAAGGGGTGACCAGGACATTGCGGGCAATCTCTTGAGCTCAGAGGCTGGCATTGCAGGCGAAATCGAACACATCGAAATTTCGCGGATCGCCCTGGGCCTTGCGGACGTATTCAGGACCCAGCGGTTCCGAGAGAAGCAAGGGAACCATCTCCTCGTAGCGACCGCCGTGGGAGCGCAGGCCGCCCTTTAGGACGCTCAGATCGTGATGCTGCGGGGTCTTGCCAACGACGTAGTCGCGGCCGCAGAGCACGGTGAGATCGCCGATCCGATCGGGGGCGAGTTCCAGCTTCAGCGCGGACATCTCGCGATTGTAGACCTCGGTGATGCCATCCTGCCGGAGCAGGAAATCGCCGATCTCCGCGGCTTTCGAAGGATCGTCCAAGTGAACCATGACCAGCGAACCGAGCGCACCGTGATGGACGACATAGGGGTCCGTGATCGGGCAGATCACCCGGATCCCGGAACCGAAGGTCTCCGTGAGCAGGGTTTCCACGTAGATCACGTTCGGCGTGCCGTCGGGCTTGTTCTTGGCATTCATGCCGTGATCCGCGGTCGCGGCGACGATGCACCCGGCGGCCAGCAGGCGGCCGATCTGCTCATCGAGCTTGGCATGGAAATCAAGGCTCTCCGGGGCTTCGGGAGCATACTTGTGCTGCATGAAGTCGGTGAGCGAGAGGTAGAGGAAATCCGCCCTCCCCTGCTCGACCAGCGCGGCACCCGCCTCCAGCACATAGACCGAGGCATCGCCCGAGTAAATCTCGGGGCGGGGCTTGCCGATGATCGACTCGGCATCGTCCACGCCGTGCGTTTCCTTCTTCGCTTCGTTCACCTTCTCGGACGAGAAAACGATTCCGCCGCGCTCGACAATACCATCCCCCAACACGGTCCGGAGCTTCTCCTTCGCCGTGATGAAGGCGACCTTGCGACCCGCATCGGCAGCGGCTGTTAGAAGGGTCCCGCAGCGGCGGAACTCGGGCCCGTTCATCATCACTTCCTCGCCGGTCTCGGGATTGAGGAAGAAGTTCCCGCAGATGCCGGTGACCGCCGGCGGCATGCCGGTGACGATGGCGGAGTTGTTTACGTTGGTGAACGAAGGCAGCGCGCCGCGGACCATGCCCCGGTAGCCGCGCTTCACCATCGCTTCGGTGTGCGGCATCCTGCCGGCAGCGATCGAGACGGAGATGTATTCGTCAGCGCAGCCGTCGATGCAGATCACGGCAACGGGCCGCACGGGAAGCTGGTAAGTGCGGCCATTGGCCTCGAAGGTGCTCATGGGAATCGGGAAAAGTCAGGCGGCGCGATGCTGGCGACTAAAGTGACAAATTGCAAATAAAGTTTCCTTCGGGAAACAAGCGGTGCATTTGGAATGCTCACGCGACGGCCTCCCGATTGGCGAAGTACCGCTCGGCGAGCCCGAAGGACATCGTCATCCCCGAGCCGCTGGTACCGCCGGCGATGCGGACGCCGGGCGCGGCCTCCACGCGGTATTCCACGTCGCCGAAGTGCTTGGCATAGATCCCGTGCCAGCGCTCGGCGATGGTCCAATCCGGGAAATCGAAGAGCTTGTGGAGCTCCCGTAACATCAGATTGTCGATCTCCGCTTTGTCGAAGATCTCGAACCCGCCGTACTCGTGGGAATCCCCCAGAACGATCCCGCCGAAGCGGTCCTGCGAGGCCATCACGTGAATGCCGTAGGCATCCAGCTCCGGCATGTCGCGGGCCACGCGGGCCTTCACCGCGGCGAGCGAGGGGCAGGAAAGGAAGCTGGCATACTGCCGCAGGGTCAGGCCGCTGGCCAGCATCGGGCCGAGCTTCCAGCCACCGGGTTGCGGCACAGTGCGCAGCATCTGCAGCTTGCAGGGCTTCAGCGGACTGGCGGCGAAGATCTCCGGGAATAGCGATTCGAAATCGTGGCCGGAGCAGACCAGCGCTTCGTCGTAGTCATGCACTCCCCCCTTCGCCGTGTGGAGCTTGCCGTCCCCCGCGCGCGTCACGACCGTATTCCAGTGGATCTTCACCCCGTGCTTCTCGGCGAGGAAGCCCGGCAGCAAAGCCATCGCTTCTCGCGGGTCGACGTTCATCTCAGTGCGGCTGAACATCCCGGCCTTGGTCACGCCGCGCCTCACGCCCGGGCAGCGTTCCTCGACCTCGCTGCGGGTCATCAGTTCGACTTGGAAACCGGCATCCGGTGCCGCATTCACGAACTCCTCGAGCACCGCCGCCTCATCATCATGGGCGACCACGTGCATGCTGCCGGTCGGGCGGGCATAGGCACCGGTCGCCTGTGTGAATTCGTCCCACAACTCGCGGCTGCGCAGGGCGAGCGGAAAAGATTCCGCCGGCTGCCCGATCGGCCAACACATGCCGAAGTTTCTCACGGAGGCCCCGCGGGCCTTGTCCGAGCGCTCGAAGACCGTCACCCGGTAGCCGGCACGGGCCGCCGCCCAAGCGTGGGCCAGCCCGACGATGCCCGCTCCGACGATGACGACATGGAGTTGTGATGATTTCATGGATTCAGGAGGCCGGCTTCAGGCGCTTCGGCGCAAGCTTTTCAGGAACCCAGTATGGCGACACCGGAAGCGGCGGGTCCATTGCAGGAATGGTGACATTGTTGGCAAAAGCGCAAGGACACTGCCGCGAGCTCGTCAAATCGCCCGGGTTCCAGCCCTTGCTTTCCGCCAATGGAACTCGCTGAATTGCCACATGAATCCTCCCGCTCCCAAACCGCTCCGCAAGACCTGGCGGGTGGGCGTCCGCTTGGTGGATTGGGCGCAGGGCTTCGGCAATCGCATCTACGGCGGGATCCTCGACTTCCTGCGCGAGGGCCATTCCTTCGAAATGGAATTCGTCCAGCCGAGCGGCGGCGATCTCCATCCCGCCTTGATCGACGAGCACTGGGAGGGCGACGGACTGCTGGTCTTCCGCTACACGCCCGCCGAGGCCAAGGCCTGGCGCAAGAAGGGCATCAAGGTGGTGAATCTCAGCGTGGAGCAGCCCGCAAAGGGTCCGGTCTTCCCACGCGTGACCCTGGATAATCTGGCAGCGGGCCGGATGGCCGCGGAGCATCTGTTAGGTCTCGGCCTGCGCGAGTTCGCCTACCTGCACGAACCCACGCGCAAGTATTCCTGGGAGCGCTTGGAGGGCTTCCGGACCCGTCTCAAGCAAGAAGGCCGCGATTGCCGCGTGCTGGAGATCGCCTCCTCGACCTTCGCCCCGCGGATCCGCGCGCGGCAAAACGAACAGATCGCCTGGCGGCTGATGGCCAGCCTCAACGCGCCCTGCGGACTCTTCGCCAAGGACGACATCGCGGCGGTAGTCGCGATCCGCGCGCTCAAGCAAGCGGGCCACCGCGTGCCCGAGGATGTGCCGGTGCTCGGCGTGAGCGACGACATCGTCTTCTGCCACTCGACCACACCGGCGATGTCCAGCATCCGCTTCCCCGGAAAGCTGTTCGGCCACACGGCCGCGAACCTGCTGCAGCGGATGATGGATGGTGAAAAGATCGACCCCGAGACGCGCATCCAGATCCCGCCGCCGGGCATCAGCGTGCGCGAATCCACGGGCCGGGTGGAACTTGCCGATCCGGTGGTGACGCGGGCCATGAACTTCATCCGCACCCGCACGCTCGACCTGCCGGTGGATACCGGGATCCTCTGCCGCGAGGTCGGAGCCTCCCGGGAACAACTCCGGCAACGCTTCCACGCAACCCTAGGCCGCACCCCGAAACAGGAGATCGACCGGGTGCGCTCCGAGAAAGTGGCGGAATTGCTCAAGCGCTCCGATTGGACGCTCGAACGACTCTCCGAGCACTGCGGCTTTTCCGGCGGCGACGAGCTGTGCCGCTTCATGAAGCGGGTCACGGGCTCGACACCCGGTGAGATCCGCAAGAGCAGCTAACGCGGGCCAGTCCGCCCCGTCGATCAGCCTGGCTTCCCGGAAATCGGCGTTCGGCCTGCTCAATCCGGCCGTCGACAGCATGCGCGGGCTTTACGCCGCCAGCAGGATCCAGCGCATGCGGGACGAGGTTTGCTTCCGCAGGGTCAGCCTGAAGCGAAGCGTGAAAGTCTTGTCACCTGCGGCGAGTTGAAAGGAATGGCCGCAAGGGGCCACTAACAGAAATGAAAGCCTTTCGATGGATCACCGCCGCCTTTTGCCTTACCGCCCTCGGCCTGCATGCTGCCGAGCCCGGAACGAAGCCCGCCGAAGCACCCGCTAAGAAAGAGCCGGCACCGGCACCCGCCCTCTCCTGGCACAACGTGAAGGAATGGGGCCTCGAGGGTCGGGCCTTCGGTGGGATGGAGCGCAAGAACTGGTTCGATCGCCTGCCTGCCGTGGCCGACGGCAAGGTCACCAAGGAGGTCTGGGAACTCGGCCAGGATTCCTCCGGCATGCTGGCCCGCTTCAAAACCGATGCCCCGGAAATCTGGGCGAACTACACGCTCCGCAGGCCCCGCATCGCCCCGCCGAACCTCACCGCGATCGGAGCCAGCGGACTCGACCTCTACGCCCGGGATCCACAGGGGCAATGGCGCTGGGTAGGAGTCACACGACCGACCACCGGGCAAGTCCGCCAGGAGATCATCAAGGGCATGGCACCCGGCATGCGCGAATACATGCTCTATCTCCCGCTCTACAACGGCGTCGAAAATCTGGAGATCGGCCTGCCTCCGGGAGCGAAGTTCGAGCCCGTCGCCCCGCGCGCCGAAAAGCCGGTCGTCTTCTACGGCACCTCCATTACCCAGGGTGCCAGCGCGTCACGCCCCGGCATGACCCATACCGCGATCCTCGGACGCCGCCTCGCTCGGCCGGTGATCAATCTCGGCTTCTCCGGCAATGGCCGCATGGATGCCGCGGTCGGCGAACTCCTCGTGAAAATCGATGCCGCCGTCTACGTGATCGATTGCCTGCCGAACATGAATGCCGCCGCGGTCCGGGAAAAATGCATCCCGCTCGTCAAGCAACTCCGCGCCGCCCGCCCGGATGTGCCGATCCTCCTCGTCGAGGACCGCCGGAATACCAACGCCTGGATCCTGCCCCGCCGGAACAAGCTCCATGACGACAACCACCGCGCCCTCCGCGAATGCCTAGACACCCTGAAAGCCGAAGGAGTAACCGGCCTCTACCACCTTCCCGGCGACGACCTCCTCGGCGACGATAGCGAAGCCGCCACCGACGGCTCCCATCCCAGCGACCTCGGCTTCGTCCGCCAAGCGGATCGGTTCGAGCCCGTGCTCAGAAGTTGCCTTGCCCCGAAGTGAGGCTCAGGCCCTCTCCCTTTGAAATCGCGCTAATTTCTGGCTCGCCGTCCGGTTTGCTGAAGCCCCTTCGAGGAAGCTCCCGATGCGGATCGATGTCCCCCCTTTGCGGCGCAGCCGCTTTGGAGTGCGGCGGGCATCGCCGCTTTCCTGCGCTGCGTGCCGGAGAACGCCGTCACGAATCCATCCCTTCGTTTTCCCCCTTTGGAATTCCGCCTACCGTTCCGCCACCTTCAGGAAGATCCGCAGCTCAAGCGGGATAGCAGGGGGCGGCGCAGAGGCGAATGCTATGCGGCGATCTCCAATCCAGATCGCACGAAAGCGGCGATGCCCGCCGCACTCTTGGGCAGACGTATCGCGATCCATCAGCAAACCTGACGGAGAGCCTAGTCTCTTCCCTTCGACATCCGCAGGATTGTCGCCCGCAGTTGCCGGTCGCGAGCTTCTAATTTCTTCACCACTTCCGGCTGTTCCCGAGGGGCATTCCCGCCGTCCGGCATGCCCACGATCTGGATTCCCCGCGCCTCCTGCAACGCGGCGAAGTTCTCCTCAAAGGCCTGATAGGCCTTTTCCAAGGACTCCATTTCCAACAACGGCTCTTCGCTCATTTCCGACGAAGGAGGGCCTCCCTCATGGTTGGGCTGACCCTTGATCACCAGCGCCGCCGCGACCACCGCCGCCATCAAGCCCGCGAAAGTCACGACCGCCAGCGGGCGTTTCCGCGCCCACCAGGTCCGGCGCTCCTGATCCGGTGACTTCCGCCCGATTTGTTCCTGCACCTCCTCGAGGCGCTCCCGGAATTCCGCGACGGTCCGGAAGCGCAGATCCGGCTCTTCCTGCAGCGCCTTCAGCAGGATCTCGTCGATCCGCATATCCACGACCGCGCGCCTTGACGGCGGCGTGATCTGCCCGCTGCCCGGACGCTGGCCCGTGATGATTTCATAAAGCACCACGCCCAGGGAATAGATGTCGACGCGGTGGTCGCACGGCGCTGACACACGCTGTTCCGGAGCGGCGTAATCCGGCGTTCCCACGGCCAGTGTAGGCATCGCCGCATAATCCGAAACCGCCTGGAGTCCCCCCTCCACGGCCGGCTCATCCATCATCCGCGCGATCCCGAAATCCGCGATCTTCACCGTCCCGTTGCGATCGATGAGCAAATTCTCCGGCTTCACGTCGCGGTGCACGATCCCGCGATCATGTGCCGCCTGCAGGGCATCACACACGGGCGCGATGATCTCCAGGGCCTCTTCCGCGCTTAGCTGCCGGCTCTCGATCAATTGCCGCAGGTTCACCCCGTCCACGAATTCCATCAGTAGATAGAAATACCCGCCGGCCTCGCCGAAGTCATGCACGCCCACGATGTGCGGATGATTGAGCGCCGCGAGCGATCGGGCCTCGCTCGCGAACCGCCGCGCGAACATCGGATCGCCCGCCCGCTCCGGGGCGAGCAGCTTCAACGCCACGTGCCGGTGCAAGGATTTCTGCCGCGCCTTGTAGACCACGCCCATTCCGCCGCGGCCGATCAGGGACAGCACGTCCAGCTGCGGGAAAAATTCCGATAGCTCTTCCACGGTAGGGACGGCATGCGGCTCCTCATCCGCTGCTCCGCCAATCCGCGTGAACGTGTCAAAGTTCAGCGCCCCCAGGCAGCGCGCGCACAAACCGTCCACGACGCCTCCCGCCAGCGGAGCGCCGCAGCGCGGGCATTCGGCAACCGCGCCGCCGGCCGCCTCCACGGATCCTCCCTTTCCGGCGGCTTCGTTCATCGTTGCCCCAGGGTCAAGATCAGCGCCCGCATCTCATCCTCCACCTCTTCAGGAGAGGACACCGTGCCCGCCACCTCCGCGCGGAAAATCTCCCGGAAGCGTCTCCGGAAGCGGTGCACCAAACTCCGCGCCGATGCTGGCAGCAGCTGCAACTCGCGCGCGATCACCGGATAATCGATGCCTCCGCGCTCCGCCGTGAGGCAGGATTTCAGCACCGCGAAGTCACCCGGCCGCGTGCTTCTCTCATACTCCCTCCGCAGGTGATCCAAGGTCGTCTGCATGAGCACCATCGCCCAGTTCCGGTCGAACTGCAGTTCATCCGGCACGGTCGAACTCGCCGCGGCGTTGGCTGAAAACAAGCGCTCGCCTTCCTCGGATTGAAGGCTCACCAATTGCGAGCCACCGCCGCGTTTCTCCGCTTTCGCGCGGTCCCACTCGTTCGCGAGGAACCGCTTCATCGCCATCAACAGGAAGGTCCTCAAGCGTCCGCGATCCGGCTGGGCCGACGAAAGCCAACCTTTCTCCAGCAAGCGGGAGAAGAAGTCGTGGGTCAGATCCTGCGCATCATGCGGCGAATATCCCCGCCGCCGCACATAAGCATAGAGTGGCGAAAGATATTGCCGGTAGAGCGACTCCACCGAGGCATTCACATCCGCCGCCGAATGCCCTTGGGCGCCGATGACGATCGACCATCGGGTGGTGTGGAACTCTCCCGAATGGGTGCGGAAGGCATTCGTCATGGAAATCGGTTCAAGGGCAGAAATGGAACGGCGCGCCGTAAACGAAGTAAGGAATCACGGACCGGAAGACAAACCGCAAAGCACCGGCCGGATCACTCCAGCCGGCGCCCATGGAAATCCCGAAACGGATCCGTGTCAGAAACTTTTCTCACCTTTCACCTGGCTTCACGGGAGACGGGGCCTCCTCGGCAGGCACCGGTCGGTCCGGTTCCCCATTGGCCCGCGCGTGTTGAACCGCCTCGATCAACTGTTCAATCTTGTCCAGTTCGGATGGAGTATTGACGACCATCAGCATGCCGGAAGGGATGAGGGTCGCTGAAGCTCCTTCACGGAAGTTGACGCCGCACATCTTCAGCAAATCTTGAATCGAGACGAGTGCGCTACCGAAATCCGGTGGCACCTTGAAGGTTCGGTTGAAGAGGTCTTCCGGCGCATCCGGAGAGATAAGGGTGACAGCGAAGTCATCCACCTTGTAGCGAAACCGGGTGGCTTCGCAGACGTATTTGAGCGCTTCGGACAGCGGAACATTGCGTAGGTGGAGACTTCTGATGCGGACGGCTTCCGCCTCCCCGCCTTTTTCACCCGAAGCAGGCGCAGGCTTTTTTACAGGATGGCGCACCACGATATTCACGCCCTTACGGGCGGGGTCGAGTTCTGCCGCATCGAGTTCGATGGACCGCTTCGCTAGAAATTCGGCGGCCTCCTCCAAGGTCGTGTTCTCAAACTGGACCGTGGGAATGACAATATTCCGGAGTTTTCCCAAGATGTAGGCTGTGCCGCCCGGGTCCCCTTTTTGACTTGCCGGGTCTTTCAACTCGGTAAGTTTCGCGAGTTCAGCCATCCGTTTCCGCAATTCTTCCTTCAAGGGGTCGGCTTGGTCCTTGTTGGGCCCGGAGCTTTCCTTTTCGGCATCTGCGATCCGCCTCTGCAGGGCCACGATCTCGGCCATCCGGCTTTGTAGATCTTTTGCTGCCAAAGCCGCCTCCGCGGGGGAGAAAGGTTCACGCTCTCCGGCCGGCAAGGATACCTCCGGCAATTCCCCCCTCCGGTAGGCGGCGAGTGTCGTTTCGAGTCCGGCTTTCTCCGCCGCAACGGTGGCCGCCGCGACCGCCTTCTCCTGCTCGGCAATCGCCTCGTCCCGTTTGCCGAGCAGGAACAGGGCCCGCGCCTTGGTATCAAGCATCTTGGGCTTCAAATCGATGTTCCCGTCACCCAGCTCAATGGCAATGTTGGCCAATTTCAGCGCGATATCCGGATGGCGGGGACCGGCATCCTGTGAAGTGACCATCTTCCACGCCAGATCGTTGAGCGTCACGGCGCTATCCGTCAGGTCCTCCCGATTGGCGGCAGCTTTCTTGCCGCCTTCGCCGATCTGACCGTCCACCACCGCGAGCCACTGCAGGCGCTTGCCGAGAATATCCGGGCTGTTGCCGTTGGTGCCGCTCTGGACCTCACGCGCGGATCCGACGAGCGCCTGGACGGCCTCGTGGTATTGATTGAGCAGCACCTTCAGCTCGATCTCGCGGATCTTTGCCGGCGCGTCCTGCGCTCGCAAGCATGGCGCGAGCAGGGCGGAGACGAGCAGCAAAGATCTGATGGATGATGGTTTCATGGATTCGGTTCGGAAGAGTTTGAGCCCGGCAGCGCGGCCTGCCGATCAGGCAGCATCCACCGTTCATCTACCTTCTTAAGGATCCGCTCCCTCTTGTGGCAGGATCCGCGAATTTTCGCCAATCGTTTCCTGCTTCCTCAAGCGCGGCCGGACCCGTGCCGAATTCCCGTCACGCTCCTGACCTCCACTCCGTAGGACAGCACAACCAACAACAATCCCAACTCTCGGAAGAGCTGCTTCAAAGAACGGGAGCCTAACGCCACCCCAAAAGACACGCGATACGATGATGAAAACACTCCAAGATAGGCCATCCAATGACGCCGAAGCGGAATCCCCGGCGTCACGGCAGGTTAACAACACCCCGCACGCCTCTGTCAGGCGCTGCGCATCCACGACCACGGGCTGCTCAACGCGATCCGCCCGGTGCTCGCAGTGCACGACGCGCTGCATCAAGCGCGGGCTGCTAAAGAAGCACCTCATCTAAGGCTTCGCCCAAGGGACTGAAAAGCCAAACACCACGCCTAACAAGACACGCAATACGATCATGAAAACAGCACAAGATAGCCAATCGAACGGGAACGAAGCGGAAACCCCTGCTTCACGGCAGGTTCAGTGTGAATGCCCTGACAACACCCCGCACGCCTCTGTCAGCCACTGCGCCGATCAGGTAAACGAGAGGTACCCCCACGGCAGAACCGACTCCGAGCTGGTTCCGTCACGCTACGCGCTGAAGGTCGGAGCAATCGACGTGACGGTGATCAGCGACGGAGTGCTCTCGCTGCCAGGCGCCATGTTGGGACACAACGCCGACCCTACCGCCCGGGCGGCTTGGCTAGAGGACAAGTTCCTGCCGTCGGACGTGCTCGATTGGGCGCTGAACGTGGTAGTGGTCCGCAGCGGCGACAGGACCATCCTCGTCGACGCTGGGATAGGAGGTGAGTTCCCGGACCTCGAGCGGGCCGGACTGCTTGCGCAGCGGCTGGAGGCCGCCGGCATCGATCCCTCGGCCGTGACCGACGTGGTGCTCACCCACATGCACATGGACCACGTCGGCGGCTTGCTCGCCCCCGGAGTGAAAGAGCGGCTGCGCCCGGATCTGCGGGTCCACGTGGCGGCGGCCGAGGCCGAGTTCTGGGAGGCGCCCGATTTCTCCCGTGTCTCCATGCCGCCAGGCTTCCCGGACGCGCTTCGGCGGACGGGCAAGCGGTTCTTGGAAGAGTACCACGGCCTGCTGCGGACCTTCGAGAATGAGTATGAGGTGGCACCGGGCGTGGTCGTCCAGCGCACCGGCGGCCACACCCCCGGGCATAGCGTGGTCCGCTTGGCGTCCGGCGGCGACCGCCTGATGTTCGCTGGCGATGCCTTGTTCCAGGTAGGGTTCGAGCACCCCGACTGGTACAACGGCTTCGAACACGACCCTGCGGAGGCGGCCCGTGTCCGGGTCCGTCTTCTGCGGGAGCTGGCGGCGAACCGCGAGGCACTCGTGGCCACTCACCTGTCGTTCCCCTCCGTCTGCCATGTGGCGCTCGACGGCGACGCCTTCCGTTGGGTACCGGGTCCTTGGGAGTACTGACCGCATCGGAGTCGCCAAAAGCGACTTGTTCGACCCTGGGAAAATGGCGGAGAGAGAGGGATTCGAACCCTCGGTAGGTTTTAAGCCTACGTTCGATTTCGAGTCGAGTGCCTTAAACCGAGCTCAGCCATCTCTCCTTTTTTGTGGCCGGGCGCGGAACTTAGCAACGACGCCCCGCTTGTAAAGCCTCCGCTGAGCCGAATCCGGAATCGCCCGGTAAAATCACTCTTCGTCCGCTTCGGCGGTCGCCGCCAGGGGGGCCGGCTTTTCTTTCTCCTCGGCCCCGGCTGCCACCACGACCGCGTCCGCAGCATGCTTGACCGCAGGCTTCGGGAGCACGATGGCCTCCACGTGGCTGCGGCGCAGCGCTTCACGGTAAATGAAATCCACCAGCGTGCCCGAGAAGAGCACCGCACAGGCCGCCAGACCCATGCCGATCACCCACCAGCGCTCGTTCGGCTTGGAGCGGCCGTAGGCAGCCTCGCAATCGGCGCGCTCGCGCAGTTGCGGCGGCGCGGCACGGCGGGCGGGCGGGATCACCTCGAAGGCCGGATGCACCACCGGGGTCTCCAAGGCCAGGTCGGCCACTTCCAGTTCCACCTTCACCTCGCGCGGCTTCGGCTTCCACTTCGCCACCCGCTCCGGCAGCGGAATATCGGCGCGACCGGCGAATTCGAAGTCATCCGCAGGCAAGCCGCTCACGGGAAACTCGCTGGTGCCGAGGATGACCTTGCGGACATCGCCGGCAGAGACGAAGTCCTCGAAGGGCGGGGAGACTTCCGGCCTATTGCCACTCGGGCTCACCGGAAGGGGGCTGAGGGTTTGAGGAAGTATCACGGCGGGGACAGTATTCCGGGCTGGTGTAGCCCGTGCCATCACGCTTGGTCAATAATCATTTTTTCTTAAACAATTCGTGAGGATTTCAAAAAAGAACTGACTCCCCGCACCCGACAGTGCTTGGATCGTGGCATGCACGCCTCCGTCGTCATGACCGTCCTCGCCGCCGACCGCCCCGGTCTGGTCAGCGCCCTTTCCCAAGCGATCGCCGCGCACGCGGGCAGTTGGCAGGAGAGCCGCATGGCCCACCTGGCCGGTCAGTTCGCGGGGATCCTGCGGGTCGAGTGCCCGGAAGCCCAGGCCGATGCGCTGCTGAAATCGCTGGCCGCCTTGGAAACGCAGGGCATCGCCGTGCAAGCCCGCCGCCAGGAAGCCGCGCCCGCCGCCGCTCGCGAGACGATGTCGATTGACATCGTCGGCAACGACCGGCCCGGCATCATCCGCGAACTCTCCGCCGCCATCGCCGGCGCAGGGGCCAATGTCGAGGAACTCTCGACCTCCCTCGAAAGCGCCCCGATGTCCGGCCACCCGATCTTCCACGCCCAGGGCCTGGTCTCGCTGGCAGGCGACGGCGATCCGGCCGCCCTCATCGCCGCGATCGAGAAGATCGGCCAGGATCTCTCCGTCTCGGTGGGCTGATAAAGGTCCGACTGGCAGTAGAAGAGCCCGGACCGCCGTGGCTAGAATCCGGGACCTCCCGGTCCTATTCCATTCCGTCCTATATCCAGGATGGGATATCGGACGGAATGGAATAGGACCGGACGCCTCTCTCGCGAAAGGCGTCCGGCTGTGATGAACCCACGTAGGTGCAAATGCCTCTTCTCAAACCCAAGAGAAGAGCTTCGGGACTCCGCGTGCGGAGCTGAAGTTGTTCGGACCGGAACATGCCCGGTCAGTGGGTAATGCGTCGTCCGCCGTGAAAGCCCGCCAGGTTTTTTTACTTCCCCAACTCCTCCCGCAATCCGCCCGGCCGGTTCGTCGTGATATGCTGCACCCCGAACCCGATCATCTTCTTCGCCAGCACCGCATCATCGACCGTCCACGAAGTCAGCAGCAGGCCCTTCGCCTTCAGGCCGGCCAGCCACTCCCCCTCCACCGGGGAAGCCGCCTTGAACTGCAGTCCTTGCGATCCGCAGGCCGCGAGCTGCTCCTCATAGCCCCGGCGCTTCACCGGATCGGCAAACTCCTTGAGATCCGAAATCAAATGCGCCTGATAAGCTGGCAATTGCTTGCGGCACTCCGAGATCACCTCGGCATTGAAGGAGATGATCGTCACCCGCGCCGGGTCGGCATGCTTGTCCGCGAGGATCTTGGCGATCGGCCCGACGATCGCCGGACTGCTCTTGATCTCCAGGAAGAAGCGCTTGCCGGGCGGCAGCAGGTCCAGCACATCTCCAAGCCGCGGCATCTTCTCCCCGGCATAGGCCGACGACTTCCACGAACCCACATCGAGCGCGGCAAGCTCCACCCACGGCGTCTCCGCCACCACCAGCTTCTGCCCCGCCACGCGCTTCGTGTCGTAGTCGTGGATGCACACCACTTCTCCATCCTTGCTGAGATGGAAATCGCCCTCGATGCCATCGGCGCCTTCCTTCCAAGCCAGCTTGAAGGCCGCGAGGGTATTCTCCGGTGCCAAATGCGAGGCCCCGCGATGGGCGACGAGTAGCGGGAGATCGGCGGCAGGAGCCATGGCGATGAGGGCGAGGAAGGCGGAAACGAACTTCGGATAGATCATGGCAGAAGAGTAAAACGTGGGAAACGGCCAATTCTTGCCGCAGCCCGCACTCGCCAGGCGGAATCCATCGGTGACGCTTTCGCCGCTTTGCCCACCACCCCTTCCCTCCCCTCCTCTGCCTTTCCTGATCACAGGTCACGGATCCGCTAGCGCGGGAATGCACGGCCATCCCTGCCCACGGCATGATAACCGGCCTTCCCCCCGGACCCGGGGGCGCCACCGCGGGTGCACCCATCGGAATTCACTTCCTGCGGCGCAGGAGGACCAAGCCGGCCAAGCCGCTGATCCCCACGATCACGGACGAGGGCTCCGGGACGGTGGAGATCTGGACGTTGTCATAGCCCACAATCCGATCGGAAGCGAATCCGATATATCCTTCGCCCGCGGTCAACTGAGTGATGTTCAGCGTTCCCAAGAGTGATCCATTGATATAGTAATCGGCCCGGCTTCCGCCACTCCCGAAGGCCGATCCCGTGCCCGCCGTGTCCGATAGAATGACCTTGTAGTCCGACCATACGTCGAAGCCCGGCGCCACACTCGATCCGCCCGCAGTATTGGCTCCATGATTCCAAACTTCAGTGCCGCCATTCGCGCGGAACAGGATGGAGGAGACATTCGCGTTGTTGACGAACGGGACACCCGTCGCGTTCCCAACCATAAGGGCGACCCAATTGTCCAGACCGGTGCTCGAAGCGCTCGAAACAAGCCCGCGGAAGGTGATCTCAAGAGGAGATGTCTCGCTGGAAAAATCTTGATTGATGTAGGCGGTCCCTGCGAAGGCCGCCAGAAACTCGTCGCCGACGTCGCTGCCTGGACTCGCAGGCAATGTAGTCGTATTGCCAATCTGCACGTTGCCGGCCTGAAGGTAGCCCAGAGTGGCCAGAGAGCCGCCTTGGCGTCCCGGATTGGTAGTCTGGTCGTTGGGAGAGCCGGGCCCTGTCGCGTCGAAGTTATCCGTGAAAAGCACTGCTGCATTCGAGGAAATCACCGTGCAGCCCAGCAGGGCGAGGCAGTACCTGATGGATTTGACCGATGTCTTCATGGGGAGGGGTGCTGTCATGGGATTTGTTAATGAAACGAGGCGGGAGGCATTGATGACCGGTTCGCGGACCACCTACTTTCAGGATTCTTAATGTGGGCTGCCATCGAATCCTGGATTCGATAGGACTAACTAGCGCGTTCCCGAGGAAACCACCATCAAGCTAAGTGAGAACTATGCATGAAGCCGAGGGCATGGCGACGGAATCCGATTCCATATAAATGCCAGAATCGGGAGGGCTATCAGCAGCACCCGCCGGCATCCATGGGCGACACTACCGCCCCTCTGCCGCCCCTCTGCCTCTGCCTCTCCTCTGCCTCTCCTCTGCCTCTCCTCTGCCTCTCCTCTGCCTCTCCTCTGCCTTTCCCCGCGACCTCTGCGCCTCCGCGTTTCGTTCGCTCCATCCGCTCCGCCATCAGAGCATCTTCCCACACGCGAACAGCGCCGCGCAGACCAGTGCCCCGATCGCCGCCCCGCCCAATAGCACGTCCGTCATCGTCGTGCCCGGCCGGTGCGGCGAGGCCGACTTCGGGAAGACCAGCGCGGCATACACCATGCCCGCCACCACCCCGCCGAAGTGTGCGGCATTGTCGATGAAATGCCGGAAGGCGAACCCGATCACGCCCGTCAGCACGACCCCCGCCAGCAGGCGCTTGCGCGAACTCTCCGGAACCAGCAGCCGGTGCATCGATTCGAACACCAGCAGGAAGCCGAGCAAACCCATCAGCCCGCCCGAGGCCCCGACGGATGTCACCGAGGTGAAGCGCAAGGAAGTTTCCCCGCCGACCCACGCGGAGATCAGGTAGGCCATGACCAGGTGCGGCCAGCGGGCGAAGACTTCCACCCGCTTGCCGAGATAGGCGAGGGCGGAGGCATTCATCGCCCAGTGGACCCAGTGACCGTGGAGAAAGGGGGCCGTCGCCAGCCGCCACCACTGGTCGGAGAGGCCGGGCTTGGTAAGCCCGGCCTCCGGGATGGTCTTGTTAAAGCCGCTGAAGATGAATTCCTTCACGCCGAGAAGGGCATTCAGTCCTTCGAGCCGGTGGATGGCATTGAAGTAGCGGACCTCCGCGAAAAGCTGGACTAGGCCCACCATGGCGAGCAGCCCCAGCAGGAGGCGCGTCACCGGGGTCTTCTGGATCGCCAGCCAGATTTCGAAGCGGAAAGCCCGCCCATCCTCCGCCATCTCGCCGACGCCCCAGGAGCGGGCCCGCGCGAGGCGCTTGCGCCCCTGATACCAAGGCAGGAAGCCGAGGATGACGAAGAGCAGCAGGGCGAAGCCGAGCGGACCG
The DNA here is from genome assembly GCF_040801775.1 of Luteolibacter sp. Populi. Classification (GTDB taxonomy): domain Bacteria; phylum Verrucomicrobiota; class Verrucomicrobiia; order Verrucomicrobiales; family Akkermansiaceae; genus Haloferula. The sequence goes on from NZ_CP161812.1 coordinate 3,198,302, forward strand.
TTCTTGAGCACGGAATCCGGGTCGAACCGGTGCCGGTAAAGCTGGAACAGGGCCAGCACTCCCAGCGCCCCGCCGAAGACCATCATCTGCCGCCGGCCCTCCTGGATGTCCCAGCGAGCCCAGCGGATCCGCGCCTCGCGCATCGCCGGGAATAGCTCTGGGACCTCCTCGGGCAGGACATAGCCCTTGGCCGCCGGGGTCCAGACGAGATTGACGCGGGCACCCGCATCCTTCTCGACGGCTTGGGCCAGTTCCTCGAAGCCTGCAACCTCCACGCAATTGCCGGCGCGGTCCATCCAGCCCCAGCCCGGCTTCGCCAAGGCGAAGGCGTCCTCACGCTCCCAGACGGGAAGCTCGGCATCGGGAGTCATGCGGCGAGTATAGGGAGGTGGAAGCGGGAAATCGAATGCCCGTTAAAAAAGAAGGCGCGGGGCGAGGATCGCCGCGCGCCATTCTGGAAAGGAGCCCCGGGGCTTCAGGGTTTGTCGGCCGGCTTTTCCGGCTCCGCAGACTTTTCCTCGCCAGCGGGCTTCGGTGCGCCTTCAGGAGCTGCGGGAGCGCCGAGACCGGCACCGATGAGTGCGCCTTCGCCAGCGGCACCGCTCTGGTTGCCAATAATGGCACCTTTGGCGGCATCGTTGATCACCTCTTCGCCTGGCTTTGGCACTGGAGTCTCGGATGGAGGAGCCGGCATCTCAGCAGGCGGGACCACCGGCGGGACAGGGGTCTCGACCGGCTTCGGTGCCTCGACCGGCGGCGTCACCGCTTCGGATTCGAGCGCCTTCTCGCTCGGCGGAGCGATCGAGGCCGGGGCGGCAGGTGCCGGAGGCGGCTCGACCGTGGCGACGAAGGACTGGCCGCTGGAGTTCCGCTTGGTGATCAGCACCGCAAGAACAATGGTCAGGACGAAAAACAGGCTGGCGAGGTAGACCGTGCCCTTCTGGAGGACGGTGGTGGTCTGGGCACCGAAAAGCTGGTCGGTGGCACCGGAGCCGAAAGCAGCACCGAGGCCCTCGTTCTTGGGCCGCTGCATGAGGATAATCATGCTCATCAGCAAGGAAATGAGGACGAAAACCACCAACAGCAGGTTGATGGAAATTTCGAGCCCGGTAGCGGCGAGGACAGTCATGGGGGCGGGACTATATGGACGCGTCTCCCCATGTAAAGAGGGGTTTTCGTAGGACGAAAACCGCTTTCCACATGACGGAACTTCGCCCTTGGCAGTTGCCGGACCGGGTCCAAGCTGGCCCCACGATGATCGCACGGCTGCGCGGGATAGTTTTGGAAGCGTATCCGAACCGGCTCGTCGTGGAAGCGGGCGGCGTCGGCTACGAGGTTCACGTGCCGCTCTCCACCTTCGACAAGCTGCACGCGGCAGAGGGCCTGAAGGTCGACCTGCGCACCCACCTGCATATCCGCGAACAGGCGCACACGCTCTACGGCTTCGCCACGGAGGAGGAGCGCGACCTCTTCCTGCTGCTGATCGACCGGGTCAGCGGCATCGGCCCGGCGATCGCCATGGCGATCCTCAGCGGGATGCCGGCGGGGCGTTTCAAGGCCTGCGTGGTCGGCGGCGAGATCGCGGAGCTTTCCAAGATCAAGGGCCTCGGGAAGAAGACCGCCGAGCGCATCGTGCTGGAACTCAAGGACAAAGTTGGGATGGCGGACACCTGGCAGGAGGTCGCGAGCGGCCAGATGGCCCCGGCCACGGCGGACGCCGAGCTGGCGCTGGTCGCGCTCGGCTACAAGCAGGTGGACGCCCGCAAGGCGGTGCGCAAAATGCTGGATGACCAGCCGGGCGCGACGGTGGAGGAATTGATCCGCGGCGCGCTGCGGTCCATGCAATGAGCCTGACGCTGGCACAGATCACGGCCGCGCTGCCGGAGGGCGGGCTCTTCAACGGCGGCTGGCGCTACTCGCCGGAGCCGCTGAAGCTGACCAAGGCGGAGGCGCGCTCTCTCAGCTCCCTCGGCCATCCGCTGGCGCAATTCCAGCAGGTCAGCGACGAGCTCTACCGGCGCAGCGGCGCGGGCAAGCTGCCGAAGTGGATGGCCGCGACCCTTGACACCGGCAAGCCGGAGTGGATGACGGAGCTTCAGAAATCCCCGGGCCTGCGCAACGCCCTGCCGCGGGTGATCCGCCCGGACCTGATCCTGACCGATGGCGGCTTCGCCCTCACCGAGCTCGACTCGGTGCCCGGAGGGATCGGCATCACCGCCTGGCTTTCCCGGCTCTACGCGGATGCCGGATTCCCGGTCCTCGGCGGACGGGACGGCATGATTTTCGGCTTCTCCTCCGTGCTGGCGGAGGATGGCGCGATCCTGCTTTCCCAGGAATCCGCCGATTACCGCCGCGAGATGGAGTGGCTGGCCCGCGAGACCGGCGGTGGCAGAACCGTCGAGGCTGCGGAGGAATACCAGCCGGACGGCCGTGCGCTCTACCGCTTCTTCGAGTGGTTCGACTGGAAAGCGATCCCCGCCGCCCGGACTCTCGCCGAAGCCTCTGCGAACGGCTATCCCCTGACCCCGCCCTGCAAGCCGCACCTGGAGGACAAGCTGTGGCTGGCCCTGCTCTGGACCCCGGCGCTGAAGCCGGTCTGGGAAAAGGCCTTGCGTGGCAGCCACCTTGAGCGAATCCGCGAGATCGTGCCGCGCAGCTGGGTTGTTGATCCCTCGCCCTTGCCCCCGCAGGCCGCCCTGCCCGGGCTGGACGTGAATTCCTGGGAGGAGGTGGCCCACTTCAGCCAGAAGCAGCGTCGGCTCGTGCTCAAGATCAGCGGCTTCCACGAAACCGCCTGGGGTTCCCGCGGCGTCCACATCGGCCACGACATGCCACAGGGGGATTGGGACGAAAAGGTCCACGCCGCGATGGCCGACTTCGGCACCCAGCCCTGGATCATGCAGGAATTCCACGAGGGCCGGATCGTCGAGCACCCCGTCTTCCGCGAGGACGGCAGCGTCGAGATGGTGAAAGGCCGGGTCCGCGTTTGCCCCTACTACTTCACCGACGACCAAGGGCACACCTCCCTCGCCGGCGTCCTCGCCACCCTCGCCCCCGCGGACAAGAAGAAGATCCACGGGATGCGGGATGCGGTGCTGCTGCCCTGCGTGGTGGAGTGAGGCGACCTACTCAAAGCGCTTGAACCTTCAAGCCTGCTAATTCCGCGAGCTGGCGCTGGCGATTATCGAAGCTGACGAAAAGCGTGGCTCCGATGATGACAGCAGCGGCCACATGCTGGATATCCAGCGTGCGGCAGCCGAGCTGCGCGGTGTGGGCCGTCAGGCGGAGATAGCGATCCAGCAGGTCGCTCCGGCTAATCTCCGGGGTGTAGTAGAAGCCGGAACTCTTCCTTCGCTTGAAGTGGTCGAACTGCGCATCGGCATCGCTTTCGGAAATTTGCTTCCAAAAGACCTTCAAGCGCAGGGCGTTGGCAAACTCCATCTCCTGAAGGTTCCAGATCGGCAAAGGAGAGCTTTGAGAGCTGATCAGTGCCTGCACTTCCACCGATCCAGCCTCGAGAAAGTGGAGCTTGAGCAGTGCGCTGGTATCGAGGTAGATCACCAGCGGCCGTCCCGGTTATAATCCACGGTTTCACTGACGCTAGGTCCCTCCACCTTGACCGCGGTCGCCAAATGGTCCTCCCACTTCACAACTGGACGCGGGGTTGCGGGAACTATCCTCACTGAGGGCTTGCCGCGGCTGAGCACTTCGAAGGTCTCACCCTGCTGCACCTGCCGTTCGATCTCGGCCCAGTTTGCCTTCATTTCTCGGACGGACACCGTTTTCACACAAAATGAATACCCGAAGTTTTACGTTTTGTAAAACAGATTGCTAAAACCTAGGGGGGAGGTGGATTTACGCCGGACCCTTCGCGCGTTCGGTGGGCTTGCCTTCCCTATCGGATAAATCTTACTCTGGCGGAATGATCGCCACGGTCAGCAGCGAGGGCCAGATCACGATTCCCTTGGCCATCCGGGAGCGCCTCGGCCTGAAAGCCGGGGACCGGATCGATTTTGATGAGGAACCTACCGTTCTTCTCGGACGGCGTGTAATTGATCGCGCAAAGTGGGACGAAGCGGTGGCCGAATTGCAGAAAATGGCTGCGGAGAACCTAAAGGGCCATCCTTGGGAACACATGAGTTCAGCCGAGATGATCGACGATATGCGCGGCGGACCCTGTGAGGTGCCGACTCGCGGCGATTTCCCGCCGGACTAGCCCGAGCGCTTCGCTTGAGCCGCTGACGCAATCGCCCTTCCGCCCCGGCATCCTGCCTGCTCTAGTGGCCGCGCCGATGACCGAACTCCCACCGACCCGCGAGCAGCTCCGCCTTGAAGGCTTCGAACTGATCGACGAAACCCTCTCATTCCTCGTCGGTTGCTTGGGCGATGCACTCAAGAGCTTGGGCGAGGAGTCGCTGATCCCCTACCTGCCGTGGTCGGGGACGGTGCCGGAGAGCCACCCGCCGGACGGCACGCAGCAGCTTTACTCGATCGGTTTCCAGCTTCTGAACATGGTGGAGGAGCGGGTCGCCGCCGCGATCCGGCGGGAGCGGGAGAAGGTGCTGGGCGCGGACTCGATCCGGGGCCTGTGGCCGCGGGCGCTGCGGGACATGACCACGCTGGGGCTGGGACCTCAGGAGATTCTGGGCGTGCTGGCGGATGTCGATGTGCAGCCGGTGCTGACCGCGCATCCGACCGAGGCGAAGCGGGCCTCCGTGCGCGAGCGCCACCGTGCGCTCTACGAGGAACTGGTCCGCAACGAGTATCCGAAATACACGGACCGCGAGCGCCGCCGGATCCGGGAGCGGATCGTGACCGCGCTGGAGACCCTATGGCGGACCGGCGAGATCCACTTGGTGCGGCCCGACATTTTCCGCGAGCTGCGGGATGCGATCCACTACTTGCGCGACCTTTTCCCCGCCGCGCTCAACCGCCTGGACCTGCACTTCACCGAGGCCTGGCGCGAGGCCGGCTTCCCGCTGGAGATGCTGCGCGCGGCGGGCAATATCCCGCGCCTGTCCTTCGGCACCTGGATCGGCGGCGACCGCGACGGGCATCCGCTGATCACTTCCGAGGTGACGACGAAGGCGCTGGAAATGATGCGCCGCGCTTCCTTCCAGCTTCTCAAGCGCGAGATCGACCAAGTGGCCGGGCAGCTCACGCTCTCCCGCCAGCTCAACGAGATCCCCGAGCCGCTGGAACGGCGGATCGATGAAATCACCTTCGCGCTCGGAGATGAGGAGGTGGTAAACGACCTCCACGACCGCCACCACGAGGAGCCATGGCGGCACCTCTGCGGCCTGATCGCGGCGCGCCTGAAGCGGCAGATCGACGGCCAACCGGGCTACAAGACGCCCATGGAACTCGATGCCGACCTGGAGTTGCTGGCGATCGGCATCCGCGGCACCGGCTGCAGCTTGGTGGAAGAGCAGGTGATCCGCCCGCTGCGGCAGAAGCTGGAAATCTTCGGCTTCCACCTGGCGCTGCTGGATGTCCGGCAGAATTCCGAATTCCACGATAAGGCGATCGCGCTGCTGCTCTCGACCGCGGGCGTGCCGGATGGCGCGAACTACGCGAGTTGGAGCGAGGAGCAGCGGGTGACCTTCCTGAACGGGGAGCTGAAATCGAACCGACCCTTCCTGCACGACACCGCGCGGGTCGGCGGCGAGGCGGATGCGGTGCTCGATTGCTACCGCGTGCTGGTCCGCCATCGCAAGGAGTGGGGCGACGCGGGGCTCGGCGCGCTGATCGTGTCGATGACGCGCCAGCTTTCGGATCTGCTCGGGGTCTTCCTGCTGGCCCGCGAGGCCGGGCTGATGGATCAGGATGCGGACGGCGCGTGGTGCGCGCTGGAAGTGGTGCCGCTGTTCGAGACGATGGACGACCTCGACCGTTCACCTGGCATTCTCGGCTCTTTCCTCGATCATCCCCTCACCCGCCGCACCAATGAGAAGTGCGCGGGCGGCACCAAGCCGAGCCAGCAGGTGATGCTGGGGTACTCCGACTCGAACAAGGATTGCGGGATCCTGGCGGCGCAATGGGCGCTGCACCGCGGGCAGGAAAACCTCACGGTCACCGGCAACGAGCGCGGCGTGAGGCTGTGCTTCTTCCATGGCCGCGGCGGCACGATCTCGCGCGGCGCGGGCCCGACGCATTGGTTCATGGCGGCGCTGCCGCATGGCTCGATGAGCGGTGAATTCCGCATGACCGAACAGGGCGAGACGATTGCCCAGAAGTACGGGAACCTGGCCAACGCGACCTACAATCTCGAGCTGCTGCTGGCCGGTGCCGCGATCACCACCGCGACCCACCGCCACACCGCGCCGAAAGCCGATCCCGCGGAGCCCTTCATGCCCTTCCTGGCGGAGAAGAGCCAGGAGGCCTATCAGGCGCTGCTGAAGACGGAGGGCTTCATCGAGTTCTACCGCCAGGCCACGCCGATCGACGCGCTGGAGAATTCCCGGATCGGCTCGCGACCCGCGCGGCGCACCGGCAAGAAGGGCCACTCGATCGCCGACTTGCGGGCGATCCCGTGGGTCTTCTCGTGGACCCAGGCGCGCTTCTACCTGCCGGGCTGGTTCGGCGTCGGCTCGGCACTCGAAGCGCTCAAGACTTCCCAGCCGGAGCAATTCGCGGCGCTGCGGGACGTGCTGAAGCACTCGACCTTCCTCGGCTATGTTTTCACGAACGTGGAGACGAACCTCGCCTCCGCGAACCTCGACCTGATGAACGAGTATGCCTCGCTGGTGGAAGACCCGGCGCTGCGGGCGAAGTTCATGGACATCATCGTGGCGGAGTTCCACCGCACGCGGGATTTGTTAGAGGGGCTCTACGCCGGGACCATGGACAACCGCCGCCCGCGGATGGCGAAGACCCTGGCGATCCGCGAGGCTCCGCTGAAGGTGCTGCACCGCCAGCAGATCGCGATCCTGCGGCAGTGGCGCGAGCTGGTCACCGGAGACCGCGAGGCCGATGCGGAGTCGATGTTCCCGAAGATGCTGCTTTCGATCAACGCGATCGCTTCGGGATTGCGGACGACCGGTTGAGGAAATCATCAATCACCAATCTTCCAATCATCAATCGAAGTGGCGCTGCGCGGGGAAGGAGGAAGGTGAACAAGGACGATGGACTTTTATTGCGAGCAAGTCCTCAGCGGGAAGACCGCGGTGGAGGTCGTGGCGGAGACGGATGGAGTGCTGGCATTCCATCACACCCAGCCCTATTGGCCGGTGCATGTGGTGGTGATCCCGAAGCGGCACATCGCGTCGCTGGCAGCACTTGAGGAAGGGGAGATGGCGACCGTGCGGGAGATGATGGACGTGGCCGCTGAGATTTGCCGGAAGCTCACGAAGGAGCACGGCGGCTGCCGACTCTCGACGAATTGCGGGGATCACCAGACGACGAAGCACCTGCACTTCTACATCCATAGCGGGGAGCGGATCCGGGATGTGCATGGAAATCCGCTCACCTAGCGGTCTCCAAATTGGCTCGTCATCCCCTGTCGGCGGGCTAGACCGGGAACTTGATGAGCGATCCCGAGCCTTCACCCGATGCCCCCGCGCGGATCCTGCCGATCCCCCCGGAGGCTCGGCCGGAGATCGCGGGCGGATCGCCGAAGCCGCCGACGCTTCCCACGCAAGCGGAGATCCCCCGCCCGGGCCCCTTGCTCACCACGCTGTCGTACGTCCTCGGGCTACTTCCGGTGACATGGGCGCTGTGGACGGCACGGGCGCAGGCGAGGATTCCGGGCAATGATTTCGCCTCGTTCATGCTTCCGGGCTTCCTTTTCATTGGAATGATCGGGGCCTGCTTCTTTGGGATGGGGTTGGCGCTCATGGGGCATTGGCGGGGGGAGCGTCTGGCGCTCCGGGCGTTGTGGCTGGTGCCCTTGATCGCGGGGGGCGCGGAGGTGATGGGAGGGATCCTGGGGATTTACTGAAGGTTTTGTCGGGAGCTGCGGGGAAGGGACGGACTTGAGCGCCGCTTCTGAAAGAAGCTTGCCCGCGAAATGACGCTCGGAGGGCGGCACTCCGGCCGCCACCCGGCCCGGAATATGGTGCGGCGGCCCTGCCGGAACCGTTTTTTCCTTGTTGCCCCGGATCGGTTCACCCGCAAACTGGCGCTGTGACGACGAAAACCCTCCTGCTGGCCCTTGCCCTTTCCCTTGCGACCGCCACGGTCGCTCCCGCCGCTGTCAGCCTCGGCAATGAAGCTCCCGTGGCCGCTCCGGCGGTGCCCGAGGGACCGGCCAAGGGTGCGATCGAAGCTTTCCGCGACGGGAAGCATGCGGCGGGTGTGGAATTGGCGAAGCCGCTGGCGGAGGGAGGCAATGCAGATGCGCTGTTCCTGCTCGGCTTCGCGGCCGAGACCGGGCAGGGCCTGGCCTCATCGCGGGAGGTGGCGCTGGAGTATTACAAGAAGGCGGCTGCAGGCGGGCACAAGGATGCGACCTATCGGCGCTCGCTGATCCTGCTCAATTCCAAGGAGGAGAAGGACCGCCAGGAGGGCCGCGAGGTGCTGGAGACCGCTGCCAAGACCGATGCGGCAAATGCCGGCCGGATCCTGGGCGAGGCCTGGTTGCGCGGGCTGGTGAGCGAGAAGCCGGATTTCGACAAGGCGGCGGAGTGGTGGCAGAAGGCCTCGGAGGCAGGCGATACACCCTCGATCCTGATTCTGGCACGGCTCTACGAGGGGGCCTTCGGCTTCCCGGAGAAGGTGGATGCAAAGCGTTCGCTGGAACTCTACCAGCAAGCCGCGGGACTGGGTGATGAGAACGCCTTCATCCCGCTCGGTTCGCGCCTCCTGAATGGCGACGAGAAGCTCCGCAACGAGGCCGAGGGCCGCGAGTGGCTCGGCAAGGCGATCGAGAAGAAGCAATTCGCCGCCTATCTGGCGCTCGGGGACTTCGAGGAGAGCCTGAGGAAGGACGACAAGGCGGCGCTCGCGCAGTACCAGAAGGGAGCGGACGAGAAGCAGCCGGACTGCCTGCTGCGGGTGGCGGCCTTCCACCTCGAAGGCAAGGGCGGCCTGGAGAAGAGCGAGGAAAAGGGCCGCGAGTGGCTCGGCAAGGCAGCCGAAGCCGGCAGCGCGATGGCGGCGCTGGAAATGGCCTCGCGGATTTCGAAGGATGAGAAGCCGGATCTGTTAGGCGCTTACAAGTATCTGCTCTCTGCCTCCAATGCGGGTCTGGCGGTGGCGCAGAATGAACTGGGCCTGCTGTATGTCTCCGGAAACCTCGGCCTGAGCGATCCGACGGCGGGCGTAGCGTGGTTCACCCTCGCGGCGAAGTCGGGCCATGCGGCGGCGCAGAACAATCTGGGCACCCTCTATGAGCGCGGCATGGGCGTGCCGGTGAATTTCAATAACGCGGGCCAGCTTTACTCGCTCGCCGCGAACCAAGGGCACGCCGCGGCCACCACCGGTTTGGCGCGCTTGCACGCGACCGGGCAGGGCACGGACCAGAATCTGCCGAAGGCATGGGCGCTGGCATCGCTGGCAATCGAGCGCGGCGACAATGAGGCGAAGACGCTGCTCGGCGACTTGACCAGCAAGCTGGATGAGAAGGGGTTGGCGCAGGGGAAGAAGGAACTCGATGAACTGAAGAAGCCTAAGGAGGAAAAAGCCGAGGCTCCGAAGCCGAAGGAAGCGCAGCCTGAAGCTCCGAAGGAGGAGAAGGGGGAAGCGCCGAAGCCGGTGGAACCGGCGGAGGAAAAGAAGGAGCAGTAAGGCTTTCTTCGGGATCCAGATCTGGAATTTCGGATTTCAGATCTGAGATTTCAGAATTTCAGATTCAAATCTGAGATTTCAGATTTCAAATTTCAGATCTTCGATTCCGCCATGCGTGTCCTCGTCACCGCCGGTCCCACACGCGAGGCGCTCGATCCGGTGCGCTACCTGACCAACCGGTCCTCGGGCAAGATGGGCTATGCGATGGCGGATGCCTTCGCGCAGGCCGGGCACGCGGTGCTGCTGATCTCGGGGCCGACGAATTTGGACGTGCCGGATGGCGTGGACTTCCTGCCGATCGAGAATGCGCAGGAAATGCTCGAGGCGGTGAAGCGCCACATCGGGCGGATGGATGCGGCGGTCTTCGCGGCGGCAGTGGCCGACTACCGGCCCGCGAGCGTTTCCGAGCAGAAGATCAAAAAGACGGGCGAGACGCTGACCCTGGAGCTGGTGAAGACGCCGGACATCCTGGGATCGGTGCGCGGGGAGTTCGGATTTACGGGAACCCTGGTGGGCTTTGCGGCGGAGACCCAGAACTTGTTAGAGAATGCGCGGGCGAAGTTGCAGCGGAAGGGCTGCGATCTGGTGATCGCGAATGACGTGTCGAAGCCGGGCATCGGCTTCGATTCGGATCGCAACGAGGTGCTGCTGGTTTTCCCGGAGCACACGGAAGCGCTGCCGGAGGACGAGAAGCACCACCTCGCGCCGCGGATCGTGCGGGAGATCGAGAGGATCGCGGCGGAGCGGATCACCGGCTAAAAGCACGGATGGCACCCTCCTTCCAACATGAGCCGGACGAGGAAACCTTCCACTACCGCAGGCACCCGACCCCCTACGACTGGTTCTTCCTGTTTGTATCTCCAGGCCCTCTCGTTGTCACCTTGCGAGCGGCATGGAGGGCTGACGCTGGATCGTTGTCCTTTGTCGATCTTCTTCCGTTGCTGGTCGTGGCGATGGCCATCGCGAACTTCTTCCGCAAGCGAACCCTGAAGATCGGCCATGACTCCTTCTCCCATGAAACGCCATGGGGGAGAAAGGAAGTGATCCGGTTTTCCCGGATCGGTGAGGTGATCGAAAGCGGGTTCGATCTCTGCCTCGTCCATCCGGTGAAAAGCGAATGGATCCGCCTGTGTCTTCTCAAGGGCGATTTCAAGGCGGACGAGTGGCCGCGAATCGTGACCCTGCTCACAAGCAGGATCAGAACCGGGGCGCCTACCGCGCAAATTTCAATCCTCAAATCCGATTGATTGAAGGCCACTGACCCTTGGCGCTTGGCACTCCCTTGGTCGTTCTCCATCTTCCCTCCGTGACCGATCTCGAACTCACCATTCACGCCGCCAAGGAGGCGGGGAAACTCCTCAAGGCGAACTTCGGCCTGGAGGCCGTGGTCGATGAAGCGACCCACCACGATATCAAGCTGGCGCTCGACAAGGAGTCGCAGAAGCTGATCGAGGACATCCTGCTCGGCGCGCGCCCGGGCGATGCATTGTACGGCGAGGAAGGGATGGGCGGCGACCCGAATAGCGAGCGGCAGTGGATCGTCGATCCGATCGATGGCACGGTGAACTTCTACTACGGCATCCCCCACTTCTGTGTCTCGATCGCGCTGCGCGTGGCGGGCGAGGTCGTCGTGGGCGTGATCCACGATCCGATCGTCGGTGAGACCTGGACGGTGGAGAAGGGCGGCACGCCGATGCTCGATGGTCGCCCGATCAAGGTGAGCAGCCGCACGAAGCTGGCGGAGTGCGCGCTCTACGTTGGCTGCGGCAAGGACGAGGAGGCGCTGACGACCGGTCTCGAACGCTTCCGCAAGGCCTCGCTGAAGGCCCGCAAGATGCGGATGATGGGCAGCGCCGCGCTCGGCATGGCCTACATCGCCAGCGGACGCTTGGACGGCTACATCGAATCGCGGATCTCGCTCTGGGACATCGCCGCCGGCAAGCTGCTGGTAGAAGCAGCAGGCGGCAAGGTGGACCTGGAGGTCGCGAAGGATCACGCGGATGCGTGGTCGATTGTTGCTACGAATGGTAAAATCCCTATCGAGGAGATTCTCTAACACCTATGATCGGATTCGGCTACGACGTTCATCGTTTCAAGGAAGGCCGCCCGCTGATTCTCGGCGGCGTGGAGATCGCGCACAGCCACGGCCTCGACGGGCATTCGGATGCGGACGTGCTTAGCCATGCGATCGCGGATGCGGTGCTGGGCGCGCTCGGGCTTGCGGACATCGGCCACTACTTCCCGCCGGGTGATCCTGCCTGCCTCAACATTTCCTCGCTCAGGATCCTGGAGAAGGCTGCTGAACTGTGCTCGGCGGAAGGCTACCGCCTGGTGAACATCGATAGCACCCTGGTCGCGGAAGCCCCGAAGATCCTGCCGCACCGCGATGCGATGAAGGCGAACATCGGCAGGGCGCTGGGGCTCGATCCCGCGCGGGTGGGCGTGAAGGCGACGACCAATGAAACGATGGGTTTTGTAGGCCGGGGCGAGGGCATGGCGGCCTTCGCGGTGGCGCAGGTGGAGAAGACGGATTGAGCGAACGAAACGCGGAGGCGCAGAGGTCGCAGAGAAAGGCGCGGAGAGTCTCTCGTGCGACCGTCGTTGCCTTTGCGATTTGCAGTGGCTAAGCTTCTCCCGTGTTTCCTGCCAAGCCGGACCGACCCTATCTTGAGAGCTGGCTACGCCGCACGCGCAAACAGCTCTCCGGCAGCGGGCGCTTGAGCGAGATCGCACTGATCCTTTCCCGCGAGGAAGGGAATACCCCGGGGCATTGGAGCACCTGGTTAAGGGGGGTGCTTGAGGAGGAAACGACGCCCTCGCTGGACCTCCTAACAAGAATCGACGCGTTGCTCGCGAAGCCGGTGACCTCGTCTACCGATGCCGATACGCCGAATCTGTTCTAAGGTGCGGCGGGAGCAGCCATTGCCATTTGCAACGGGGGTTTGGCTTTTGCAATGCACTTAAAATCAGCATTCCGCAAGATTTCCCCTTGCGCGATCCGGGAACGTGCGGAGCTTCCCGCCGCTATGAAGACTACAGCAACCATGGGCTTGGCCCTTCTCCTGGGAGCCTCCGCCTACGCCGGCGAGGTGACTTCCACGACCAACACTTACACGCCTCCGCCGAGTTCTCCCTCGCTCTACACTTGGTTCGTCGGCGGTTCCGGCGGCTACTTCTTCGATAACGAGGAAGAGTTCTGGACCCTTCACTTCGGGATGAAGATCGCGGAGAGCGGTCCGATCACTCACTCTTTGTTTGTCGAGGGCCTGTACACCGAATGGGAGCCTACCTTGGGCCTCGATTCGGAGATCATTCCCGTGACCCTGAACTACAAGCTGGATTACGCGATCAATGATCGCCTGTCCTTCTACGCAGGTTTGGGTGCGGGTGCAGCCTTCATCGATAATCAAGTCCTGGGTTTCAGCGATGATTCGGTGGAATTGACCGCGCAGGCTTTCGTCGGACTCGGCTTCGACGTGACCCAGAATTTCCAGATCTACAGCGGCGCACGCTACCTGTGGGTGGATGATTCGGATTTCTTCCGCGGAACGGTCGATAACGGCGATGATGTCGGTGCCGAACTGGGCATTCGCTTCAAATTCTAAGCGCTAAGCTAAACGTTGTTCGTTTGCTGAGGGCTCTCCGGTGCATGCCGGGGAGCCCTTTTGCTTACCGAACGCGAATGCAACGGGAATGCCGAATTCCGAATTCCCGAATGTCGAATGGAGTGTGACGAAGAATGGTCGCAAGCATCTATCGCAACTTCTCTTCCGGAACACACGGCATTCTTCATTCGGCAATTCTGAATTCGTCATTGGCCGCGATCACCGGCCCGTCCCGGTTATTCTTTTGAGGACTTCCCAAGCCTGACCGCGGCGGTCCTTCCAAGGTTTCTCCGGTCTGAGGATTTCCCAGCCGCGGGCTTCTCCGATGCGGGTGAGGGAGGGGGAAGGATTCACCAGGGTATTCTCCACGCAGCATTCCAGCATGGGAAGATCGGCGGAGCTGTCCGAGTAGCCGTGGCTGCGCGGCCAGGTGCCATCGGGCGAGCGCCCGGCGATCTCCGAGAGACGTCGTACTTTCTCCCCGCTCTTGTGATTCACAAGACCCGGTAGCAGGGGGACACGTTGCTCGAATTCCACGGGCGTGCCCAGGGCAAGATCGAAGCCAAGGACGCGCCCGACCTCCTGCACGTAGAACTCAGGGCTGGCGGAGGCGAGCACCGTGAGATGACCGGCTTCCCGGTGCGCCTGCAATTTCCCTAACAGCCCGGGGTAACAGCGGGCGGGGAAGAATTCCGCGACGAAATCGCGGACCCATTCCTCAAGCCGGACGCGATCAACGCCCCAGAGGTAGCTGAGGAAGACGCGCTTCATGCCCTCGTCGCCGAGAATTTTTGCGGCGGGGAGAAAGGCCGAGAAGAAGGGCAGGTAGGCGCGGCGCCAGCCCTCGCGCTTCAGGACATGGTCGCAGAAGAGCATCTGCGTGTCCCATGCGATGAGGGTGCCATCGAGATCGAAGAGGGCGATGCCCCGGTCGAGCTTGGCGCGGAGATCGTCGGTCACGCGGCGGATTGAATGCGGCAACGGGAGCAAGGCCAAGGAGAAGTGGAGCGGAGCTCGACAGCCGTGGGCCCTGGCGGTTGAAGGTAGCCGGAAGTCGTGGTGACATTTGGAGAACCGCTCCTAGCGTGAATGGTCGCGGCTCGGAGAGCCGCGCTACTTCGCGTATTCCTCCGCCCACTTCGCGGCGGCGATAGCATCGGGCTCGCCATCGGCGACGATCAGGCGGTAGCGGGCGATGTAGGGCTTGCCGGGAACGATCTCCATGGCACCGGACTGCTGGGGCGCGTAGCAGAAGAAAGGCTCGGTGGGGTGGACGCGGATCGGCTGGGGCGCGCGGAAATTCGAAGGGTGGCAGAGGATGGTCACGCCGCAGGTCGCGCCATCGAGCTTGCCGCCGATCCAGCACCAAGGCTCCTTGGCGGTATTGACCTTGAGGCGATCGGTGAGGCCGGAGGCGGTGAGGAACTTGCAGTTGTCCGCGCCGTTCCAGGCGCGGTTGCCGCGGAGGCCGAGGCCGCCGTAGTGATACTCCGGGAGCTTCAGCGGGGAATCGGTGGCGCAGGTCTGGGTGATCGTGAGGTCGATGATCCGGCGCTTCTCCTCGCTGGCGACGCTGAGGTCCCAAGTCTCTAACAGGGCGACCTTCTCCGGCTTCGCGGTCATGTCTATGAAGCGGTGCTTCGCCTGGAAGCCGACCTTCCCGTCCTTCGCCCAGGTCTCGCCGATGGAGACGAACTCCACGCGGCCCTTGCCATCGCCCATGTTCCAGAAGTCCGGGTGGCGGCCTTCGAATTCGGTCTTGGTCCACGGGCTCCACACGCCGTGGTGGTGGATGTGGTTTGGCGGGAAGTCATCGATGATCGACTTGCCCGCAGGCGTGAGGATCGACTGGATGTAGCCGCCGCGGCGGAAGATGTCCTTGATGTCCTTGCGCGGGAATTCGCCGGGCTCGGCCTGGTAGCGGAGGATCTCGCTCTTGCCGGTGCGGAAGACCATCTGGGTGCCCTCCCGCGCGACGGTGACGGGATCGGCAGCGCGGGCGGCAAGGATTGAGAAGGCGCAAGCGAGGCTGGCCGTGAGGATGGATTTCATGACTCGGGCGATACTGATGCCGTGCCCGAAAGCTTGCAAGAAACCTGTATGACAACTTAGCAGCCAGCCTACCCGATAATCGGCATCGTCGCGTAATCCCCGCGCAGCACCGGCTTGGCCGAAGTCTTGAGCCAGCCCTCGAGCACCGAAGCATAGACGCCGCGGAAATCGACGTTGTGCTTGAGGTCGCCTTGGTCGAGATCGGTGAGGCTCGGGTACTTCCCGTAGAGGCCGCCCTTCACGCCCTCCCCCGCCACAAACATGCAGGAGGCCCGGCCGTGATCGGTGCCGGCGCTGGCGTTCTCCGTGACCCGGCGGCCGAATTCGGAGAAGGTCATCAGCACCACGCGCTCGGCATTGCCCTGCTCCTTGAGGTCGGCGAAGAAGGACTTCAACGCGCCATCGAGTTGGCCGAGCAAGCGGTCGTGGGAATTGACCTGCTGGTTGTGGGTATCGAAGCCGCCGTGGCTGACGTAGTAGACCCGGGTCGGCATGCCGCCGGCGATCAGGCGCGAGACCATGTTCAGGCTGCGGCCGATGGGGGTGCCCTCGTAGGTGACCTTGCTGCGGTGCTTCGAGGCGAGTTCGAGGATCTTGGCCGAGCTGACGCGGGCATCCATCGCCACGCGCTCGAGGAAGGCGAGATTGCTCTCGCCCTCGATGCCGCCGACCTTGCCGCCTGCGGGCATCGCGATCGATGCGCCGTCGGCGGGACTGTCGTCGTCTTCGGGGGAATTGAGCGAGGCGAAGAATTCCTCCGCCTGGGCCTTCTCGCCGCCGCCATGGATCCAGCGGTAGAGTTCCGGTGAGCTGAGGCAGACGCCGGGATTCTTGAGCGCGCCGAAGGCCTCGGGCTGGGTCTTGTTCAGGCTGATGCCGACCGTCGGATCGGCTCCGGAGCAGGCATTGTCGAAGTAGCGGCCGATCCAGCCGGTGCTGGAGCGATTGGCGGTGTCCGCGGTTTCCCAGATCGAGGTCGAGACGAAGTGCGAGCGGTTCGGATTGGGATAGCCGACGCCCTGCACGACCCCGAGGTTGCCCTCCTTGAAGAGGCGCGACATGTAGGGCATCGAGGCATTGAGGGCCAGGTGATCGTCCAGCGTGATGATCTCCTTGTCCTTCTTGCCGATCCGCGGGCGGGCCTTGTGGTAGGCATCGTCGCCGTAGGGGATCAGGGTATTGAGGCCGTCGTTGCCGCCGGCGAGCTGAAGTACGACGAGGATCGTACCATCCTTGCCGGTGACTGGCTGGATCGCCAGATCGCGCGCACCGGCGTGGAGATCGGCGAAGGTGCGCTCGACGAACATCGGCACCGTCCAGGATGCGGAGGCGCCGAGGATGGTGGAGCGGAGGAATTCACGTCGCGTTTTCATCGGAGAAGAGATCGAAAGGGTTCAGGCGAGTTGGTAGCGGGGCGTGCTGAGCATCAGGTGACAGAGCTCGCTGGTTTCCTTATTGGTGAAGATCGCACCGCCCTTGGACTTGGCGTATTCGACGAAGACCCCGCGTTCCTTGTCGCTGAGCGGCGTCTGGAAGAAGCGGTTGATCAGGGAACCGACGAGCTTCTCGGGATCCTCGCGCAGCTCGCGCGGCGCGATCCTTTCATAGTCGGGCCCGGGCCAATTGCGCTCCGCGCGCTTCACCGCATTGCCCAGGCGCTTCTGGCGCTCGTCCGCCATCATCTCATCGCCCTTCGCGGGCGGATCGGCGGATTCCTGCGCGCCCTTCGTGACGAAGCCGGCGACATTGTAGCGGGAGAGGAGCGTGTTGGTATTGATCCAGGCCTTGCCCCAGTCCCAGCCGGCCACGTTCGGCGGCGCGAAGAGGACTTGCCCGAGCTGTTGCTGGGCATTCAGGACGTAGGCGGTCGGCAACTCCGGGATCTCCAGTTCCTTCGACATCTGCACGAGGTACTGGATCGGGCACTTGATCTGGTCGTGCATCGCCTTCTCCGAGTAGAAGGACTTCGAGAGGAAGATCTCGCGGAGCAGCGGCTCGACCTTGAAATCGGCCTCGCGGAAGGACTTGGCGAGGGCATCCACGCCTTCCTCCGACGGATTCTCCGCGACGAAGTATTCCCAGAGCTTGCGGGGAATCAGGCGGCTGGCCGCGCTCTGCTCGAAGATGAGATCGACCACGTCATCGCCATCGAAGCGCCCGGTCTTGCTGAAGATCGTCTTCTCACCGTTGTCGGCCTGGCGCTTGTTGTGGACGACCGTGCCGTTCTGGCGGTTGAGCTGGTAGCCGGTGAAAGCGCGCGCGGCTTCCTTGATGTCGGGCTCGGTGTAATTGCCCTCGCCAAGGGTGAAGAGCTCCATCACCTCGCGGGCGAAGTTCTCGTTCGGCTTGCCCTTCTTCGAGTTCTGCGTGTCGAGGTAGAGCATCATCGCCGGGTTCTTCACGATCTCATGGGTGAGGTCCTTGAAGGAGCCGGTGGCATGGCGGCGGAAGAGTTCGTTCTGCATCACCAGCAGGACCGGCTGCCGTACCTTTTGAACGGAGGTGGCGAAGTGGTCGTGCCAGAAGAGCACCATCTTTTCGCGCAGGGGTGCCTTGGTCTTCTGCATCCGGCGGAACCACCAGCCCTGGGCCTCGATGCCGTGCTGGCGGGCGGTCTGCTGGCGCTTGCGGTTGAATTCGCGGCGGGCCTTGGCGGCCTCCTCCGGGCTCATGCCCTCGGTGGCGCGGCGCATCTCGCGGTTGGCCATGGCATACTCGCGCATTTCGGCGGCTGCGACCTCGGGGCTCGCCCACTCGGGCAAGGGGAAGGCGTCGAGCGCCTCCGCGGGAGCGAGCAGCGCCTCGACCGCTTTCTTCCGGCCGAGGGCGTGAAAGACTCCGATTTCATCCGGAGAGCCTCCGAATCCGGCACGGCGGAGCAGGTGGGCGGCTTCGGGAATTGTCCAATCGTCAGGTGCGGCCGGGAGCATGGCGGAAGAGTGCGGTTGCGTAGGGAGGAACCGCCCCCCGTCGGCAGGGTTGCGCGGCTTGTTTGCGGAAAGGCGAATTTTCCTTGCGGCAGCTCGTTCCGGCGCGGCGAATCTTCCTCAATATGAAGGCGCTCCTCGCGATTTTCCTGGCAGCCACCGGAATGGCCCCAGCGGCCGAGCACCCCAATCTGCTGGTCTTCCTGGTGGATGACATGGGCTGGCAGGATACCTCCCTGCCCTTCCTCCACGATGCACAAGGCCATGCGGTGACGACCGCTCTGAACCGCCGCTACCGCACGCCGAACATGGAAGCACTGGCGGCCCGCGGCATGAAATTCACCCGCGCCTATGCCCATCCGGTCTGCACGCCCAGCCGGGTCTCGATCATGACCGGGAAGAACGCCGCGCGGCATCACGTGACGAATTGGACCAGCCCGACGGGTGCAGAGAATGGTGGCAACGGCGTGCCCACCCTGCGCTCGCCGGAGGGCTGGCTGCGCACCGGCATGGCCGCCACCGAGAAGCCCCTGCCGGCCCTGCTTAAAGCGGCGGGCTATCAGACGATCCACTGCGGCAAGGCGCACTTCGGCAGCAAGGGAGCCTTCGCCGCGGATCCCAAGGCCATCGGCTTCGACGTGAACATCGCCGGCAACGAGATCGGCCACCCGGCTTCCTATTTCGCGAAGGACAATTTCGGGAAGGGTCCCAACCACGTCACGGGCCTTGAGAAGTGGCATGGCGGCGATGGCTTCCTAACAGACGTGCTGACCGAGGAACTCTGTGGTGCGATCGAAACCGCCGCCAGGCAGGACAAGCCCTTCTTCGCCTACATGGCCCACTACGCCGTCCACACGCCCTTCATGGAGGACCCGCGCTTCGCCGCGAACCATGCCGACCTGCCACCCGCCCAGCGCGCCTTCGCGACCCTGATCGAAGGCATGGACCGCTCGCTCGGCGACGTCCTCGCCAAGCTCGACGCGCTCGGCATCGCGGACGAGACCTTCATCATCTTCCTTTCGGACAATGGCAGCGACGCGCCGCTGCCTAATAACAATGCCAAGCCCATCGTATCCGGCGTCGCTCCGCTGCGCGGCAAGAAAGCCATGCGCTACGAAGGCGGCATCCGCGTGCCGATGATCGCCTCATGGGCCAAGCCCGATGCGCAAAATCCCCTGCAAGCGGACCTCCCGGTCAAGAGCGGTTCGCGCACGGACGATCTCGTGCAAGTCGCAGACCTCTTCCCGACCCTGTTAGAGATGGCAGGCGCGAAGGACATCCCGGCTTTCGACGGCCACGACCTGCGGCCTTACTTCAGGGGCGAGACCTCCTACCACCGTCCGCAATGGCTGGTGACACACTATCCGCACAGCCACAACAACGACTATTTCTCGATCCTCCACGAGGGCACTTGGAAATTCATCCACAACTACGCGGACGGTTCCACCGAACTCTACAACCTCGCCTCCGACCTGGCCGAGTCGAACAACCTCGCGACAACCCAACCCGAGCGCGCCGCTGCGATGGCAAAGGACCTGGAGCGCCGCTTGGCAGAATACGGCGCGCAGTTCCCGAAGCGGACGGCCCCGTGATCGCGTAGTCTTGAAAATGAGGAAAGTCCCTCCCATCCTTCAAGATCAACGATATGAGATTCGAATGCCCTGTTAGATAGATGGTCCTGCATCCAGTTACTGGTGGACACGGCGGACCAAGCGGCCGCAATACTTCGTTCGTGCCGACTATCAAGCCTCCTTCCACCCCGAGATTAGCCTGCCGCCGCGCCCAAGTGCGTCCGGTGCAGCGTCGCGTGGCCCTTCCGCGACAAAGCTGATTTCAAAGGAGCCGCAGAAGCGCATCCGTCACTCCGGAGTAAACAACTGCGTACGATCGTCGGCACCACACACCACCAACACACACACCTCCACCCATGAAAACAGCAAGACTCGCATGCATCGTTGCAAGCGTCATTAGCCTACCGTCCCTCCTTCACGCCGCCACCATCGGCATCGGCAACAATGAATGGTATACGCCGACATTGCAAAACAACCTGGTGACCCAAGGACACTCCGTCAGCGTGGTTGAGACGTATGATGCCGTCTCACTGTCGGCATTCGATGTCTATATCCAGGATGGGAACTCCCACTTCGACAACAGTGCTCTTCTCGATTTCGTCTCGAACGGGGGAATCCTGATCCAGATCCCTTGGTCCCAAAACCATTACTCACTCTCGAGCGAGCTCGCGGTGATGACAGAGTCGGGCGATAGCAATCAAGGTGCAAATCCAGCCATCACGGCAAATGACTCCTCCAACTGGCTCCTCACCGGTGTGACCCTGCCATCGGCTGGATCTTACAATTCCCGCTTCCCGCAGGGCCATCAATTCGCGTCGGGATCGACCGCCGTCTTGTCATGGGCAGATGGAGAGAATACCGCGCTTCTCGGATACAAGGAGTACGGCGATGGCATCGTGATCTCCTTTAACCAGCACCTCGTCACCGACGATTCCCAGCCGATCGACCAGGCGTGGTCGAATCAGATCGTCTTCAATGCCGTAGACCGTGATACCTTGCAGGTGCCCGAGCCCTCCTCCGCATTGCTGATCGCCCTAGGTGCCATTGCAGCCGTCGGACGCCGCAAGCGCTGATCGCAATGTCCCGGGTGTGAAAGCACCTGACGCTCCTGATGATCACGGGTGCCATTCCTTCCGGGTGGCACCCGTTTTCTCTGCGCGCGATTTCGCACCTGAAGCCTACTTCCCCATCAGGTAGGCCAAGAGATCCTTCAGCTCGTCCGGATTCAGCGAATTGATCAGCGCGGGCGGCATCGGCGAAACCGGCGATGGCTTCCGCTCCTTGATCTGATTCCGCTCGATCTCGACCGTCTGGCTGAAGTCGAAGGGATTGATCGCGACAATCCAGTGATCATCCTTCTCATCGAGCATCTTTCCGGTCACCTGGCTGCCATCGGTCTTGGTGATCAGCTCGAAGGAATACTGGTCGGAGATCACCTTGCTCGGATCGAGGATCGACTCGGCGATGTCCCTTGCTGAGAAGCGTCCACCCAGCGCGCTGAGATCCGGGCCGGCCGCGCCGCCTTCACCGGCGAAGCGATGGCACGCCGAACACATCGCAGCTTGGAACATCCGCTTGCCGTTGGTCTTGTCGCGGCCATCCAGGCCGCTTTCCGCGAGCTGCGCCACCTCATCCACGGTCCATGCGTGCCCCGGGCCCTTCGCCACCGGACGTTCGGCGGGAGCCATCGGAGCAGCGCTCGAGCCGAACTTCGCGATCGCTTCACGCTCTTCCGGCGTGGCCGTCGCCAGTGCCTCGCGCTTCAGGTCCTCGATGAAGCCGCCGTAGCTCGCGCCGCCGCTGTTCTTCTTCAACTTGTCGAACCACGCGAAGAAGCGCTGCCGTTCCTCCAGCTTCCATGGCCCTTTCACCACCCGCAGGCAGTTCACGTAGTGGATGACCTGGGCGGGCGGCAGGTTCGCGATCATTGCCTCCACGGTCTTGCCGTATTGCGGATTGCGCTTGGCCATCGCGAGCCAATCCGGAGGTGATCCGGGGCCGGTGGCATCCATCAGGTCGAGAGTACGGGGAACGATGCCCGGTGCCTGCAGATAGGCGAGCATGCGGCACAGCTCGCGGTTCATCTCCTCATCACCGGCAGGGAAACGCGAATCGATCCGGACCAAGACCCGTTGGCGCAGCGGCTCCCCGGGCTCGCCGGAGCGAATGAAAATCAATTCGCAGGCCCGGAGCCAGCCGAGCTTCTGCGCCTTGTCCATGGCATCCCACGGAAGCTTCTCCAGCTCATCCATCAGCAGCGCCGCGGCTTCCGGCGTCTTGGACGTCATCGTGCGGCTGGTCGCAATCACGTAGTCGATCGTCTGCCAGATGTGGGTGCCATCGGTCGGGCCCGCATGCTTGTGAGAGCCTTTCGCACCCAGAGCCGCCTCAAAAGCCGCCCGTGCAATCTGACGCTCCACCCGGTCACCGGAAGCCATCTTCCGAAACGCATCATCTTCCCCGGGTTCCGGGTAGTCCTTGTTGGCAAAGGCCACCGGCTCGATGGATTCCCCGCCCGTGTATGTCACCCGCCACAGGGCGGAATCGGTCTTCCGTCCGCCCGTCAGGAAATAAATCGCGCCATCGACACCGATCGTCGCATCCGTGACCGGCAGGCCGCGGCCCGCCACGAATTCCTCGCGCTCGGCCTTGTAGCTCGCCCCGTCCGGCGTGAGATGGATCGCGTGGATCGTCGCGTAGGTCCAATCGAGCGCATAGACCGCGCGCTGGTATTTCGCGGGGAATTTCGCGCCCTTGCCCGAGACCACACCGGTCGGCGAGCCCGGCCCGATGTCGAGCACCCCCGGCATACTATCTTCATAGTAAGAAGGCCACACCCCGGAACCGTTGCGCCAGCCGAATTCGGCTCCCGGCACCACATGGCAGATCCGCGTCGGGCGATACCAGGGCATTCCGAAATCCCACTCCATGTCGGAGTCGTAGGTGAAGAGATCGCCCTCCGCATTGAAGGCCATGTCGTACTGGTTGCGGAAGCCGACTGCGAAAAGCTGCCACTGAGAGCCATCCGGCCGGAAGCGGGCGAAGAAGCCGCCCGGTGCCATCCGGTCGCGCGCATGACCGCGGGGATCGGGCCGGCGCGGCAGCAATTGGTCCTCGCCCCAGTTCGTATTGACCAGGGAGGACTCGAAAGGCGGGCAGTCGGTATGATTGCCCGCGGCGAAGTAGATCCACTGGCCATCGGGTGAAGCGACCAAGCCGTGCGGACCGTGCTCGCCCCGTCCCTTGAAGGCCTTGATCAACTCCGGCTTGTCGGGATCACCGTCGCCATCGCTATCGGTCACCTTCCACACGCCGCTCTCGTCCTTACCCTCATTGACCGTCACGTAGAGCACGCCCTGATGCCATAGCAGCCCGTGCGCGCCTTGCAGCGGGATCGCAGTCGGCTCGACCAAAGTCGCATCTCCGGCCTTGGCCGCGGGCGTCACCCGATAAATTTCCCCATACTGGTCCGCACAGAGCAGCCGCCCCTTGCCGTCCACGGTCATCGCCACCCACGAGCCCTGCGGCTTCGGCACGCGATAGAGCCGCTCCAGCTTGAAGCCCGCCGCCACCTGATAGTCCTGGGTCGCGTCCACCGCGTAGGCCCCGCCCTCGCTCTCCGGTCCGATCACCTTGCCCCAAGGCTTGTCGCCCATCGTCCCGACCACCACGACCTTCTGCCATCCGGCAGGTGCGGTCTCCCCGGCATACCAGCGCTCCGCCGACTCACTGCCGCAGGCCCAGGTGCCGTCGGTCAGCACCTCGATCTTCTTGCCATCCGCCAAGGTCGCGCTGAAGCGCAGCGCCATGCCGGCCGCGCCGTTGTTGTTGCGCCCTTCCACGGCGATCACGTTGTGACCCGCCTTGACCTTGGCCGTGACGTCATAGCCGTGCGCATTCGTCCAGCCCCCCGCGAAGCCGAGGTCCGCGCTATTGATCCAGACCTGGTGCCAATCGTCGCAAGCCACGGTGATCGTCGCCATGGCGACTCCCTCCGGGAGTTCGAATTCCTTGAAAAAGAAGACCTTTTCGTCCGCCACCGGCTTGTCGCTTTTCCAAATCCACACCGGGAGTTCGCCCGCGGCCGGCGACAAACCCGGGAGGGCAAGGAAAAGCAGCGTGAGAGCCGATAAGAATCGTCGCATGAGGCCGGGCATACGGTCGTTTTTGGCGGACGGTTTCATGGAATGCAACCTTAGCATCAATCAGGGAAAATCCGGTGGAGGCACCGCCGCTGCCGTCCTCACCCGTAGGTCGCCTCAAACTCCCACCAAGTCACCGTGAAAATATAGAAATTCAATAGCGCATGGCATATCACCGAAGCCGCCAACGACCCGCTCATCCGATACAGAACCGACGAAACCACACCGAACAAAAACACCGATATCGAATCATTCCAGCCATAGGCATGGATCGCGGCGAACACCCCATTCGCGACAACGATCCCTGCCCAGATCCCGAAGCGCGCCGCGAGTGCATTGAAGAAGAACCCGCGATACACGATCTCTTCGAACAAGGGAGCGACCACGCAACCGCTCCACAGAATGAAGAGCAAGCCGGGGAAGCCGAAGGTCCAAGGACTTATCCCGCCCCCGTAGAGGTTCTCCCCGCCGTGCGGCAGCAGCCACCAGCAAATCCCCGCCAGGATAACGGCCAGACCGACCGCTCCCGACACCGCCTTCATACTGAAAGCCCGGTTCAGATGGAGCGCCCTCCAAGCGGTCCGCGGCCGGCGGAAAAATACCAGCATCAGGAAGCTCGCGGATGCGCCGCGCCAGATCGTGTCGTGAATCGCGAACTCCTCATGAGTCCACCCCTGATAGCCCGCGAGCCCCACGCCCAACAAAACCAACAGGCCGAAAGCCAGCAACTCTGCGATCGCGACCCCCGCCACGACCCTGCGCCAATCCATTTTGCGGAACACCGCCGGGACCGGACCGATGCGCAAGCGGCACCGTGACTGCCACAAGTAGACCGCCAGGAAAAGCGCACCGCCTGCGGCAATGGCGAGGTCTACCCACGAACCCAGCGCCGCCGCATGCAGGCAGCGCTCGTTGCGGGCCCGCGAAGCCTCCGCCACATCGGAGAGCACGGTCTCATCCCCCGTCGCCAAGCGGAGGAACAACTGCTCCTCCCACCAGTAGGTCTCGCCTCCCGCGGCGACCAGAGATCCCCAGTTCCCGAGCTTGTAGCCATCCGCCTCTTCTCCCTTGAGCAGGCTCGCCACGAGGGCCATGCGCTCCGGATTATCGCCGCCATCCACCGGCACCGCCGCCGCTTTCCCTGCTTGGCCCGCCAAGTGCCACAGGACGGCCGCGCCCGACCGGGATCGTGGATCGGGATCCTTTTCCAGGATCGCCGCCCAGTGCTGCATCAGCTCCTGCCGGTCCCGCACTTTCTCGTCGAACAGGGCTCCGGAAAATCCGGTCCCTTCAAACTCCGCGAGGCGCAGCTCCTGATCGGCGATGCGCCACGCGGACCACGACTCCAGCGGTGCGGAATGAATTCTCACCACCGTGTCCGCGATCGAAAGAAACCACAGCAGCACCAGCATGCCCAGCAACCACAGCGGAAGGCGGCGGCGCTTCCGCACCGCGGGAGAGTCGGCAAGCCCGCTCACAGTTTCTGCTCGTGCAGGCGGAAGCGCGTGTCGAAAAGCCCGCCGCTGTATTTCCGGCAACAGGCGTAGCAAGCGACCATGCGGTTGATCTTCTTCACCCGCCGGATCGTGGAGGCACATTGCGGGCAGACGTAGGCGAAGTTCCGCTTCATCCGCTTGCGCTTGAAGGGCAGGTTGTGGAAGGGCTGCTCGTGCGGGATGCCGAGCTCGGCACAAGCGGCGCGCCACTCCGCGCCATGCACCTCGATCCGGCGGCGACCGGCGCGCTCGTAGGCGATCAGGTGCGCCAGTTCATGGCGCAGCGTCCGCCAGATTTCCTCCGGCGGCAGCTCCTTGAGCTTCGGGTTCAGCTCGATCAGCCGGTCCGGCCACCAAGCCCGGCCGGCGGTCGTCTGCATCCGCCCGTTCCAGCCGACCCGCACCCGCCGCGCGAGTTCCGGCATGCCGAGGGCGCTGGCCGTTTCCCGGCACCATTCCGTCAGCCCGCCATCGTTTTTCGTCGGGCTCCGGAGCACGGAGGACGGCGGGACTGCCCGGGGCTTTTTGCCCCAAGCGAACTCCATCTGACGGAACGACCACCCCATCCGCGCGCGTCCTAGCAAGTCCCCGCCCAACTGGCAATGCGGCAGCGCTAATTCCGTTAGGAAAAGTTTCCAACCACCCGTTAGACCGCCCCGTCGGGCACGATGAAGGTCTTGATCCGCGAGCTGTCGCCCTTCTCCAAGACCACCTGCGACTTCGGAATCCCGAGATACGCGGCGAGACATTCCCGCAAGGCCGCATTCGCTTTCCCCTCCACCGGCGGCGCGGCGACCTTCACGCGCAGCACCCGGCCCGCGCGTGGATCGTCTTCCCAGCCGGCGACTTCACTCGCCCTGGCATTCGGCACGGCGAGCACGCGGATCTTCATGGCTTATCCCGATCGGGCTCAGCTTCACTCCAGCCGCTGCCACCCGAGAAGATTCGGCCCATTGAAAACCGGCCCGAAAAACCACGGCATTTCGCTCTCCGCCATGCCTTCCGGGACGAATTCCTGCATCCCGATTTTCCACTTCGGCAAGGCCGAGGCTTTTACCCAGTCTCCCACCTCACAAGCCGCCGGCTCCGCTTTTTCCAATCCGCTCTCAGTAAGTGTGACCATCGCATCATGGTACACTTCCAAGCCCGGAAAAAGCAAGGTGACGTCTGATCCTTCGCTTTCCCGGACTCCTTAGGGGAGCAAACCTAACCGGCTTCAGGCACTTCGCATGCGCGAATCCCGTCTCCCCGGGGCCTCAAGGCTTGGCAATATCGCGGATGCCTATGATGCCGACCTGTTTGGTCACGAGATCCTCCGAGAATACCTGCAGCACCCGCTTCTGACCCGGGCCCGGCCAGGAAGCCGCGGCGACCTGTTCCTGTTTGCCATCCCGTGTGCAGAAGGCCTTCATGGAACTGGATCCGTCGTCGCCCATCGGGGGATTCTTGATCGCCCTCATCTCGCCGGGCTTGAACTCGAACTTCTCCTTCTCCAACTGCACCGTCACAGGCAGGGCGGTGAGGTTCACGATCTTGAACGAGCCGGAGGGAAACTCCTTCACGCTCGAATCGATCACGGTGACCTTGCAATGAAGCTTGCCGGTCGCCTCCGGCGAGAGCAGCAGGATCAGCGATGCCGCCTTGGCGGGCAGCTCGCACTCGCCGACCACATCGCCCGGAGTCTTGACGCTCCCGGGCTCGGCCTTGGTGGTCAGAACCACCGCCCCGCCCTTGGGGGCCAGCAGGTCGAACTCGTGATTGAGAAAGGACTTCACGCGGAGCTTGCCGGCGGTGGCAGTGCCGCCCGCATCGTGGACATGGATCTCGTCCGGCAGGACGCTGCCGCTCTGCGCAACGACGCAACGCACGCGGCACTCGCCCTCCGCAGCGGCAGTCATGGCAAAACAGGGCAGCAGGACCGCGCACAAGGCGGCGGATATCAGGGTTTTCATGGGTTTCCTAGGTTAGGGAAGAAAGAAGAACGCCGCGCCTCCTTGGGAGAGGCGCGGCGCGCTCGAAAGTCAATTGTCGCGCACCGCGATATCCCTGATGCCTACCAGCTCGACGTTCTTCGATTTGGGATTCTCGAAGATGATCTGGATCACCCGCTTCTCACCGGGGTGAGGCCAGACGGTTTGGCCGAAGCGCTGCCACTGGTTGTCCTTGAAGGCATAGGCAGTCATCGCCGAGGCGTTGCTCGCATCCACCGGCTGGTTTTCGATCACCTTGGCCTCCCCGCTCTTGTAGACGTATTCCTGCTTCTCCAAGACGATTTTGACCGGCACCGGACTGAGGTTGATCACATTGACCGAGCCGCGCGGGAACACCTTCACCGCGTCGTCGATCGGGAGCACGCGGTAGATCGGCTCGCCGGGCTTGGCGGAGCCCGGCAGGAACACGAGAATCCCCTTCCTGAAATGCTGGGGCAGCTTGACCTTCGCCAGCACGCTCGCCGGATCCTTGGTGCTGGCTGCATCCCCGCTCTTGGTGAAGATCAGATTCTCCGCACCGACCGGGATCATGGCGAACTCGTGGTTCAGGTAATTCTTGATGTCGAACTTCACACCCGGAGTGCCGGGCTTGGCCGCCGGATCATGGGCGAAGACATCGGTCGTCGGAGCATCGGCCAGGAAGGACAGCCCGCGGATCTTCAATCCGGGTTGTTCCCGGGCCGCGGGCGCGGCGTCCGGAGCGGCAGGCTCTTGGCCGAGCGCCGCCGGGGCGGCACACGCGACCAGAGCGGCGAAAGCGAGACTGGCAAGTTTCATGGGTTGCGACAGGAGCATCACACTTCTTCCGGAGAAAGCCAGCGGAAGGACGTGACATTGAAACGCCGGCCGAAGCGCTGGTTGGCCAGTTGCTCGAGCGCCGCTGGCTTCACTTCGGGTTCGTCGGCGGAATCCAGGTATTCCGGGATCCGCTGCACGATCGCCTCGCACCACGCCTTGGCCATGACCTTGCCCTCGGGATCCTTGGCCTCGCCGTAAGCACGCACCCGGAAGGTATCGCCGCGGACCGTGATCACCGGAGCCAGTGCCATCAGCAGGTCGCCTTGGGTCAGCATCGCCGGCGAGCCGTCGGCGGAGAGGCCCGTCTTGTTATTGTACCCGGAGCGAGCTTGGGGAGTCGCGATGTTGGTCAGCATTCCCGTCGTGGTCGGCACGCTGCCGAGTATCTTCGAATCCATCGCGTGCGCGGCGTCATTGATCCCGGATTGTCCGATCGCTCGCTGCAGGATGCCTTCCATCGTCTGAAGCGAACTGGCACCACCGAGCCTGCGGTTGACGAATTCCCCAAGGGTCAAGGAAGGGGCACCGTCCTCCGCTCCGCGGGCGCGGATCTCGGTCACGATGTGCTGAGCCAGATTCTCGATGTCGGCATCGGTGAGGGCGCGGAAACCGGCCCAGCGGACCTGTCCCGACACGTCGATACTGGCATTGCCGGCCAAGCCGTCGCCAGCGATCGGAAGGCTGAAGCGTGAAAAGCCGGTCTTGTCCTTCGGGGACATGTTGGCGAGGTTCCAGCCGTAGAGCTGTTGGTCGCGCAGCGAGGAGAGCATGGCCTTCCACGCTTCCACCGAATCGGAATTGACGTTGAAGGCACCCTTGATGCCGAGCACGCTGGCAACGCGGCGGCTGAACTCGTCTTCCTTGAGGCCATCCAGATCCGAAGCCTGATCCGACAAAGTCCCTTTGCCCGCAGGCAGCGGGACGAACCGGGAGTTGAGCAACTTGATTTTGCCTTCAAAAAACTCGGTCAGGAGGGTCTTGCGGTCCATCGACGGCATCATGGCGGTTCCCGTACTTCCCGAGAAACTTGCAACCGTCGAGAAGTAGGTGCCGTCCCACAGCGCATCGTTCAGCAAGTAGGAATGATCCAGCATCAGGCCGGTGGAACCGACGACACCACCGGACAGGGAGCGGCTGATACCGGCGCTCGGCAGCAGCGGATGAGCCCGCGAATTGCCGAAGGCATGCGTCACCCGGGGCTGCGCGGCGGTGGGAACCAGATTGGCGCTCACCAGTTCGCCCAGGCTGGCGGCGGGCAGCACCGGCACGCGGAACATCGGCACGTTCGAGACGCCCCTGCTCGCCGTCAGGCTGGCACCGTAGTAGCCCTTCTTGGTGCCATTGTCGAATTCGATGCCACCGGGGGACTGGTTAAAGTCGGATACCTCGGTCAGGCGGAGGTCATAGCTGTCGAGGGCATTGCCGATCCGCCCCGTGTTCTGATCGGCACCTTCGACTACCGGCTGGTTGTGCAGCCAAGGCGAAGACGCATCGTTGGCATCCACCGTCGTTTTGGCTCCCATGGTGAGCAGCGCGAAGGGCGACTTGCCTCCGGGATTCTTGTCCCCGGGCGCCTGCAGCATGTCCCCGATCGTGAAGGTGCGGGCGATCTTGGGCCTACCCGGGGTGACGCTGATTTCACTCTCGGGATTGTTGAACTTGAATTTGTAAGTCCGCAGCAGATCCCTGGAATTAAGCGCCTGGTTCAGCGCTTCGTCCGGGCGCGTCACATCCATATCCTGCTGCGTGCCGGACAGCACATCCACCCGGAAATCGGGCACGCTGGCGTTCGTGGTCGCCCGACCGGGCTTGGCCTCCACCGTGAAGGTGTCGTCGTTCTTGATCGCCAGCCAACCGCCGTTCATTCCATTAGGATAGTCAGGAGGCCGGGAAACCTGCTCGAACCCGTAGCGGGTCGCGATGGGACGGTTGTCATAGGCCAGGTGATCCGTCTGCAGACCGGCGCGCGCATCCCACCCGGGAGTGGTCTCGATGCCGAGGGGGTTGCCGCTGATCCCGTCCTTGTTGCCGAAGTTATTGTCGCTGTTCCAATCGAAGAACCTCTTCGGGCTGCCACCGGCGACCTCCGCTCCCCAAGACCAATCTTTCTCGACGTAGGGCGCGAAGACCTTGACCTCTCCCGGCTTCATCGTGATGGGCGCGCCGTACGGCCGCCCGCCGCTGCCGGCCTCGGTCAGATACAGCGTGAAGAAGCGGTGCGCCGTCGTGCTCTTCTCGTTCTTGATCATGAAGCGCGCCAGAGGATGCATCTCGCCGCCCGCAAACTCCGGACGCAACCAGTCGTTATTCTTCTTGAAGGCGAAGAGCACCGGCGGATCCCAGATCCGTACCCGCAGCTTCGGCAGGGTGATCTCAACGTCATAGGGATTGTACAGGGTCACGACGGTGTCGTAGACCAGATGCGGCGCACCGTACTGGGTATTGCCCTTCGGCTCCCCATAGGTATCGAAGAACTTCACCCGGTCCCCGAGGTTCGTGTAGTGGCTCACCGCGGAAAACATGATCTGCAGCTTGGAGATCACCGGCAGCAGCCGCTCCTTCGCCACGCCCACCGTGAATAACCCGCCGCTGGCACCGCCGGGCCGCAGATCCGAGGAATTCAGGGCCACCTTCGGCGCGCCATTGACTGCCGATGCCGCGGTCCGGCGGTGGAGGAGATAGTGATCGCGAAGGTAGGTCCACAGCGGAGCCCCGTCATTCCGGGTGTTATACACGGTCTCCGTCCCGTTCACGTTCGGCAAGGTGTTGGCCGATTCGAAAAGCGTGGTCAGGTCGGTCTTCAACCCGCCTTCCGCGACATCCGAAAGAAGACCCACCGAGTAAGGCGTCACATCCGCCTGGTAGCTCAGGACCTTCTCGCCCTCCTTCTTCTCATCGGCGGCCACCACCGCGCTGTCCAGCGAGACGATCTTGCCGGGGTCGCCCAAAACATCCGGTGCCAGGGACGGCAGGATTTCTTCCGGCCGGGCGCGGCTCGGGGCGATCCGGCGCGCGATCAGCTCGGCCTTCGTCGGCGGCTTGGCGTTCGGCTCCAATTCCGGCTCGCGGATCTGGAAGGGAGCCTTCTGGCTCTCGTCCATCACCGCCCAGGCGAAGGCACCCTTCTGCGATTGGGAAAGTTGCATCTGCACCCGCTCGGCGCGCAGGCCCGGCCCCTTGTTACCGGCGGAGGAGCTAGGCGATCCTACCGTCTTGGGATCGATCAGCCAGACCGGATCATTGAAGCCCGACTTACCTCCGTCCAGCGTGCGCGCCGCATCCGTATCGGCCATCGAGGCCAGCCAGCGCCGGAATTTCCCGGCCTTCTGAGAGTAGTTCGGAGGCGTCGGCGATTTGACCGACCAGTGCCAGCTTCCCCAGGTTCCCAGCAAATTCGGCTCGGCCGCTTGCTCATCGATCGAACTCGCCCGGGCCGAAACCGCCTGGTCGGGGCCCATCGAGGTCTGCAGCTCGCCGATTGCCATCGCCAGCGCCATCCGGGCGTTCGCTTCTGCCTCGGCCCGAGCCTGGCCCGCACCGGCCGAGCGCAGCGAAACCGTCGAACAAGGTCAACAAGCCCACAGCCAAAATCGTGAGCAGGACCATCAGGGAAAGTGAAATCACCAAGGCGAATCCACGCGGACGCAAGCCGACATGGGGGCGATTTGGGTTATTGGGTTTCATCGTGGGAATCTTGTACCTACTTTGAGTATACATCAAACCTGTTTTCAGTCATCTGCCGAACAGGTTTGTTTTTGCAAACGCACTCACCGCGGAATTTTGAAGGGTTTTTCCGAAGCGAGACCGGAAATCTATCATGGAATTTCGCGGACGCTTGTATCCAAGGGCTGATCAGGTGTATGAAAGCGCCATCTCCCCGAATTTCCACGGTACGGATACAAGGTTTCCACCCCTTGCCAAGGGGCACTCGTAGAAACCCGGATACGCCGCCATACCTCAAGCGGACGCATGTGCGGCACCTATCGGACGCCCGCCACGGCTCCGCTCGGAGACTTGCATGTTTTTACATGTCCGCTGCCTCGGGGCCACTCCCGAATCAGCCACCTCATTCGCACCTTTTGCTGCTTTTGGCGCCGAAAAATAACCAATCCGGAAGCGCTTTTTCTCGTCCAAAACAATTCTTTCGCGACGGAAACCATCCGCGGTTCTTTCGCGAATCGCAGAATCCTCGTTTCCCGCAAACCACAGACGCTTTCACCCGCCCAAGAACGCGGCGCGCCAAACCCCGGGCCGATCATGAATGACCACCTCTCATCCGATCGGCCACTTGCCAATCGACCCGCGCCCGCCCCAGCCCGGGGCTCTTGCAGCACTTCCCCGCCTCTCCACTGATCACTGATCACTCGGCACTCTGCCTTTCTCCACGCCCCTCCCTGGGCGCAGCCGCAGACCGATCGATGACTGGTGATTCGCCCGCAGATGCCTCCCCCGTACAAAAAAGCAGCCGGAGGCCCCGATGCCTCCGGCTGCCGAACCCTGCCTTAACCCATCAAGGCGTGGTCAATTGGATCCGATAGAACGCCTTGCCAGGAGGCGGTGCGATATCGGTGTAAGTTGCTGTCGCGCCGCCCGCGACAATCGTTCCGCCGAGCTGCGTCCAAACCCCGGTCAGGGTCTCCGAACGCTGCACGATGAAGCTCAGCCCGTTCTGCGCCGGCCAGGTCAGCGTGATCCCAGCCCCGGGCGTCCCGGTCTGGGTCGCCTTGAAGAACTGGCTCCCGTTGTTCGGCCCCAGCCCGAGCAGATACTCGGTCCGGTTGTCGCTGCCATCCTTGTCGGCATCGCTGGCTCCCGTCTGGGCAGTGGTCCCGCCGAAGTTGGTGACCTCATACGCATCCGGCAGGCCGTCGCTATCGCCATCGCCCGGGCCGCCGCCCACGACCTCGTTCGTCACCAGGTACTGGTGCCAGGAATGGGTCGCATTGCCCACCGCGAACACGATCGTCAGATCGCTGTCGTTCGCCGTGAAGTCGAACTTCACATACGCCGCTTGTGGCGCGGCCGACTCGTCCTGGTTGAACAACTGCGCCACGTTGTTGCCATCGCCATTGAAGGTGATGGTCGTGTTGCGGTTGAACGCCAGGCTCCAGTTCCGGTAATAGACCCGGGTGCTGTAGCGCGTCCCCGCGGTCAAGCCACCGAGGGTCACGGTCTGGGTGGAACCGACCACGCTGCCGTTGATGTGGACGAAGTCGTCAAGCATCGCCCCCACGTTGCCGTCCGCAGCGATGGTGACGGAAGGGCCGGGGCCGGTGCCTTGCGGCCAGTCGTTCGCCAAGGACTTCGTCAGGGTGAAGGCTCCGTTGCGGCCACCGGTGTTGTCGATGCTATCCCAGCGGTCGTTATCCGTCCCTGCCGCATCGTTCCCGGTCGGCGGCACGCTCGCCTGATGGAAGCTCACGCCATTGACAGCCACCGCGGCCGTCGTCAGACCGAAGTCGATGGCGTGGGAATAGGTCTTCGCGCTGGAGATGTCCGAGCCCGCGTCCGTTCCCGTGGCGGGCAGCACCACCACCGAAGCCGGCAAGCTCAAGGCCGAGGCGGGATTCGTCCCGATCGTGAACTCCTGCAGGTTGGTGTAGGTGTCGCTGTCGGAATCAAATCCCCCGTCGTTCGTGTTGTCCCCGTCGTTATTGGCATCCAGATCGCCGAAGTAGAGGAGTTCCCATGCATCCTTCAGCGAGTCGCCATCCGTGTCCGGCCAGGAAGCCGCACTGCCGGGGTTCGTCCCGGCGGTCTCTTCCTGCTCGTTGGTCGCCAGATCACCGTCCGCATCGCCGGTCCCGATCTGCGCGAGGTTGGCGAAGTTCGTGAACTCCCAGCTGTCGGACAAGGCGTCGCCATCCCGGTCATCGGGCGTCGAGGCCAGGCCACCCGGGCCGTTCGGGATGCTGTGGCCGTCCTGCTCCTCGGCATTCGTGAAGCCGTCGCCATCCGAATCCACGCTCCCGGTCGTCACGCCGATGCCACCGAAGTTCGCGATCTCCCAGGCATCGAGCAATCCGTCCGGTTCCGAATCGGTCGCCAGCGTGGTCCCGGAGCCGGCGTCATGGAGCGCCTCGCGCTCATCTTCCGTCAGCGCCCCGTGCCAGATCCGCACGTCGTTGTAGCGGGCGTTGGCCACGTTGTCCCCGGCGTAGAACGAATGCCCCAGTGCGTCGATCGTGTCGGCCAGGTTCACGAAGTTGTTGATCGTGTTGAATGATCCCCGCATCACCCCGAGGTCGGAGGCATCCGTCGGTGCCGCGTAGAAGGTCACGCGGTTCAAGCCGCCGGCACCTGCGCCGGGCTCGAAGGTCCACACGATGTGGAACTCGGTATTCAGCGCATACGGCGGCGGTGCGTTCGTGTCCACGCCCTGGGTCAGGTAGTCCCTCCACTCCTGGCGCTGGGCACCATTGTTCGTGCCCACGCTCCAGGACATGTAGGTGCTATCCGTCTCCGCGCTACCGAAGTCGAAGATCCGCGCATAAGTCTGCACCGCCACTTGCGAGGCATACAACTCGATGCTCACCGCCGTCGCCCGCCCGGTGAGCAGGTTCGAACCGAGCTGCACGTAGTCGGAGGTCGCGCTCGCGCCGCCGGTCAGCAGCACGTCGCTGGCACCCGGCGTCACCGCGGCACTCGCGGTCGCCCCGTTCGGATCGACGATCGTCGCCGTGCTGTTGGTCACCCCGGCGATGCCGCTGACGGAGTCGTTGAAGTTGCCGTTGAAGTCCCAGCGGTGGATGAGCTGCGCCTTCACCGGCGTCCAGGCGGCATCCATCGGATGACTCAGGGCCGTGAATTCCTCCATGTCGGTGAAGCCGTCGCTGTCCGAATCCACCGTGCCGTCCTTGGCCGTGATGACGCCGAAGTATTTCACCTCCCAGGCATCGTTGATCAGGTCGAAATCCGAGTCCGGCCAATCGAAGTTGTTGACGGTGCTCGCCCCCTTCACATTGGTGTCGACGTAGAATTCATCGGCATTGGTCGCCAGGTCGCCATCGTAGTCGCCGGCTCCGGTGACCGTCGTGATGTTGGTGAAGTTGGTGACTTCCCAGGAATCCAGCAGCCCGTCGTTGTCCGTATTGAGGTCATCGGCGGCTGC
This sequence comes from Luteolibacter sp. Populi, assembly GCF_040801775.1. Classification (GTDB taxonomy): domain Bacteria; phylum Verrucomicrobiota; class Verrucomicrobiia; order Verrucomicrobiales; family Akkermansiaceae; genus Haloferula. The sequence continues at coordinate 3,233,721 of NZ_CP161812.1, forward strand.
GCTGTTCGGGTTGGTTCCGTTCTGGAACTCCTCGAGGTTGGTCGAGAAATCGCCGTCCAGGTTGAACGGGGTCACCGTCGGCGGAAAGGTGATGGTCCCGGTGGCATCGTCCGGATCGTTCGGGTCGAGACCGTTCGCCGTTTCCCAAAGGTTCGGCATCTGGTCGCCGTCGCTGTCCGTGAAGGAGATCGCCACCCTCACTTCACCCGCCGCAGCGCTGAAGACGTAGTTGTAGCCCAGCACCGGATTGGCCACCGACAGGCCGGCAGTGCCGCCATTCAGCGTGCCCGAATACTTGAAGAGGATGTACGTTCCGGTCCCGGTAAAGTCGTTCGTCGTGCCGTCCTCATAGAGCCGGATGCCGACGTTGCCCAAGGTCAGGCCGGACGGTGTGCTCACCTCGATCGTGTCGTTCGTCCCCGCGAAGCCGGATACGTCGAGATCCACCGTCGAGCCGGTCGGCAGCGACAAGGAGGGAACCGTAAGGATCGAGGGCGAGCCGAGCGGATCGAAGACCTCGAGTCCCGCCCCGGATGCCACCGTCAAGGTGTTGGCAAAAGGCCCGGCAATCCCGAGCTTGCCCTGGCTGACCGCCACCGGGCCGGTAAAGGTTCCGGGCGAGCCCAAGCGGGTGGTCCCGCTGCCGGTGAAGGTCATCCCGCCGCTGGTGTTCGCCGCGAGCGTGGGAGTGCCGGTGACGGCACCGGTGCCCGTGCCGCCAAGCAGGGTGATCAAAGGAGCGCTCGTATAATCGACACCACGGTTGGTGATGGTAATGCCGGTAACAGCGCCGCCGCTGACATTGGCAATCGCGGTGGCACCCGTGCCGCCGCCGCCCGTGATCTGGACGATGGGCGTGTCAATGTAACCGGTGCCGCCGGCGATCACCGGGATGCTGGCGAGTCCGTCGCCCGTGGGAGCGAGCAGGGGCTCGGTCATCGAGACCACAAAGCCGTTGTTGTCGATCGTGCTGTTGCCGTTGACGTAAGCGGTGGTCAGGGCCAGATCCGCCATCAAGGTGCCGGCCGCGGTGGCTTTGAGCGTCCCGCCGTTGAAGTTGAAGCGATAGACGCCGGTAGCGGTGCTGTTCCCCTTCGTAACCGAATTGGTGCCAAGGGTGCCTCCATTCAGGTTGATGTTGCCGGCGAGCGATACGGCGTTGCCCGCGAACTGGGTGTTGCCCAGGGTCACGTTGGCGGAACCGGAGATATTGAGGGTGCCGGTGCCGTTCTCGCCGACGAACGCCCCAAGCGCACTGGTGAAGTTCCCGCCGGAAAGAGTCGCCACACCGATGGAGGCGTTGTTGCCCGCTCCGATGGTGATGCGGTTGGTATTGACCGTGATGGTGCCGCCGGACTGGTTGAGGACACCGCGATTCCCGCTTCCGCCGACGACAAGCCAACTGCCGGAAGTGAAGGTGCCCGCGCTGACACTGAGGGCGCCATAGACACCGGTGCCGGCGGCGGCGATGTCGGCGGCACCTGTCGTCCCGATGGATCCTCCGGTGAGGGCGACGCTCCCGCCTTCGACCGCAAACCGATCCAGATCCGTGCTGCTGGCACCGCTGAGGCCGAGCGAGCCGGTCCCCCGCTTGACGAGTCCGAGCTTCACGGTGGGGGAGAGGTTGAGGATCGCCCCTGAATACACGGTGTTCACGTTCTGGTTGACGAAGAACCATTTACTGTTCGGACCGCCGCTTTCAACCGTCCCGGCCCCGCTCAGACCGCCCACGGTGATATCGCCGGACATCAGGAATCTCCCTGCCTGCACGTCGAGCGTGCCGGTAATGTTGGAGGTGTTGAGCTGATTGTTAAACCACACCGTGCCCGTGCCCGACTTGATGACATTCACTCCCGCGGCCGAGGTGAAGGTGTTGGCGATCACCAGCGGGTTCGTGGAGTTGTTGGTCCAGGTCTGGCTCGCCGCCAGGCTCAGGTTGACACTCTGGCCCGTGGTGCCGGAGCCGATCGTCACCGCTCCGGCGGCGGCATCCACCGTCATGCCTCCTGCTCCCAGGGTTAGGATGCGGTTGGTGCCGCCGGCCTGCAGCAGCGTGGTGCCGGTGTTGTTGAAGCTCAGCCCGCGGGCCGATTGTGCGTTGTTCAGATTGACGGTCGTCGCGCCGTCCACCGGATCGATGTTGAAAATCACATCGTCTGCCGCACCGGGAACGGCGGCGGGGTTGGGTGTCGTGGCACCGGCTGCGGTGGACCAGTTGGCAACAGCGTCCCAACCCGCGGTCGGCCCGTCCCAATAGAGGGTCGCGGCGGAGGCGGAGGAAACGAGCAGGCAGCCGAGCGCGGTTTCGAGCAAGCTGCGGCGGGTATTCGGTATGGTGGGTTTCACTTGGGCGGTCTTGGGGTTTGTCACGGCACCCCGCCCCTCCACCGCCCGGTCGATCAGCCGCCGGAAGATCCCTGCGACAGCTTCCGCCACCTGGGATCATCCACAGCTCGCCTTGGGTTTTGAGGCTGGTTCCGTGTTGACTCCGCGTTTCAGACAATGCCCCCCTCGATCTGCTAGGCTTGGGGTTCGTAGGGCAGCACGCCTTCTCCGCGAATAAACAAACGCTATATCATCCGCCTGAAAGCCGCTTGTATTTACAGGTCCAGTTCGTGTATGATTCTACCATTACCCTTATGGGTGATGCCAGTTTGGCATGCACTCAACTCCATCATTCTAAATAATATACCACACTTCGGATGAACCCGCTCGTTTGCTGATTCACGGGCTTTCATTTTTATAAGCTGTTGCGAATCGGGTTTATTTTTGCGACATTGATGGCGATAAAATACCATTCCACGGGCCCTCCGCCTGTCTTGTGAGCGAGTTGTCGCGCCTCACTCTTGCCTCCCCGGCAGCGCCTCCCAACTTCGCCGCGTAGCGGCCGTGCACTGCAGCAGCCTCCTCTCCTTCATCCGCGTTCATCCGGCTGTTATCCGCGGTTGAAACGTCCGGCCTTGCCTCAGCAAATCTGACAGAGCCTTTTAATGCATGCTCAACCAGAGTGAAAGTGGGTGGAACAACCTCGTCTATCCGCGCGACGGAAGTCGGGGTTTTGAGGCGGAGCGGCGCATGGGTTGAGGTTCTTGTGTTAAGCGAAAAGCATCTTAATGACGAAAGATCGCAATCATTCATGTGGTGGGGGTAACTCATCCATACTCTCCGGAGGGTGCCAGTTAGCGCCCTTCGAGAGAGCTTGAGACATGATGTTGGTTTCACAAATTCCTAGCGTCTTGTCGGTAATTTTGGGGTTTCCCAAAGCCTTTGCCTTCATAGCCCAAAAATATGCCAATCCGTAGTCTCGTTTGCCGTAGGAGAACTGGTTGTATAGAGCAAAGGCTGCATCACCATCACCCGCCTGCGCCTTTTGGGCCTGCGCAGCATATTCTTCATCAGTAATAAAGGGATGCGAAAGGCTGATTCCTCCAATCTTCTCTTCGCCTTTAGCTACAGGGTTTGGAGCTTCCGCCGTTTCGCTTGAGGGGTCTGCCTGTTTGCGCCCATCGCACGAAGAACCACACAACAACAGCATCGCCATCAAATAGTTATTGGTGTTCACATTCTTGGTTAATTGGCAGGCGCTTCCCTGAGGTCAACCCTTGAATTTGAGAAGCCACGCTCAAATAGCCTCGCTCCTCGTTGACACTCAAAGCTCTTTGGATCCCCTTCGACCGCGAATCCCCACATCGCGGGCCGCGCAAACCGCCTCCTCCTCGCCGTGGCACATGCTGCCCTCGTAGAGATCCGGGCAGCAGCCGATCTAGCAGGTGTCCCCTCCGACCAGCGGACGAAACGGTAATAGCGGTCGGCGGGCTTCATGAATCGAAGCTACCGTGTTTCGCCTCGCCCGTTCAACTGCCAGCCTAAGAACTCCACCAACCCTACCCGACAACTTCTTCTCCCTTGCCTTTCAAATTTCGCGCCCTTTCGCGTGATTTCGCGGTTAATTCTCCCGCCGGATCGTCCCTTGCCGCATCGCCTACCGTCCCTGCCTTTCCTCCGCTCCGCGCCCCCTCCGCGTTTCGTTCCCTCCAAATCTCAAAAACTTGGCGTCCTTCGCGTCTTGGCGGTCAAACCTCCCCCGCCTTTCCTGAAAACTGAACACTGAAAACTCGCAAACCCTTCCGCGACCTCTGCGCCTCCGCGGTTCCCCTCCAAACCACATCTGTCGCTCCCCGCTCTTGCGTCCGGCCCCGCGCCTCCTAGCCTCGCCGCGTGGATGACGAGCAGCGGGAGCCGACGCGTCGCGAATGGACCGGCTATTGGAGCTTGATCGTCCAGCAGACGCAGAACGCCTTCAATGAGAAGGCGGCGCAGTTCCTTCTCATCCCGCTCGGCGGCTGGCTGGCGGGCAAGGCCTCGAAGATGGAGTTCATGGCGGGCCTGATGCTCTCCCTTCCCTACATCCTCTTCGCGCCGCTCGCGGGCTGGCTCAGCGACCGCTTTTCGAAGCGGGATGTGGCGCTCGGCTGCGCCATCGTGCAGTTCGGCATCCTCGCCGGGCTCTGCGCGGCGATCATCCACCGCGACTTCAGCCTGGCCATCGTCTGCTTCTGCCTGCTGGCGACCCTCTCGGCCTTCTTTAGCCCGGCCAAGATCGGCATCATCAAGGAACTGGTCGGCTCGAAGCGCCTCGGCTTCGCCGTGGGCGTCCAGCAGATGACCGCGATGCTCGCCGTCATCGGCGGCCAGATCCTGGCGGGCATCACCTTCGACGAACGTCTGCACAGGTCCGGCAGCGGCTGGGAAGCCGCGCACGAGCCGGTGCTGCTGCTGGCCCTGCTGGCGATTCCGCCGATCCTGCTGGCGCTGCTGATCCCACGAACCCCGCGCGGCGAGGCGGAACCGCTCGGCCCCCGCGTGGCGGTCAGCCATTTCCACCAGCTCGGCATGCTCTGGCGCGATCCGCCGCTGCGTCGCGCTTCCTTCGGCATCGCTTTCTTCTGGGGCTTCGCGGCCTTCATCAACCTCTGGTCGATCACCGTCGCCAAGGAGATCACCGGCGGCTCGGAGGGCTTCGGCAGCGTCTCCTCCAAGTTCCTGATCGCGGCCTCGCTGGGCATGGCCGGCGGCTTCGGCACCGCCTCGCTGCTGATGCGGCGGCGCATCGAACTCGGCTGGGTGCCGCTGGCCGGGGTGGCGATGACCGCCTCCACGCTGCTGCTGGCGATCCCGCATCCGGCCAGTACGGCCTTCCTCGTACTTCTGGGGGTGACCGCCTTCTTCGCCGCGATCTTCCTGACTCCGCTCGGTGCCTTCCTCCAGGACCGCTGCCCGCCGGAGCACCGCGGCGAGATCCTGGCCGCCGCGAACCTGCAGGACTGCCTGGCGGGCATCGCGGTGGTGGGTGCGCTGCTGCTGGTGGCCGTGCTGCGGCCGCTCTTCGGCGATCCCTGGTGGCTGGGCATCCACATGCAGCTCATCCCCGCGGCACTGGCCTGCGGCTGGATCACCGTCCACATCGCGCGCCTGATCCCCGCCGAGCTGGTGCGGGTGGTCGGGCTGGCGATCCTGCGCCTCTTTTACAAGATCCGCACCACCGGCGAACTGAACATTCCGGCCAAGGGCGGGGTGCTGCTGCTGCCGAACCACGTGACCTGGGCGGACGCCTTCTTCCTGACCGCCGCCTGCCCGCGGCCGGTGCGCTTCGTGATGGAGCAGGGCTTCATGGGCCAGACCGCGATCCGGATCTTCTGCCAGCTCTTCGACACCGTGCCCATCTCGACTGCCAAGCCGCGCGAGGCGCTCAAGATCTCGGCGGAGGCCCTCAAGCGCGGCGATGTCGTGTGCCTCTTCCCGGAAGGCCAGCTCACCCGCACCGGCACCCTGCGCGAGCTGAAGCGCGGCTTCGAACTGATCGCGCGGCAGGCCGGCTGCCCCTCGATCCCGGTGTGGTCGGACGGGGCCTGGGGCTCGATCTTTTCCTTCGAGGGCAACCGCTTCTTCACCAAGGTCCCGCAGCGCCTGCGCTACGGCATCTCGGTCGGCTTCGGCCCGCCGATCCCGCCGGAGGAGGCTGACACCCAGGTGATCCGCCACGGCATGCTGAACGCCTCCGCACTCGCGCTGGCCTCGCGCGTGAAAGGCATCCCCGCCACCGAGCGCGCGGCCCGCGCCAATGCCCTCCAGATCGCCCACGTCAACGCCCTGCAACGCGGCGGCGACTTCGGCGTGCTGGAGGGCGACCCGCTGCCGGAATCCCTGCCCGGCTTGGCGGAATACCAGGAACTCTTCGGCACGATCCCGCGGCAGGGCTTCTCGGCCGACCCGTCCCGCGACACCTACTGGCTCGGCGGCGAGGCGCTGCGCCGCCACATCGAGCAGGCCCCCCCTTCCCATGGCGGCGTCTTCTTCGACTTCAGCGAGCGCGCCGCCACCCCGCTCGAGCGCAGCGATTGGCGGCACTGCCCCTGCCTCGCCATCGCCGGCGTGGTCGTGGCCATGTCGATGCCCGACCCCGCCGCCCCCCAAGCCGACGGCAAGCCGCAGGCCGGCAGCAAGCCCGGCGCGCTCGGCATCGTCCTGCCCGGCTTCACGGTGGAGGAACGCGACGGCAACTGGCAGGTCAGCGGCCCCGCCGCCCCCGGCGGCCTCCCCCTCCCCTCCGGCTACCGGGTGGACGAGGAAAGCTTCATCGTCCCCGCCTGACCTGACCCGTGCCCCGAAACGGCACCGGGGTGGTGCCCCGGACGGCACGCCACCCGTAGCCCCGAACGGCACGCAAAGGTTATCCCTCTTAAGGGTACCCCCTTACTCTATTCCAATTGTCCCGACAAATTGCCATGGGCCGCAGACTTCCTTGTTGCAGCTAGCGGCTGAGGCGTCAGACTCCGGGAACACGTATTCCATGAAGATCGCCACCTCCATTCCCCGATTCCTCGTTTTGGTTGCTGCCACCACCTTGCTCTCCATGTGCGGGTCGAACTACGGCCGGGCCACCCTGCGGAACGAACCGGATGAGGGCGCAGTCCTCGCGGAACCCGCGAACCGCTCGGGCAGCTCGCCGGAAGGCGGCTCGTCCTCCCCGACCATCGGCCGCACCGCGCTCCCGCCGGAGCAGCCGCGCCGCTGAGGCAAGGGGACGCGGTCCGGGCTTTCCATCCGGGGGTAAATCCCCGAAGTGTGGTGAACCATGCCCTCGACCCGCCGCAGTTTCCTCCGATCGGCCTCGCTCCTGACCTTGGGGGCGAGTGCCCAGACTTCCGTAAGCAAGCCGGCGGGGCTGCGGATCGAGAAGGTGGAGTTCGCGTTCGAGGACTTCAAATACCGCGCGCCCTACAAGTTCGGCGGCACGGCGGTAGACCGGGTGACGCTGCTCAACGTGACCGTGCAGGTCTCCACACCCGCCGGCAAATCGGCCACGGGCTTCGGCTCGATGCCGATGGGCAACGTGTGGGCCTTCCCTTCGAAGACCATGCCCTACGAGACGACGCTCGGGGCGATGCGGGAGCTGGCCAAGCGCATCAACAAGATTACCGGCGACTTCAAGGAGACGGCGCACCCGATCGAGATCAACCACCTGCTGGAGCCGGAATACCTGAAGGCCGCCGCCGGGGTTTCCAAGGAGCTGGCGCTGGCCGAGCCGATCCCGAAGCTCTGCACGCAGGTCACCGCCAGCCCCTTCGATGCGGCGCTGCACGATGCCTTCGGCAAGGCGCTCGGCCTGAATTGCTACCAGACCTACTCGGCGGAGCTGATGGGGCAGGACCTCTCCCGCTACCTCAATGCGGACTTCAAGGGCGAGTCGCTGGAGAAGTATGTGACCGCCAAGCCGCGCGATTGGATCTGGCTCTTCCACTCGGTCGGCGGGCTCGATGCGGTGACACCGGGCGAGCTGAAGGAGCCGCTGAATGACGGCATGCCCGAGACGCTGGGTGATTGGATCAAGCGCGACGGCCTGCAGCGGATCAAGATCAAGCTGCAGGGCGAGAACCTCGAATGGGACATCGCCCGGACCGTGGCGATCGACCGGGTGGCCCGCGAGACCCGGCCCGAGGTGGAGTGGAAGTACTGCTGCGACTTCAACGAGCACTGTCCCAATGTGGACTACCTGCTGGAGTTCCTGCGCAAGGTGAAGGAGCAATCGCCGCAGGGCTTCGAGAGCATCCTCTATCTTGAGCAGCCCACACGCCGCGACCTCCGCGCCGACCGCGGAAACCTGATGCATGAGGCCGCCAAGTTCCGGCCGGTGGTGATCGACGAGTCGCTGACCGATTTGGAGAACCTGATGCTGTCCCGGGAGATGGGCTACACCGGGGCCTGCCTGAAGGCCTGCAAGGGCCAGTCCCACGCCATGCTGATGGCTGCGGCCGGGCAGAAGTACGGGATGTTCCTGTGCGTGCAGGACCTGACCTGTCCGGGGGCTTCGTTCGTTCACTCCGCCGGGATTGCCTCGCACGTTCCGGGGCTCTCGACGATCGAGGGAAATGCCCGGCAGTACGTGCCGGCGGCGAATGCTGCGTGGACCGGGAGGTTCCCGGGGCTGTTCGAGACGAAGGACGGGAAGCTGCTGACGAGGCAGCTGGATCGGGTGGGACTGGGGGCGGTGGGGTGATGGGGGAATCTGAAATCTGAGATTTGAGATTTCAGAGGAAAGGCAGGGGGACGAGGCTACGGGGGCGCGAGACGCACCCCCTCCTTGGCGGAGACTTCTCCGGAGGCGAGGTCGATGGAGACCGGGGAGGCCGAGGGGGTAATGGCGCCGTCCTTGGCGAGGTAGGAAACGCCGGGGCCTTGGCCGGTGATCTTGCCCTCCTCGATATCGAAGATCAGGTACGGTGCCTTTAGTACGACGGTGCCCGTATGGTCGCGGGCTTCGCATTGGCCAAGGAAGACGATCTTGGCGGGAGAGGTGCCGAGCTTGTAGGTGCCGTCGCCGGCCTCGTCCTTGCTTTTGAGAATCTTGGTCTTGGCGCTGACGATCGCCTGGCGGGAGGCGGTGAAGGTCCAGCGGTCGGAAGCAAGGCTCATGGGGCCCGCGACCTTGCCGCAGCCGGTGGCGACGTTCATCTGACTATCGCCGCCCTTGATCTGCCACTGGTCCGCCGCGGCCATGCCGAGACAGGCGCAGGCCGCCAGGATGACTTCAATTGGCGACCGCATGGATCCGGATGAATTGGGTATTCTTGAGATTCGCGCTGATGCCGACGGTGACGATCTCACCTTGGCCATCGCCGACCGGAACGGGCGATCCGACTACGGAAACCTGAGCCTGGGTGTAGTCCCAGGTCGTCGCGTTGTCCGAGACGGCGGCAACGTAGCGAATGTCCGCTGCGCCGATGCGACGCACAAAGGAGACCCGGAAGCTCTTGCCCCCGGGCACCGCTTCGAGCGACGCGACCGGAGTTTGGACGCGGATCGAGGGGTCGGCCGGATCCGAGGCGAAGTAATACTCCTCACCATTGGTGTCACCATCGCCGTCGGCATCGTCGAGGAACTTCGCGAGATGGGGAGGAACCCCGGACTCAAGAAAGCCTTCGATCCAAAGGGAGAATCCCGCGGGGTCGGCAAGGGCGCGGTTCGACTCGAGCAAGCGATCGAAGCGGCCGAGACCCATATTCGGGAGGATGCCATCGAAGGTGGGATCAGGAGCGGTAAGACCCAGGGCACGGTTGCCGCGCAAGGCGGGAAGCAGGGAACGCAAGCTAGCCGAGGACGAATTCCACTGCGTCAGGTCAACGGTCTCGGTGCCGATCTTGACCGGTCCGAGCAGCGCCTTGGCGAGGACTTCGATCCCTTCCATGTGCTGAAGGAGATCATCGCCGCCCTCCAGGAGACCGACCGGCGGGAACATGTGGCTGCCCGCGACGGTCCTTTGCCCGGCGGATTGGATCAAGGCCGCGCAAAGCAGGTTATTGGCATTGGTGATCTTGGTCTTGAACTCGGCGATCGCCGCCGAATTCGCCACTTCAAGGAGCGTGGGGATCTCGGCTACGGCGCGCTCGAGATCGATCTCCCCGTCGCTTTCCAAGTCCACGATGGCATTCAGCGATCCGCCGAGATCGTAGACGGCGAGCAAGTCCAGGAGGGCCTGGACGATATCCACGCTGGCCTTCATGCCGAGGATATCCGCCTCGTCGATGACGTAAGACTGCGAGAGTTTCGCCACGTAGCTCCGGCGGTCGTCGACCGCGACGGAGGCATTGAGGAGGCCGCGAATCTCGGTCAGGCGGGGGCTGAGAAGCGTTCGCAGGGCGGCGATCCGGTCGGTCGCGTTTGCAGCCGCGGAGAACAAGGGCTCGCCCTCGGGAGCCTCAGGCATGATGAGCTTCGGGTGGAAGATATCCGGCCCCTCGTCGGTGATGTTCAGGCTTTGGAGGAATGCGGTGTAGGCAGGTTCCTTTTCCAGCAGGGCGAGCCGTGTGAATGCCCGGAAGGCATTGGCATGGGCGTTCGCCGGTTCGATCGAAAGGGCAGCCGCCAGATGATCGTCGGCGTTGAGCAACGAGGCATCGGTTTCCAAGGCCAGCTCGGCGGAAGCGGCATCGACCCGCTCTGCGACGGTGGAGGGCGCGGAGAAGAACTTCAGCGCGATCGTGCCGGGAACCGGGCTGCCCGATCCGAAGGCGTCCGAGAAGACGTAGGTCACGCCGGCTTCCACCTTCTCGACCAAGGTCACGCGGTAGGCCAAGGTGGCGGCATCGCCATCCAGGGGTGTGACATAGGTGAGTGAATAGGGGAATGCCTCGAATTCGCTGAAGTAGAGGACATTGTCGGTGAAGGGGGTGCTGAGTTCCAGCTTCAGGTAGCCATTGGCCGGGGCGGTCCAAAGCCACTCGTAGTCCAGATCCGGAGCCGAGGGCACCTGAGCCGAGGTGACGCTTCCCAGATCCGGGGAAGCGGAGGGCTCGGGCACGAAGCTCAGGGGCGCAAAGCGGGCGTTCCCGGAGATGGTGACTTCCATGACATCGCCAGCCACCAGAGGCAGGGTCAGGATTTCATTGAGTTCGAGACCTGAAACTTCCCCGCCATTCTTGCGGAGGACGAGGCCGACCGAGGGTTCCTCCTCGGGGTCGAAGAACGATGCGACGGCCAGGCGGTAGCTGCCGCTCTGGGTGACCGTCCAGCGGTACTTCTCCGAATTCGCGGCACCGTGACTTGTCAGGAAGGCGGACAAGGACTCGCGCGGCCCGAAGTCGGTAAGCTTGGCGGTCCCCTCGCGACGCAGGATGAAGCCACCCGGAACCAGCGGTCCGAAGAAGGGATTGAAGACCTCGGTCCATGCGGTGTGACGGAAGTAGAAGGTCTGGCCGGCGGTGGCGGCGAACTTCATCAGGAATTCGTCCTCATCAGGGACCACGGGCGCGCCGAGGTTACCGCCCGAGCTTTGATAGACATCGACCAGATCGCCGGCCTCAAGCCCGATAAGGCGGTAGGTCGCGGTGGCCGGAGCGGTCCAGCGGAACCAGAGGGAACCGGACCGGGCGGACAGCGGGACGGAGTCCTCCGACAACTCGAGCGAGTTCTCGAATTCCTCGAAGGAGGCGACGCGGGGATCCGATTGCCGGAGCAGTTCGGCGGGGTTTCCAAGGTCCGCTGCGAATTCGAAGCGGTCATTGAAGGGGATGGCATGCAGGGAAGCGCATGCGGATACGGCGGCTGCCATCGCGGCAACGCCACGAAACGAGGGGAGTAGAATCATGAGGCTGGGGAGGAGCGTCCGGGCTCGAGTTGGGGAGAAACCAACTCCGGGCAGACGATGGGGTGGATACTGGAGTTATGCTGGAAGAGGTCAAGCTTGGGGCTTGCGAACGGTTGGAAACAAAGCAGCTTGACCGCGGGGTCCGGAGAGGTGCCAAAACGGTGTCACGTTTCGGATTGCGGGACCTCCCGTGTCTGCTAAGTTCAGCGGCATGAAGAAGACGGTGGAAAGGAAGCCGGCCAAGCGCTTGATCCGCATCAATCCGCGCTTTCCCGAAGCGACGGTGGAGCGCTTGAGAGAGGCATCCGCCGTCAAGGGGCAATCGGTCGCGGCATTCATTCTGGACGCCGCTTCACGCGAGGCGGAGCGGGTCCTCGAAGAAGAGAGCCGCTGGATGCTTAGCAGCGAGGAAGCGGCGACGATCCGGCGGATGCTCGCGAAACCGCCCGCCGTCAATGCCGCCGCCAAGAAGGCAGCCAAGGACCTCGCCACACATGTCCGGATACGATCTTGAGCTGCTGTCCGGCGATCATGATCGCCAGGCTTTTTCCTGCGGACGAGACTCGCTTGATCGCTACCTCAAGGAGACGGCTCGCGGGCACCTCACGAAGGGCGTGAGCGTGACCCGGGTGCTCCTCGAACGCGATGCCGTAGTGCCGAAGCGGATTCTCGGTTACTTTACCCTGACCACGACTCTGGCCGAGGCCAAGGACTGGCCGGGGGTCGCCAAGGGGCTGCCGCAAATGCCCGTGCCCGTGGTCCTACTCGGACGCCTCGCCACCGCAGCGGAGTTCCAAGGACGCGGTATCGCCCGACTACTGATCGCCGCTGCCCGTGAGATTGCCGCGGCCTCGCTGCAAGGTACCGGCGGGATCGGCCTGGCAGTGGATGCGGCGGAAGAGGAGGTGGTAGCGCTGTATGAGAAGTATGGATTCAGGCGGGTGGCAGGGAACTCGTTGAGGCTTTTCCTGCCGACGGCTTCTCTTCCGTGATCAAACCAGCCCGAGGCTGGATCGGCATTCGCGACTGCTGCGGCAAGGCGGGGCGAGAGGCGGAGGTTCATGAATCTCAAATTTGAGATTTCAGAGAGGAGGCAGCGGGAGGGCCGGGTGCCAAAAGGCTACGGGGGCGCGAGACGCACCCCCTCCTTGGGCATGCGCACATAGTAGATGTCCCATTCGTCCTCGCTCGTTTTCACGAAGCCGTGGCGCTGGTAGAAGCGGTTCGAGGGGCTATCCCGCAAGGCTCCAAGGTGGACGGGAAGGCGGCTGGCGTCCGATTGGGAAAGCAGATGGGTGATGACTTGAGAGCCAAGGCCGCGGGACTGACTGGAGGGATGGATATAGAGATGGTCGAGGTGGACGCAAGCGGCGGCGGGGCGAAAGGTGTAGAAGCCGATGCGTTCTCCGCCCCACTGCACGAAGCGGGTGTGCTCGGGGTAGAAGGAATTACGCAGGCGCTCGCGGGCCCGATCGGGATCGAAGCGGCCGACGCGCTCGAGGCTATCGCGCATGGCGGCGATGCGGAGGGCGGCGAGTTCGTCGAAGTCGCTTTCGGTGACGCTTGAGTAGGTCAGCGTGGGGGCGCCGTCTTGCAGCTCGCACTCGGTGAGCATCATGCGGGCGACGGCGCGATCGCCGGGGTCACCGGATCGGGAGAGGGCGTCGAAGACTCCTTGGACGTCTGCCGGGGGACGGTTCTGGCCGAGCTTGAATTTGCCCTCGATCCGCGTGATGGGGATTTCAAAGGCGACGATGCCGTGGATGAGCTTGTCGCGGTAGTCCTCAGGGAGGACGCCGGGCCAGGGCTGCGGGAGGGATGACTCGTATTCGGAGACGGTATCCTGGAGGAGCGAGACGACGCGGTCGTGGTCGCGGAAGATTACCGGCACCCCGTAGGCGTGGACGGTGGCGTAGTTCCAGGTGGGCACGGCGGGGCCGGTCTCGTACCAGGAAGGCGAGATGTAGGTGTGCGGGCCGTGGAAGACGGCGAGGACCTCGCTGCCGGAGGCGAAGTGCTGCCACTGGGGATTGGCGCGGGCCATGTGGGACAGCAGCGTGCCGTGGCTGCCTTCCCCGGGGCGAAGAAGCATGGGGAGATGGCTGGCGAAGGGGGCGCTGCCATCGTGGGTGATCAGCGTGGCAAAGGAGTGGCTCCGGATGAAAGCGGCGAGCTTGCCGGGGTCTTCGACGCGAAAGGCGGAGGGAGTGTACATGGTGACCTTGCGGAGGATCTAGCGGTCCCGCGATTCGTGCACAAGGGAGCATGCGGGATCCTCGGTATGGAACCGGTGCCGCAGCTTCGCCGCCGAATCGGTTGGGAACAGCCGTCAGTTCCCCCTGCCGGTCTTTGCCAAGCTGCGCTCACTGTCGTGGCTTTTGCCGGACTCGGTTGGCTCGAAGAGCTCGACTTCGATACCCAGCTTCCGCCCGCCTGGCAGAGGGACCAAGATCGATCGACCCGTCCCGCCGGCCTCCTCCAGGAAGGAGAGTGCCGCGCTTAGAAGATGGTCCTGCAATACCTCGGTTTGAGTCGTAGCCATGGGGAGCTGCTCTAGCAGGAAGCAAACCGACGATTCGAGATATGCCGGAACCCTGTTGGAGCCGTGATTTCGCGTAGGCTGCACATATCTCTTGAACAGGTAGGCAAGAAGGCAATATGCACGGAACGCCGTGCAAAACACAATGCCACCCGTCCCCCGGGCGTCATTTGCGAAACCCGGGATACTCTAGGGGAAGGTGGCCGGATGGCGATGAGGCAGTCCGAGCGCGATGAGGGAACGCATTCTTCTTAGAAGATGGGGTGCCAAAGTTCCCTTGGGATTCGGAGGCTATGCCGGAGAAAGTGGGCGAGGTCAGATCGACAGAAGGGCGCCGATATTCGCCGTCACCTCGTCGAGAACGGAAGACGGTACGGTATCGGCAAATCGAATGCCGCGAGCCTTCCAAGCCAGGTTTTTCAAATGGTCCGAAAGCGCGACGCCTGTGACGGCCCGGGTGTGGATGGCGACCTCGAAGGGATACCCTTTCACCTGGCTGGTGATCGGCACCATCACGGCGAGGCTTGTTTTGGCGTTGTAGGCCTTGGGGGAAAGCACGAGGGCGGGCCGTTTTCCGGCCTGCTCCTTACCCGCTTGAGGATCGAAATCCGTCCAGACGACATCGCCCCGATCCGGCACGTAGGAGGCTTTTTTCACCATGCCTCGTTTCCTTGCGGGCTGCCCCATCCGGCTTCGGAGTGAAGGTTTTCGGGGGTGATGGCGGAGCAGAGTTCTTCAATCCGGGACTGGCCGGGAGCCTTGCGGACGGTGAGCGTGCCATCGGAAACGTCAATTTCGACGCGATTCCCGGACGAGAGATGGGCGGCCTTGGCCATTGCCGCTGGAAGCAGCAGGCCGATGCTATTGCCCCACTTCTTGAGGGTGATGACGGGCTTTTCGTTCATGGTAATACAATGTATAATTTGGAAGCTCGCGTCAAGAGGACTCAGGAATCCCGGTGGAGGGCGGAAGATGGCCGGATGCCCGAGGGAAGGCAGCTCCAGCGTAATGCCGCCAAGTCGGCCGGGGACCGGCCCGCAAACTCTCTCCGAAAATCGGGTTGCCAAGCGAGAGGGCGCCCCCTAGGGTGCGCGCCCTTCCGCGAAGGGCAGGTGTCAGAGTGGTCGAATGAGCACGCTTGGAAAGCGTGTGTGCTAGCAATAGTACCCGAGGGTTCGAATCCCTCCCTGTCCGCGGGAAGATCTTCTAAAGTTTGGAGCATCCAAGCAGCGCAGAAAAACCGGAACGTTTCGGCATCAGCCAGCTCCCGGTCCCTTTTCAGGGGACGTCACGTGGGGGGCCATGACCCGGGGTTGCGCTCCGCTTACCCCGGGCTATCTCCCTGCCGCCTCTTCAAGGCTTTGGAGCCTCTGCGGTCGCGATAACTCGGCTCCTTCAGACCGCGCGGAAACCGACTGGGGAGTAGAAAGCTGTCGCAGTGCGCCAAGTTGCCGCCCTGCGGTGTGACATGATGGCGCAATCCCGTCGCGGCATCTCCTTCCGGGGAACAGTTCCACGGATCACAATCCCCTGTTGATCAGATGATTAAGTATTTCATTCCGGGGGTGGCACATGGGATGCGAAAGGCGGTCAGCAATCTGACCTGCCTCTAACAGGCGAACCCAAGAACCTCTAACCCACTTTCTCAATATGTCCAAGATCCTCGGTATCGACCTCGGAACGACGAACTCCTGCATGGCCGTCATGGATGGCGGCGAGCCGGTCGTTCTCGAAAATTCGGAAGGAGCCCGCACCACGCCATCGATCGTGGCGTTCACGAAGAGCGGCGAGCGCGTGGTCGGCCAGGCGGCGAAGCGCCAGGCGGTGACCAATCCGAAGAACACGATTTTCTCCGCCAAGCGCCTGATCGGCCGCAAGTTCTCGGAGCTTTCGGAAGCCGACAAGAAGCTGCCTTACACGATCGTGGCGGCGGCGAATGGCGACGCCCACATCGAAGTGGAAGTCGGCGGTGAGAAGAAGACTTACTCGCCGCAGGAGATCGCGGCGATGGTGCTCGGCAAGCTGAAGGCCGATGCGGAAGCCAAGCTCGGCGAAACCATCACCGATGCGGTGATCACGGTGCCTGCTTATTTCAACGACTCCCAGCGCAACGCGACCAAGGCTGCGGGCGAGATCGCCGGCCTGAACGTGCGCCGGATCATCAACGAGCCGACCGCGGCGGCGCTGGCTTACGGGCTCGACAAGAAGTCGGACGAGAAAATCGCGGTGTATGACCTCGGCGGCGGCACCTTCGACATCTCCGTGCTGGAGATCGGCGACGGGGTCTTCGAGGTGCTGGCGACGGACGGCGATACGCAGCTTGGCGGCGACGACTGGGACAACGCGCTGATCGCGTGGATCGTGGGTGAATTCAAGAAGGACCAGGGCATCGACCTCTCCACGCAGCCGGACGCGCTGCAGCGGATCAAGGAAGAGGCGGAGAAGGCGAAGATCGCGCTGTCCTCCAGCCAGTCTTACGACATCAGCCTGCCTTTCATCACGGCGGACCAGACCGGGCCGAAGCACATCCAGCTGACGCTGACGCGGGCGAAGCTGGAGCAGCTGACCGATTCGCTCTTCGAGCGGACCAAGAAGCCGGTGCGCGAGTGTCTCAAGGAAGCCGGCGTGGCGGCATCGCATGTCGATGAGCTGGTGCTCGTCGGCGGAATGACCCGCATGCCGAAGGTGATCGAGATCGCCAAGGAGCTGGCCGGGAAGGAGCCGCACCGCGGCGTGAACCCGGACGAAGTGGTGGCGATCGGCGCCTCGATCCAAGGCGGCGTGCTGAAGGGCGACGTGAAGGACGTGCTCCTTCTCGACGTGACGCCGCTGACGCTTTCGATCGAGACGGAAGGCTCGCGTGCGACGCCGATGATCGAGCGCAATACGACGATCCCGGCGAAGAAGTCGCAGGTCTTCTCGACCGCTTCCGACAACCAGCCGGCGGTGGACATCCGGATCTCCCAAGGGGAGCGCCCGATGTTCAGCGACAACAAGCTGCTGGGGAACTTCAAGCTCGACGGGATCGCGCCAAAGCGCCGCGGCGAACCACAGATCGAAGTGACCTTCGACATCGACGCGAACGGGATCCTGCACGTGTCCGCGAAGGACAAGGAGTCCGGTAAGGAGCAGAAAATCTCGATCCAAGGTTCCTCCGGTCTGTCGAAAGACGAGATCGAGAAGGCCAAGCAGGAAGCCGAGGCACACGCCGAGGAAGACAAGAAGCGGGTGGAAACGATCGACACCAAGAACAAGGCCGAAAACTTGGTTTACAGCGTCGAGAAGCAACTCGCGGAACTGCCTGCCGAGGCACCGGAAGAACTCAAGTCCGGCATCCAGGCCAAGATCGACGCGGTGAAGGAAGCGCTGAAGAGCGACAACATCGACGCGATCAAGGGTGCGACCTCGGCCCTCGAAGCCGCACTGCAGGGCCTCTACGAAGCCGCGCAGCAGGCGCAGGGCGCGATGGGCGGGAACCCGCAAGGCGGCGACGTGGATGTCGAGCCGGGCGAGTCGGCCCAGTCGAGCGAGCCACGCCAGGCCAAGGGCAAGGTCGTGGAGGCGGAAGTGGTGGATAAGTAATCCCCGACGGGACCCCGCTTCACCTCGCGACAATGAGCAATCTCAATGATTCGGCGGCCGTGTGTTTCCGCACGGGATGGATCGACCACCTCGGTGGTCACGTCCTTCTCATCGGCGCGTGCCAGCATGAAGGTGAGGGCTATCAGGGTAACTCAATGGTCCGGGAGTATCTCGTCGTTTTCCCCGACGAGACTCCTTGGATCGCGACCCGGATCGTCGACCAATCGCTCTACGGCAAGAATGGCATTCCGCTGCGCGATGCGGTCAACGAGGCCCGACGTCTCGTGGCCGTGGCGAAGTCCGCCTTGAGAGCGAAATATTCCAAGCGGACGATGACGCTGTTCGAGGAGGTCCGCGATGGAATCGCCGAGGGCGAGAAGGTAATCTTGGATGACGTCATCGAGATGCGGGTGCTGGGCTTGCTCGGCCCGCACTTCCAGAAGATCGCCACGGAAACCGGGATCAGTTCACTGGCCGCGTTGGTGGAGGCCACCATGCAGCACGACAAATCTCATCAGCGGACTGTTTCGTTCTAAATTCTTCCGGGCTTGCCACTCCATGGCAGCCAACAAAAACTTTCCGCCCCTTCCAAGAGGGTGCGGCTTCTCAACAACCAAACGCAAACCAAACCAACCAACCACATGGCAACCATCAAACCACTCGGTCAGCGCGTGCTCGTGAAGCGCCTCGACGCCGAAGCAGTCAGCGCCGGCGGCATCGTGCTCCCGGACACCGCCAAGGAAAAGCCGCAGGAAGCCGAAGTCCTCAGCCTCGGCACCGGCGGCTTGGACGAAAAAGGTAACAAGATCGAGTTCACCGTGAAGGTGGGCGACAAGGTTCTCATCTCGAAGTACGGCGGCACTGAAGTGAAGGTCGACGGCCAGGAAGTCCTGATCATTTCCGAGTCCGACATCCTTGGCATCGTCGCCTAATCCCGTTAACCCAACACTCCCAACCAATCACTTATCATGGCTAAGCAATTGCAATTCGACGAAGCAGCCCGCCAGGCGCTTCTCCGCGGCGTGGAGAAACTCGCCCGTGCCGTCAAGGCGACCCTCGGCCCGGCCGGCCGCAATGTCATCCTGGACAAGAAGTTCGGCTCGCCGACGATCACCAAGGACGGCGTTTCCGTCGCCAAGGAAATCGAGCTGGAGTGTCCCTATGAAAACATGGGTGCCCAGTTGATCCGCGAAGTTTCTTCCCGGACTTCCGACATCGCCGGTGACGGCACCACGACGGCCACCGTGCTTGCGGAATCCATCTACAAGGAAGGTCTCCGCAACGTGACCGCCGGTGCCAACCCGATCTCGCTGCAACGCGGGATCATGAAGGCCACCGAAGCGATCGTGGCCCAGCTCAAGGTGCTCTCCAAGGAAGTCAACGACACCAAGGAAATCGCCCAGGTCGCCACGGTCTCCGCCAACTGGGACGAAACCATCGGCGGCATCATCGCCGAGGCGATGGACAAGGTCGGCAAGGACGGCACGATCACCGTGGAAGAAGCCAAGGGCATCGAAACCACGCTCGATGTGGTGGAAGGCATGCAGTTCGACAAGGGTTACCTCTCGCCGTACTTCGTGACCAACGCCGAGACCATGGAAGTCTCGCTCGACAACGCTTACCTGCTCATCAACGAGAAGAAGATCTCCTCGCTGAAGGACATGCTGCCGCTGCTCGAGAAGGTGGCCAAGACCGGTCGCCCGCTGCTGATCATCGCGGAAGACGTGGAAGGCGAAGCGCTGGCCACCCTGGTGGTGAACAAGCTGCGCGGCATCCTGCACATCGCGGCCGTGAAGGCTCCGGGCTTCGGCGACCGCCGCAAGGCGATGCTGGAAGACCTGGCCGTCCTGACCGGTGGCAAGGTCATCACCGAAGACCTCGGCATCAAGCTTGAGGGCGTGGAGCTGAGCGACCTCGGCAGCGCCAAGCGCATCACCGTCACCAAGGAAAACACGACGATCGTGGAAGGTGCCGGCACCAGCGAAACGATCACCGGCCGGGTCAACCAGATCCGCCGCCAGATCGACGACACGACCAGCGATTACGACCGCGAGAAGCTCCAGGAGCGCCTCGCCAAGCTCGCCGGCGGTGTGGCCGTCATCAACGTCGGTGCTGCCACCGAGACCGAGATGAAGGAAAAGAAGGCCCGCGTGGAAGACGCCCTGCACGCCACCCGCGCTGCGGTGGAAGAAGGCATCGTTCCTGGCGGTGGCGTCGCGCTGATCCGCGCGCAGGCTGCCGTGGGTGACCTCGGCCTGACCGGCGACGAGAAGACCGGTGCAGGCATCGTGGCCCGCGCCATTGAAGCCCCGCTCCGCCAGCTCGCTGCCAACGCCGGCCGCGAAGGCGCGCTGATCGTCGAGCGCGTGAAGAACGGTGCCGAAGGCTACAACGTCGCGACCGACAAGTACGAAGACCTCGTGGCTGCCGGTGTCGTTGATCCGACCAAGGTGACCCGCTCGGCGCTGCAGAACGCGGCCTCGATCGCTGGCCTGCTGCTCACGACGGAAGCCCTGATCACCGAGATCAAGGAAGAGAAAGCCGGCGGCGGTGGTGGCCATGGCCACGATCACGGCGGTGGCATGGGCGACTACTAAGAAGCCCTGGCCCTGTCTTCGACAGAGTTATCAAGGAGGCCGGACGGGAAACCGTCCGGCCTTTCTTGTTCGAGGAGGGACCGAATGCCCGCAACCCAAGGGGAATTCGCTGGTTTCAAGCTGTGCGTTTGACGCTTTCGCCGCACATGTCCAAGCTTTCCTCCGTGCAAGAAGAAGACCAAGGAGTGGTTGAAGAAGAGATTCTGGATGACGACTGGATTCCCCTGCCCGCGGGCATCGATTTCCACGACCTTCCCGGCACGATCGTCGAGTATGAAACTTTCGACGGGAAAGGGTTCTTGGGCAAGCTGAGCGTCTTCCGCGGGGAGGACGACCTCTACAAGCTGGAGATCAATATCGATCTTCCTGTCGGCGAATCCGCGGAGCCTTATTTCCCGCGGGCTGGTCTGATCGACGACTTTGCGACGCTGCGGCGGCACCCGAATCCGAAGCGCGCGAAGTGGATTTTGGGGGAGCCGCCGGTTTAGGAATCTTGGCTCATTGAAATATCGAAGCCCCGCTGTCCGGGCCCGATCCTCCATTCGTCGAGCAGCTCCCCTTCCCAAGCGAGGTAGGTAAGCTCTGTCTCAAAGTAGAGGTAGGCCGTCCAACCGAACTCCATCCCGAGTCCAAACATTTGGATCAGGGCTTCCTCTTGTTCGCTGCCGAACAGGTGACCCGGGGCCTCGATCAGAAGCCGCTCGTCCTCTGCGGCGCTTCGGATCGCGCAAATGGCGGACATTTGCACCGGCTGATAATGAGCCCAATCCGTGAAGTGCAAGAGCGCCGAGGAGAACCCAGCCTCCCGCCGGATAAGACTCTCTGCAAATGCTGCCGTATCCCCGCTACTGGGAATCGGACGCTGCTGATAAAAACCGTCAAACGGATGCGAATTCTTCGAATAGGGGTTCGCTTGGATGGAGTGCTGCTCAAGCCAAAGCACAACCTCCTCGTCCGTGAAAATCCTCATTGGCCTATCCGATCTGCCGGGCGGCTTGGAGGGTGTTCTTGATCAGGAGAGCGATGGTCATGGGACCGACGCCGCCGGGGACGGGGGTGATGGCGGAGCACTTCGGCGCGACTTCGGCGTAGGCGACGTCGCCGACGAGGCGATAGCCTTTCTTGGTGGAAGGGTCATCGACGCGGTTGATGCCGACATCGATGACAACGGCACCTTCCTTCACCCAATCGGCCTTGACCATTTCAGGGCGGCCGACGGCGGCGATGATGATGTCCGCGCGGCGGCAGATGGCGGGGAGATCGCGGCTGCGGGAGTGGGCGACGGTGACGGTGGCGTCGGCGCCCTTGGCCATAAGGAGGAGGGCCATGGGCTTGCCGACGATCATGCTGCGGCCGATGACGACGGCTTCCGCGCCGGCGGTTTTCACGCCGGCGGCGGCGAGCAGGCGCATGCAGCCTGCGGGGGTGCAGGGGACGAAGCCGGTGGGATCTTCCAAGACGAGCTTGGCGACGTTTTCCGGGTGGAAGCCGTCCACGTCCTTGCGCGGGTCGAGGGTGCGCACGACCGCATCTTCATCGATGTGCTTGGGCGGCGGGCTCTGGACGAGGATGCCGTGGATTGCGGGATCGGCATTCAACTCGCGGACGATGGCGAGGACCTCGTCTTGGGTCGCCGTGGCGGGGAGCACGATCTTGCGGGAGTGCAGGCCGAGTTCGCCGCAGGTCTTCACCTTCGAGCTGACGTAGACGTGGGATGCCGGATCGTCGCCGACCAAGACCACGGCGAGACCGGGCGTGATGCCCTGCGCTTTCAATTCGGCGGTTTCGGTGCGGCATTCTTCCAGGACTGCCGCGGCGACCGCCTTGCCATCAATTACGGAACTCATCGTACTTCGTCGTTGGAAAAGATTTCGCCGGTGCCGTCGCGCATGAGTTGCTCGATACGGCTGCGCCAGCTTTCGAATTCATCTTCCGGGAGCTTGGCCGGGACGGCAAGTGCCTCGTCGAAGATGACGCGCACGGTGCTGCAGGGCTTCGGGATGGCGAAGCGGTCCCAGGACTTCAGCCGCCAGCAGGAGGGATACTCGACGTGGATCGGAATGATCGGCGCGCCGCTGGTTTCGGCGAGCTTCACCATTCCGGGCTGGATGATGTAGCGGGGTCCGCGGGGGCCATCCGGCGTGAGGCAGACGTCGGTGCCCTCGCGCAGGACCTTGCGCATGCCGACGAGGGCGGCGACGCCGCGGCGGGAAGACGAGCCGCGGACCGAGCCGATGCCGAAGACGCCCATGGCACGGGCGAGTGCCGCGCCATCGTGGCTGGCGCTGGTGAGGACCACGGCGCGGCGGTGCTTGCCGCACGCGCGCTTCCACGCGGCGGGCACGGTGAAGATGCGGTTGTGCCAGAGGCAGTAGATGACCGGGCCCTCGATGCCACCGGGGCGGGTGAGGCCGCAGCGGTCGACGATCTCGAAGCGCAAGGTGGCGCACCAAGCCTGCATGATCCGTCCGGCGAGCTTGCCGAGGAAGTTCGCCTTGCCGCTTTCGCGGACCTCGCTGCGGTCGCCCGCCATTAGAGGAAACCTCCCGCGTGCAGGGTCTCCACGAGGTACTGTTGGCGGGCCAGCATGCTTTCGTAGAATTCGTGGCGCTGCGGGTCGGGATCGCGGCGCGTGGACTCGTCCACGGTGACGATGTAACCGGCGATTTCGTCGAAGCCCAGAGACTCGCCATTCAGGCGGAAGTAGACGACGGCCGCCTGCATGGCCGCGCCGAGCAAGGGGCCGCCGGTGCCCGCGACAGCGACGACCGGGACACCGAAGACATCCGCAAGCAATTGCTGGAAGGCGGGCCCGGCATCGCGGGCGACGCGGACGCCGGCGGGCTCGAAGCCGAGATCGCGGAGGCGGCTGAAGGCGTAGCCGAAGCCGAGGGCGAGGCCCTCCGCGGCGGCGCGAGCGAGATTGCCAGGCGTGAAATTGTCGAGGGTGATGCCGTGGAGGACGCCGCTGGCGTCGGGGAGGCGCGGGGTGGCCTCGCCGCGGAGGTAGGGCAGGAAGAGCAGGCCATTGGCCCCGGCGGTGGTGGCTTCCAAGGCGCGCTCGAATTCGGCGCCGGACCAGCCGTAGTGGCGACGGACCAATTCCAGCGCGGCGACGGCATTCGACATGCCGAGGCGGGCGAGCCAGCGACCGGAGGAATCGCAGAGGGTGGCTGCTTCGCCGCGGAAATCGACGCAAGGCCGGTCGGAGACTGCCGCGAGCGAGCCATCGGCAGAGAGGTCAGCGACGACGGCACCATCGGAGGCGGCACCGACGGCCAGGGCGGCTAGGGCGGCGGCACCAGAGCCGGGGGCCACGATGACGCCCTCCGGGATGCCCCAGGCCTTGCACAGGGCGGGCCGGAGGACGCCGCGCGGTTGGGCCGGGGAGATGCCGGGCGGCAGCATGTCGAAGAGCCGGGAGTCGATGAACTCCATGAGCTCGGCGCTCCAGCGGCGCTGCGGGACATTGAAGAGGCCGGTGGTGGCGGCGGAGCCGGCCTCGATCCCGGCCTCGCCGGTGAGCCAGTAGCCGATGAAATCCTGCGGGGTCATCAAGCGCGCAGTGCGCTGGAAGTGGTAGGGCTCGTGCTGCTTGAGCCAGAGGCATTGGGCGGCGAGGGAGCCGGCGGCAACGGAATTGCCGCATAGTTCGATGAGCCCGGGAGCACCACCGAAGGCGCGGCCGATCTCGTCGGCCTGGCGCTGGGCGGAGCGGTCGATGCCGAGCTTGGCCGGGCGGACGATGCGGTTGTTTTCATCGAGCACGACCATGCCGCCGGTGGGCGAGGTGATGCCGATGCCGGCGACGCCGCCGCGATGGGTGCCGAGGGATTCGAGGCATTGGCGCATCGCTTGATCGGCGGCGGCGATCCAACAGGAAGGATCCTGCTCGCGATAGCCGTCGGGCAAGCCTTCCACCCACGCGTGGGCGGCGACGGCCTCCGCGGACACCGTCGCGGCTTCCAAATCCAGCGCCACCACGCGGGTCGCCGCATGGCCGATTTCAATTCCGAGGAAATGCATGCACGCCAGCCGAGCTTGCCGGGTGTCACGGCCTCGTTCGGTGTGCGCTAGCCTTTCCCGCCTTGGCCTGTCTTGGCAAGCCCGCGCTTGAATCCCTGCGGTCTTGCCGCATCGTCCGGACATGAGCGATTTCGAAGAGAAGGTGCGCGAGGCCCTCGCCAAGCCGCAGAATCAGGGAGAAATCCCCGATGCGGATGCGGTGGGAACGGTGGGTTCGCCGGATTGCGGGGACATGCTGCGGATGTGGCTGAAGTTCACGGAAAAGGACGGCAAGCGGGTGATCGATCGCGCGTCCTTCCAATCCTTCGGCTGCCAGACGGCGATTGCGGTGGCCTCGATGGCGACGGAGCTGCTCAAGGGCAAGACGGCGGAGGAGGCGCGGGAGCTTTCTGCCAACGAGCTGACCGGCGATCTGGGACCGCTGCCGCCGATGAAGATCCATTGCGGGCAACTGGTGGAAGGGGCGCTGAAGAATGCTCTGGATCAGACGCCGGTGGTGCCATCGGTGACGGTGGGGGCGACGTTATCCGACGCGATGCGGCAGCCGGCGGGAAAGATCCGGATCGTGGCGGTGGAATAGAAAGGCGGTCAGGGCTCGCCATGGATCTCGCTGCGGCGTTTTGAGATCCACGGCAGATCGTCGACAGACACCTCGCTCCGCTTGCGGATCGCCACGCGGATTGTCTTTAGCACGGCGGCTGGATCGCATCCGTAGAGGCCGGCTCCCCAGCAAGGGTTCGCTTCGATCACCGCCCAAACCCCTCTGGCATCCAGACCGACGTCCAAGGTACAGGCGGGAGGCAGAGTGACTTTCGGATCCGCCAGAACTTTGCATGCGAAGGTGCGGGCGGCTTCCTCCTCACCAAGGAGGAAAGGCCAGTTGCCAGCGGGATCGAGTGCCAGCTCATCGTTTCGCCAATAGGGACTTAGCGTCACGATCTCCCGCTCCTTAATGAAGCAACGGACCTCCAGCCTGAAATCCATGATGCCGGAACGCAGCACGGGAATGGACGCATCAACGCGGTCCTCCGTGGGCAGATCGGCGCCAGTATCGTACACTTTGGGCTCGAAAATCTTGCCGTCGGCCGGTTTGACGAAGGCGCGGGAAACTTTGTTACGGGCGTCGCCCAAGCTCATAATCTCGATCTCGCGGGAAAGGTGCTCGCGGGGGACCGTGGTGAGCCAGTCAATGGCGGGCTCCAGCAAGACAAGCCCTAGCTGATCGCATGCGGCTTCGGCGAAGAGGGGTTCGCCGTAGAGAATGAAGTCGCCGGAATGGGAGAGAAGCTCGTCGGGAACGCGCCAGCCCCGGAGACGGACGGAGCTCCAGCCGAGATCAAGGCAGGTGCGCCAGATAGTGACCGAGTCATCCGTAATCCGGGGCGCGAGAATGACTATGGGCCGATCGATGCTCATGACTTGGAGTAAGGCGGTCTAACAAGGATAGAAACCGGTCACGATCTCAAAAAAACGGGCAGCCGGCTGTCGGCCACCGATCCTCCCATCCGTGCACAAAAAAGCGCCCGGCCCCGATGTTACTCGGGGCCGGGCGAATACCTGGCGGCGACCTACTCTCACAGGACCTGTCGTCCCAATACCATTGGCGCTGCAGCGTTTCACTTCCGGGTTCGGAATGGGACCGGGTGGTTCCACCGCGCTCTGGCCACCAGAGGGCGGCCCTGTTGTCGATCAAGCGATCGGGTCAGGGCCGGGACTCTGGAGGTCGTAGCGGGGAAAGTTGATGGTTTCAAGTTGACGGTTGATGGTCGGAACCGAAGCCCGGACTATCAACAATCAACCCTTCACTATCAACTTTCATGCTTGCCGCTCTCTGGCATCCGCACGGAGATCTTCGTCTTTTATCAAACCTCAATTCGTCCACTTGGTGAGCCGTTGCGCGGTCGCTTGCCGAAACAAAGCGATTCCGAACGGAATCAAGCCAGACGGATGATTAGTACCGGTAAGCTGCATATGTTGCCACACTTCCACTTCCGGCCTATCAACGTGGTAGTCTTCCACGATCCTTCAGGGAAAACTCATCTTGGGAGGAGCTTGGCGCTTAGATGCTTTCAGCGCTTATCTCTTCCGAACTTAGCTACCCGGCCATGCCCTTGACAGGACAACCGGTGCACCAGAGGTTCGTCAATTCCGGTCCTCTCGTACTAGGAATTGAACCCCTCAGTTTTCCTGCGCCCACAGAGGATAGAGGACCGAACTGTCTCGCGACGTTCTGAACCCAGCTCGCGTGCCGCTTTAACCGGCGAACAGCCGGACCCTTGGGACCTTCTCCAGCCCCAGGATGCGACGAGCCGACATCGAGGTGCCAAACTTCGCCGTCGATATGAACTCTTGGGCGAAATCAGCCTGTTATCCCTAAGGTACCTTTTATCCGTTGAGCGACGGCAATTCCACATTCTACCGCCGGATCACTTAGGCCGACTTTCGTCTCTGCTCGACTTGTAGGTCTCACAGTTAGGCGGGCTTATGCCTATGCACTCGACACATGGTTGCAGACCATGCTGAGCCCACCTTCGCGCTCCTCCGTTACTCTTTGGGAGGATACCGCCCCAGTAAAACTGACCGGCTGACACTGTTTCCCGCCCGGTTTCACGGGTCGGGGTTAGATCTTCCAACACCCAAGGGTGGTATCTCACTGTTGACTCCCCGATCCCCTAAAGAACCGGATCAACGTCTCCCACTTATGCTGAGCATGAGAATCGAAAAACCAATGACAGCTTACAGTTAAGGTCTATAGGGTCTTTCCGTCCTTCTGCGGGTAGGCGGCATCTTCACCGCCATTACAATTTCACTGAGCACCTGGTTGAGACAGTGCCCAACTCGTTACACGATTCGTGCAGGTCGGAACTTACCCGACAAGGAATTTCGCTACCTTAGGACCGTTATAGTTACGGCCGACATTCACGGGGACTTGGGCTCAGAGCTTCGCCTTGCGGCTAACCCCTTACCTTAATCTTTCCGCATTGGTCACGTGTCACACCCTATACTTGGACTTGCGTCTTGGCAGAGTGCTGTGTTTTTGCTAAACAGTCGGTTGGGCCATTTCACTGCGGCCCCACTCGCGTGGGGCACCCCTTCTTCCGAAGTTACGGGGCTAATTTGCCGAGTTCCTTAACCAGGGTTCACTCTTGCGCCTTGGTATATTCTACCCACCCACCTGTGTCGGTTTACGGTACGGGTTGCTTAGCATACATAGGGGCTTTTCTCGGCACCAACTCCAATCATGCGGATCGGCCGTAGCCTCACCTCGGAATTCAATCACCTAGTGATCTTCATTGATGCGTCCTCCCTACTTAAGTTTCGCAAGTGCAGGAATATTAACCTGCTGTCCATCGCCTACGCATATCTGCCTCGGCTTAGGTCCCGACTAACCCCGGGACGAAAAACGTAGCCCGGGAAACCTGGGGTTTACGGCGGGCCGGGATTTCACCGGCCTTATCGTTACTCATGTCTGCATCCTCTCTTCCCAACTCTCCAGGGTCAGTCGCCATCACCCTTCAACGCGTTGGGAATGCTCCTCTACCGCGCCCATCCAATGGATGAACACCCAGAGCTTCGGTATAACGCTTATCGCCAATCATTTTCGGCGCAGGATCTCTCGATGAGTAAGCTATTACGCACTTTTTAAATGGTGGCTGCTTCTAAGCCAACATCCTCACTGTCTGTGAAATCCCACATCCTTTCCACTTAGCGTTATTTAGGCACCTTAGCTGCTGATCAGGGTTGTTTCCCTTTTGACGATGAAGCTTATCCCCCACCGTCTCACTGCCGCGCTCCACTCACCGGTATTCGGAGTTTGATAGGGTTTGGTAGACGGGTATGCCCCCTAGCCCTTTCAGTGCTCTACCCCCGGTAATCAGCACGCAACGCTGCACCTCAATGCATTTCGAGGAGAACCAGCTATCACGGGGTTTGAATAGCCTTTCACTCCTACCCTCAAGTCATCCGAGAATTTTTCAACATTCACCGGTTCGGTCCTTCACGTCGTATTACCGACGCTTCAACCTGCTCAAGGGTAGATCACCTCCGCTTCGGGTCCAGCACGTGCAACTATGGTCGCCCTATTCGGACTCGCTTTCGCTGCGCCTCCGTTCCGGAAGAACTTAGGCTTGCCACACATACTGACTCGCAGACTCATTAAGCAAAAGGCACGCAATCACAGCCGAAGCTGCTCTTACACCTTGTAGGCACAGGGTTTCAGGTTCTATTTCACTCCGCTCGCAGCGGTTCTTTTCACCTTTCCCTCACGGTACTGGTTCACTATCGGTCGCTAACTAGTATTTAGCCTTACGCCGTGGTCGGCGCAGATTCACACAACGTTCCACGTGTGCTGTGTTACTCAGGAACTCCCTAAGGCCTCTTCGGATTTCGATTACGGGGATTTCACCCTCTCTGTCGGAACTTTCCAGGTCCTTCATCTATCGTCCGAGGTCCCATGACGGGGTCCTACAACCCCGGGAGCAAGCTCCCGGTTTGGGCTGATCCGCTTTCGCTCGCCACTACTTACGGAATCGATTCTCTTTCTTTTCCTCCGGTTACTGAGATGTTTCACTTCACCGGGTATCGCGTGTCTTTCCCTATTTGATTCAGGAAAGAACGATGGCGTATTAACACCACCAGGTTACCCCATTCGGAAATCTCCGGATCAAAGCGTGTTTGCCGCTCCCCGAAGCTTATCGCAGCTTATCACGTCCTTCATCGCCTGTTAGCACCAAGGCATCCACTCTGTGCCCTTTAAAGCTTGATTCCAAATGTTCGAAATCAGCTCGTTCGTGCAACGCACCTGCGCCCAGCCGTAAAGTGGTGCGCGGTTTGCGTTGCGGCCGGGTGAGTCAACCCCCGGCAAATCTACTTTGTTTTCATATACCAAGACCGCGCAAATAATGGCTCATGTGAACAATTGATTTTTTGCAGTCTGTAAAAAACTGTTATCTCCATGCGGATGTCAAAGAGCGGCAATGCCCTCACAAGTCTGTTATCACGTTCTTCGATCCATTCCGGGAAGTGGTGGGCCTGATAGGACTCGAACCTATGACCCCCGCCTTATCAAGGCGGTGCTCTAACCAACTGAGCTACAGGCCCAATTAATTTTCCGGGACCCGTTTTGCCTCTTGGGGGTTACCCGCGAGACCCGAGACGGATCCTGAAAAGATGGTGGAGGTTAACGGATTCGAACCGTTGACATTCTGCTTGCAAAGCAGACGCTCTACCAACTGAGCTAAACCCCCTCTCGAAGGAGGATTGAAGAAGAAGAGGACGAAAGCCAAATCGTGCGTTGCGAACCATCCGGAAGTCATACGGATGTAATACTTTGTTGCGGTCCGCTTTCGCTCGCCGCGATGCCCTTCCGATTGCTCGGGGTGGGGCATCGACCTGCTGCAGTGACTCGTGAAAGTTTGCAGCTACTCCATAGAAAGGAGGTGATCCAGCCGCAGGTTCCCCTACGGCTACCTTGTTACGACTTCATCCCAGTTACCAGCTTCACCTTAGGATCGTACGATACTTCGGGTGCTACCGGCTTCCATGATGTGACGGGCGGTGTGTACAAGACCCGGGAACGTATTCACGCTGCCGTAGCTGATGCAGCATTACTAGCGATTCCGGCTTCATGGAGGCGAGTTGCAGCCTCCAATCCGAACTGGGCCCAGTTTTGCAGATTTCCTCCACCTCGCGGTCTCGGTTCTCATTGTGCTGGGCATTGTAGTACGTGTGCAGCCCAAGGCGTAAGGGCCATACTGACCTGACGTCGTCCCCACCTTCCTCCCAGTTGATCTGGGCAGTCTGACTAGAGTCCCCACCATTACGTGCTGGCAACTAATCACAGGGGTTGCGCTCGTTGCGGGACTTAACCCAACATCTCACGACACGAGCTGACGACGGCCATGCAGCACCTGTGGAAGTCCCCCGAAGGGTCACACGCTTTCACGTGCTTAGAAATCCATGTCAAGCCTTGGTAAGGTTCTTCGCGTTGCATCGAATTAAGCCACATACTCCACCGCTTGTGCGGGTCCCCGTCAATTTCTTTGAGTTTTAGCCTTGCGGCCGTACTTCCCAGGCGGCACGCTTAACGCGTTAGCTCCGGCACAAGGGGGGTCGAATCCCCTCACACCAAGCGTGCACCGTTTACTGCTAGGACTACAGGGGTATCTAATCCCTTTTGCTCCCCTAGCCTTCGAGCCTCAGCGTCAGATGTTGTCCAGTAGCTCGCCTTCGCCACGAGTGTTCCTATCGATATCCACGCATTTCACTGCTACACCGATAATTCCAGCTACCTCTCCAACCCTCAAGCACGGCAGTATCGGATGCAGTTCCGGGGTTGAGCCCCGGGATTTCACATCTGACTTACCACGCCGCCTACGCTCCCTTTACGCCCAGTGATTCCGAACAACGCTTGGGACCTTCGTATTACCGCGGCTGCTGGCACGAAGTTAGCCGTCCCTTCCTCTTTGGATACTATCAACCCTGTCGGCTATTGACCGCCAGGTCTTACTCTCCAATGACAGGAGTTTACAATCCGAAGACCTTCATCCTCCACGCGGCGTTGCACCATCAGGGTTTCCCCCATTGTGAATTATTCTCGACTGCTGCCACCCGTAGGTGTCTGGACCGTGTCTCAGTTCCAGTGTGCCTGATCATCCTCTCAGACCAGGTACCCGTCGTCGCCTTGGTGGGCCGTTACCCCGCCAACTAGCTGATAGGCCGCGAGCCAATCCTGCAGCGGCAGCCTTGCGGCCACCTTTACCCTTGCGGGACCATGGGGTATTAATCCGCCTTTCGGCGGGCTATTCCCCACTGCAGGGCATGTAACTCACGTGTTACGCACCCGTGCGCCACTGACCAAAACGGTATTGCTACAATTTTGATCCGTTCGACTTGCATGTCTTAAACACGCCGCCAGCGTTCGTTCTGAGCCAGAATCAAACTCTCCGTAAAAAACGTATGTTGACCGTCCGAAGACGGCCATCAAATTGAACCGTCCGGTCTTCCACCCCACAGGGGCTTCCCTCCGGACGCCGCATGCCCTCTTTCAGGCACGCAACGCACAATTTGGCCTTTTCCTCTTCACCCGGCTTTTTTCGAATGGCACGGGACTTGCTTCGGTAGCCCTAAGGACTTTCTCCGCTTCGTCTCCGCACCTCCTTGGGCCGGGCCATGCTTGTGAAAGATCTTCTTTCGAGGGGACTAAAAAGCCGATCCGGTTCGGGTCGGAGTTTCCTCCGGGAACCGCGATCGACCTCCGTCTCTCGCGCCGCTTGTTTACCGCGGCGGGGAGAAACCTACCCAGCCGGCCCCCCGGGTCAACACCTTTCGAGACACATTTTCGGTTTTTTTCGCGAGACCGCGCAACGAAGCGGGTTCCACGGGGGCTCTTTTTCCATGGAACACGTGATCACAACGCCGGAAGAGCCGGGGGAATGCAAAACCCGGTGCCAAAGGCCCGGATCGGACGGGAAACGAGCCCTGACAAGGGGAGAAAAGGGGCCGCGGGCCGGGAAAGCGGGGGGATTCCCAACCCCAAAAGGCGGGGAATCGAGCGGCTGGGGCGAGCGCGGAAGGGAGGAAAAGCATCAGCCGGGCCGCTTCTACTACTTTCATAGTAATTTCATGAAGCACCCGCGGGCCGGGCCGGATTATTACTATATCTATAGTAATTAAGGGACGCGGACGGCTCTGGAAGCGCTCCCGGCGGGCAACCCTCACGGGTTGCGGGCGGCGAGGGACGATTCTTCCGCCCGGAGGACTGAGCGGACCCACCTCTCAATCCCCTGCAAGCGGCAGACGGAAGACGATTGCGAGGCCTCGTGGTGAAGCCGCCTCGGCCCGGACGGTACCGCCGCAGGCTTCGACGCCAGCGCGGACGATGGCGAGACCGAGACCGGCACCGCCGGCTTCCCGGGTGCGGGCGGCATCGGGCCGGTAGAAGGGCTCGAAGAGACGTGGCAGGTCCTCGGGCGCGACGCCGGGTCCGTCGTCGGTGATGCGGAGTTCCACCGCTTCCCCCAGACGGGTGGCGGCGATGTGGAGCGAGCAATCCTCGCCGCCATGACGATGGGCATTGCGCAGCACATTGGCCACGGCGCGGGCGAGAAGATGGCGGTCGGCGCGGACGGCGAGGCCGGGCTCGATGGCGATGTCCGCCTTCAAGCCCGGGCATTCGCGGGCCGAGGCGAGGTTCAGGAGCGGGGCCAGTTCCACCGCTTCCAAGCGCACCGCACCCGGTGCGGTGCTGGCCTTGGTGAAGGCGAGCACTTCGGAGACGAGGCGCGAGAGTTCATCGACGTCTTCATCGATGGATTGCAGGCGGACCTGCTGCTCCGGGGTGAGGCTGAACTCGAGGACACCGAGCCCGGTGCGGATGCGTGCCAAGGGCGAGCAGAGTTCGTGTGCGACATCCCCGAGGAAGCGCTTTTGGCCGCGGACGAGGCGGTCGAGCCGCGAGGCCATGCTTTCGATGGAGGAGCCGAGGGTCCCGAGCTCATCGGAGCGGGACGGCACGCGGACCTCGAATTTGCCATCGGCGATGGCTTCGGTAGCCCTCGACAAGCGCGAGAGATAGCGGGTGATCCCGAAGAAGAACGGTGCCCATAGTAGCAGGCTCAGGCCGAGTACGGCGAGGCTGCCGAAGAGCCAGGGCTTGAGGTTGAAGAAGAGTCCATTCCCGGAAATATCTCCCGCCCGGAGCACCAGCAAGCCGTGGAGAGGCTGCTGCACGCGCGCCTGGAAAAGGGGAACTTCGATACCGGCCCAGTAGCCATCGCCGCCCGCACCACGTGCCAGGAAATCCGGCCGGGCGCGCGGGCGCAGGTCATTGGAAGCCGCAGGCCTGTCGCCCATCGGACGCGGTGGCCGCCCGCGCGGTCCGGGGCGCATGCCTTCGCGGTCCGGCGGCGGGGGCTCGTCGTCCAGCAGGGAGCCATCCCCGGAGAAAGCCTCTTCAGGCGGGCCATCCCCGGGACGCGGGCCCGGGCCATCATCGTGGCCGCGCGGTGGCCGGCGGTCCGCGGGGGGGCCATCCCGCGGCGGCGGCGAGCCACGACCGGGACGTGGCTCGGGCCTACGGAAGCCTTTGATGCGCTGATCCACATTCGGCGGGATCCTGGAAGGCGAGCCGCCGATCCAATCGCCGGGGCCCAATTGCAGGAAGATCTCCACGCCGAGCGCGGCCTGGCGGCGCTGGAGAATCTCCCGCCATTCGCTCCTCGGCACCTGCCGGAGATCGGAGGCCACCTGCTCCCCCACCTCCCGCAGGCGCTCGCCAGCGGTCCCGCTCAGGAAGGAGTCGAGGCCAAGGCGGAGCTGCCAGGCGACGAAGAGGCAGAACGCGGCCGCCAGCACCGCGAGATGGACGAGAAGCCAGACCAGCATCTTCGCCATCAAGGGAAACCGGGGCCCGCGCTTCATGGCTCGCCGCCGTCCTCCAGCTTGTAGCCGACGCCGCGGATCGTGCGGATGAAGCGGGGCAGCTTCGGATCGTCTCCGAGCTTGCGGCGGAGTTGGGAGACGTGGACATCGATCGAGCGGTCGAAGACGTCGAAGCGGCGGTCGGAGACCTCGTCGAGCAAGGCCTCCCGGGATTTCACGCGTCCTTTCGCCTTCAGGAGCGAGGCGAGGATGGCGAACTCGAGTGCGGTCAATTCGAGCACCTCGCCGCCGAGGGTGGCGACGTGGCTGCCCTCGTTCAGGACGAGCTCGCCGCAGCTCAGATCCTTCGCGGGAGCCGAGCCGTTTTCACCCGCCAGCACGCTGCGGCGGGTCACCGCGCGCAGCCGGGCGAGAAGCTCGCGGCTGGAGAAGGTCTTGGGAAGGTAGTCGTCCGCGCCCAGTTCGAGGCCGACGATCCGGTCGGCCTCCTCGCCCATCGCGGTGAGCATGAGCACGGGGATGGTGGAGACCTTGCGCAGTTCGCGCAGCACTTCGAAGCCATCCATGCCGGGCATCATCACATCGAGCAGGACCGCTTCGTATTTGCCCGCGCGGGCGGCATCCAGGCCCTCGGACCCCGAGTGGCGCATGTCCACCTGCCAGCCGTGCGGGGCGAGGTAGTCGCGGATCAGGCCGCAGAGCTTGCGGTCATCATCGACGACCAGCAGCGGGCGCGTGGACGGGAGGTTCATGCTGCCAGAATGCCTCAAACGCCGCGGGGGAGGCGATGGGATTTACGCGGGCTTAACAAATGCGCCTGAACTTTGAACTCCGGAGCTGAACTTTGGACGGCCGATTGGGGTCCCGGCGGGAAACCGGCACTTCCGCCAACTTTTACACGAAACCTCCGCGATCCACACATTGCCTTAACAATCGGGTGGTTTCCTCCCTGACGGATGACGGTCCTCGGTCCTCCGCCGCGAAACACGAAAATGGAAACCACCATGAAAACGACGACCACCACGCTTGCGGCGATCCTGATCACATCCCTCGCCTGCAGCGCCCAACAAGACAAGCCCCAAGGCCCCCCGCCCCATCCGCCGATGCCGCTGCTCAAGGCGCTCGACACCGATGGCGACCGCAAGATCTCCGCCGCCGAGATCGAAGCGGCGACCGCCGCACTCAAGGGACTCGACACCAATGGCGACGGCGAGATCACCCGCGAGGAACTCCGCCCGAAGCCGCCGGAAGGCCCTCCCAAGGAGGAGGAGGATGGCGGCAAGAAGCCCAAGCCGCCTCAAGACGGTGACTACTATCCGCAGCCGCCGCCACCCGCTCCGCCGGAGAATGAAGACGGCGGCCAAGACCAAGGCAGCGCCCAGCGGCCCAAGCACCCCGTGCCGGCGGTGATGGCATCCATGGATACCGATCGCGACGGCAAGCTCTCCCCCGCAGAAATCGACAAGGCCTCGGAGTCGCTGGCGAAGCTCGACCGCAACGATGACGGCGAACTCACGCCGCGCGAACTACTTCCGCCAAGACCGCCCCGTCAGGACGGCGAGGAGCAAGAGGAGGCTCCGAGACGTCAGGATGGCGGCGGTCGCCCCGGTCCGCAAAGAACTCACTCTCCCCAGAGACGCTGACCGGCGGTCGGAAAAAAGCGGGGCGGCTTCTGGAATCGTATTGGCCAGGGCCGCCCCGTGACTTTTTAAGAAATCATCAATCACCCATCATCAAATCATCGATCGAAGGGGGGAAGAATGGGGCCGGGTAGAGGCTGGATGATCAGACGACTTCGGATCCGCTGAGTTCCGGCACTCGCCCGCAACACGAAAAACCCCGTCCCGGCGGGGCCGGGGCGGGGTTTCGAAATTATCGGCTTAGGCTGGCTGCGGATTACCAGGTCTTGACGTCGTCCCCGGTGTATTTGCCACCGGTCTTACCATCGGCACCGTAGCTGTAGATGATGACGATCTTATTCCGGACCACGTTGCCTTGCTTCAGGGGATCTTGGATCTCCTGATCGTACTCCGTGTCGAACCTGACGTAGAAGGCATTGCCCCAGGCGTCGTAAAGGCCCTCCGGCGTGGCACCGGCGCCCCCGTTGTTGTAGAGGAGACCTCCCTTGTTCTTCATCTTGGTCTCTTCGGTGTTCAGGAAGCGGATCTGCTTCTTGTTCTGCATCGAATTGCCGACCTCTTCCTTGCCGAGCAGGATGGTCAGAAGTTCGGTTCCCGATTGGCCTTCGGTCCGGGCGTCCTCGCTATTACCACCGAAATCGGGCAGGCGGCTGTAGGTCTGATAGAATCCGTCGATCGCCTGGTACAGCCCGGTGGCGTTGGTCTGCGTCTGCACCTTCTTCTGCTTGTTCACGGCGATGTTGATGCCGGCGAAGGTCATCGCGGCAAGAACGACGATAATCGAGATGACGACGAGCAACTCGACGAGGGTGAAACCGCCGGCGCTGCGGCGAAGATCGGGACGGGTTTTCATAAGTGGAATTTCGGCTTCGTTGATCGGGATTTCGAGGAATAAAGCGAAATTGCAGACCGGTGGCAATACCGCGTTTCTCCAAGGGATCTTGACGGCAAAGTAGTTCAAGCTTTCGCGCTGCCAAGCGCTTTTCCTGCGTGCGCATTGCCAAGAGAGCAAATTTCGTGCAGGGTGGAGTCCATGGATCGAGAAGAGTTGCGGAGCGCCTTGCTCCGCCTGATGGGGGGAAAGGGTTACCGGCCGCTGAATAAATCGGAGATTTCGCGCGAGTTGTCACTCTCTACCAATGACCGGCCGCTGCTGCGGGGCGAATTGGCGGCGCTGACGAAGGAAGGGAAAATCCTGGAAGGAAAGAAAGGCCGCTACGAAGTGCCGAAGGGTGCCGGAGCCGACCATTTGCGCGGGGTAATCCGCTTCCTGCCGCGCGGCCATGCCTGGTTCTATCCGGATATGGCGGACCCGGCCAATCTGGCCTCGGGGATCGATCTCAAGAAATACTCGCGCCTGCATGTGCCGCGCCGGGACACCGGTTCCGCGCTGGAGGGGGATCGGGTGGAAGTGGCCTTCGTTCTCCCCCGCCCCGCCCAGTGGCGGCAGGGCAAACGCTTCGCGGCCGAGGAAGAGCCCGACGCCCGTGGCAAGGTGGCCAAGATCCTGGAGCGCCGCAGCGGCCGTCTGGTCGGCGTGTATCACAAGAAAGGGAAATTCGGGTGGGTCGAGACGGAGGACCCGGCGCTCGACGGCCAGATCGACCTGAACGGCGAGACGACCGCAGAACCGGGGCAACTGGTGGTGATCGATCTCGAGCAATGGGAAAAGCAGCAGAACCCGCGCGGCCGGGTAATCGAGGTGCTCGGCTGGCCCGGTGACGCCGGCGTGGACATCCTCTCGGTGATTCACCGCCAGGGACTGCGGACTTCGTTTCCCGAGGATGTCCTGAACGAGACGCGCAAGATTTCCGAAACCGTCGATCCGCAGGAAGTGGCGCGGCGCGAGGACTGGCGGGACCGCCTGGTCATCACCATCGACCCCGCGGATGCGAAGGACCACGACGACGCAATCTGGGTCGAGAAGCACGGCAAGGGCTGGACCCTGGCAGTGCATATCGCGGACGTTTCGCACTACGTGAAGCCGAAGACCGCGCTCGACAAGGAAGCGACGGAACGCGGGAACTCGACCTATCTGGTGGACCGCGTCCTACCGATGCTGCCGCCGGAATTGAGCAATGGCATCTGCTCGCTCAAGCCCGACGTGGACCGTCTGACGAAGTGCGCCATCATCGAGATATCGCCGACGGGCAAGGTCAGCAAGGCGCGCTTCTGCGATGCGGTGATCAACAGCCAGGCGAAGCTTTCCTACGAGCAGGCACAGGCGATTCTTGACGGCAAGCCGGCCCCGGAAGGCTCGTTCAAGGGCCTTGAGGAAATGGTGCGCGAGGCTTGGCAAATGGCCGCGGTGCTGCGGAAGAAGCGCTTCGCGGACGGAGCGCTGGATCTGGAAATGCCGGAGATCCGGGTGAAGCTGGACGACAAGGGGCGTGCGATTTCGGTCCACCAGGTCGAGCACACCGCGAGTCACCAATTGATCGAGGAATGCATGCTGCTGGCCAACGAGGCGGTCGCGCGGCTGCTCAAAGGCAAGAACAAGCCGACGATCTACCGGGTGCACGAGGATCCGGACTTCGGGAAACTCCACGAATACACCGAGACGGCACGGGCCCACGGCTACCAGCCGGGCGACCTCACCAACCGGGCCCACATTCAGAAGCTGCTGGATTCCGCGAAAGGCCGGCCCGACGAGCACCTGATCAAGCTGGGCCTGCTCAAGAGCTTGAAGCGTGCGGCCTATTCCGCGGACCCGCTGGGCCACTACGGCTTGGCGAAGGGCGACTACTGCCACTTCACCAGCCCGATCCGCCGCTACGCGGACTTGGTGGTGCATCGCTCGATGCAGCCCTTCCTGACAAACCCGCCGAAGAAGCAGGACGCTTTGCCTAGCCAGGCAACGCTCGCGGAATTCGCGCGGCATATTTCGGACACCGAGCGGGCTTCCGCCGAGGCGGAGAACGAGACCAAGCAGATCAAGATGCTCGAGTATCTCGCCATGTGCGCGAACCTGCCCGAGCCCCCGGTCTTCGATGGCGTGGTCACCGACGTGCGGATGTCAGGCCTGATGGTGGAAGCCACCGAAATCGGCGCGCGCGGCCTGATCAAGCGCGAGGACTTGCCGCGTGGCGACTGGCGCTTCGAGCAGGTGCAGATGCGCTTCGTTTCGCGCGGCGGGCTGCAATTCCAGCTCGGCCAGAAAATCAAGATGCAGGTCCAGCGGATCGATTTCCAAGGGAAGTTCATCGACTTCCGCATCGCCGGCGAAGCCCAGGCGGTGGACGCGGTGAGAGTGGATGGCGCGGACTGGAAGAAAGCCCCACAGGAGAAGAAGGGGCGGAAGCCGAAGTTTGAAAAGAGCCGGCCACCGAAGGGCGAGAAGAAGAGGAAGAAGAAGTAGGAGAACATCCGGGATTCCCGAGCTACACGACCTGCGAATCGCGGCACGCGCCCGGCCGGGTTCAGGTTGATGGCGACTGCGCGACCTGATAAAAGCGCCGGCCCGATCCCGGCGGTGGTATATGTCCACGACCGTGATCGGACCGGGCACAGTTTGGGAGGAGAGTGGCTGCAGCGTGGTCCACGCGGCGGAGGGCGAAAGCTCAGGCGAGCGAACGGCGGCCCGATGCCTCCCGGGATCGCGACCGCCGAAACCGCGAGGCTACCTACGGGCCGGTGACTTCCAGACGCAGGAATTCGCTGGCCTGGGTGCCCTGTGGCTGGGTCGAGCGGACCGTGACGGTTTCGGTATCCGTGGTGGAAGGGGCCACGGTGGTTTCCATGCCGGTGGTGGTCCAGCCGCTGAGCCCATCGCTCCGTTGCGGCAGATAGATGATGTCGCCCGCCCGCGCGCCGAGGCGGGGCCGGGTGAAGGTGATCGACTGGTAGTCGCTGCCGCCGATGTTGACGACACCCCGGGTGACGGGCGGGCTGCTATTCGGATCCAGCGGATTGCGGCCCAGCGCGTATTCCAGCAGGTTCGGCAGGCGGTTGCCATTCGAGTCCGCCTGCATGGAGGCGGAATCCAATTGATACTGGCTCGCCCATTGGGCGTAGCTGGTGGATCCGGCATTCGCATAGTTGAATCCAGTCTGCGAGGTGATCGTGGCATCCGTCACAGGAGCGTCGCTGCTGAGACGAATGTCGTGGAAGCCATTCCAACCCGTGCAGCGGACGTAGGTGCGCACTTTTCCCGGGGCGTCCCGATAGACTTGGGCCTGGCTATGGACGGCGATGGTGAGGTCGCAGGGCTGCCCGTAGTTAAAGTAGATCTGGTGGACGCACGGCAGGTTGCGGAAGTCGTTTCCACCCGTTTGCTTGTAGCCGAGACCGGCGTAAACGACATAATAGCCGCTGTCGCCGACGTCGGGGGTCGCCACGTTTTCTCCAGCACCATTGGATGCCACGCGGTAGCCAAAGGATGCCTGATTTTCCCTGCCGTTCCCCTGCGATTCCGCATCGAGGTCGCCTTCAAAGTAAAGCGTCAGGTTCGCCCGGCCTTGCGTGCCGACAGCCACCGAGGGCGAGGAAATGGTAATCTGCTCGAACCAGTAGGCGGAGCCGCCCACGTAACCTCTCGAGAAGCCAGCCGTTCCCGGGCTGGCGGCGCTGCCGCCTGCGGCCAAGCCGTGGAAACTGGCGGAAGCATGGGACTTCCATCCATTCCCCGCAGCGGCGGGGGTGAGGGAACCGCCGGATGCCTTGGTGTAGCTGTTGAAGTTATTCACCCCATCCGGCCATGAGTAAACCTTGGCAAAAGCGGCGACTTCACCGGCCTCTGCGGTGAGGGAGATGCCCGCTACCGCCAGCAGCGCTGCTGTTTTTAGCGGGGCCAGGATGGAGGAAGAGCAGGAAGGAAGAACACCGCAGAGGCGGGCCGATGAGTTTTTGAGTTCCAGGGGCATGGGGAGGAAGGGAGGGTTCAGTCCATTCATCGCGACCCCGCCGGAAGCGTGACACCCTCCTGTAGATTCTTCTCCGCGTCTGTAAAAGCGCCGGTCCGATCCCGCGGGAGGGGAGTCCACGACGGTGATCGGACCGGACACAGTCTGGGAGGAAAACTGGGGAAGCAGGGCAAATGGATTGGGTGGATGAGGTGATTCATCCAGTTCATCGCGCCCGGGGAAAAAATGTGACAGTCCCACCCCCGAAAATCGCGAAAAGTTCGCGCTATTCTCCAGGACCCGCTGAAAGCAACGCGTTCACTTCCGCCTCCCGCTTGCGCAGCGGTGCGGCCTCCGTGGTCCGACCGAGGTCTTCATACGATTGGGCCAGAAAACGCACGCACCACGACACGTGATTGAGCCGTCCCTTGTGGCCGGGCATTTCGGCAGCTTCCCGTTCCGCGATCCGCAAGGCATCGTTGAGATAAGGGAGCGCTTCTTCGGCACGGCCCAGCTTTTGAAACGCCACGCCCATCCGGAAGGCGGCGTGGGAATACATGTTGCCGTCGCGGCCGTAGCGCTCGACGACGAAAGTGTGAAACGCTGCGAAATGGCGGAGCATTTCCGACAGGTCGCCACGGGCCTCGGCATTGGAGCCGAGGGACATGTCGAGATCGGCGAGTTCACCGCTATACGTCGCCTCCTCCGGAGCAACCTCGACCAGGTTCCGCAGGATGGCCTGCGCGCGGAGATACTCTTCACCCGCCTCTTCAAGGTCACCGGTGTAGCCCAGAGCATGAGCGATGGCCCGGTGCGCGATGGCTCGCGCGTGCGTGATGCGCGGTCCTTGGTGGCGCTCTGCAAGCGCGTCGGCTTCTCCCAGCATGAGACGGGCATCGGCCAGAGCGTTGCCATACCGCGAGATGGCCATGCGGTGCTGGGTGCGGCTGCGCAGTGCCTCGATCACGCGCAGCGTGCGTTCCACATTGTCGGGCGACGCGGCGCGAGCCATTTCGGAGAGTTCGAGGGCTTCGGAGTAAAGCGCGTCGGCCGCCTCTCCTTTTCCGCGCACTCCGATCACATCGCCTTTCACGACCAATACGTCTGCCAATTTGAGCGCGGACTCGGGAGAGCGGCCCGCCTCCTCATGTCCACGGCGGAATTGCTCCACTGCCTTCTCCATGACAGACTCCATCGCGCCGAGATTCCCGGTCGGCTCCAACCGCTGCCGCAGATCGGTGAGCAGAAACTGGAGTAATCCGGTCATGCGCTGCTCCGCCACTTCTGCGGCGGCCCGGCGCAGCTCCGCTTCCCGCCGCGCACGCCATGCCAGCACCGCACTACCGCCGGTAAGGAGCGATACCACCGCAAGGGCGGCCACGATCCGTGCGCGGCGCACCATTTTCCGACGCATGGCCTGATCGCGCAGCGCTTGCTGGCGCGGCCGGTCGGCGGCGTGGAGGAAGGCCTCGCGGAATTCGCCCGCGTCCGCGTAGCGCCGCGCGGGATCGGTCTGCAATGCCCGCAGCACCACGCTATCGAAACTCGCATCGACCTCCGGATTTCGCAGCGACGGCGGATCGAAATTTCCCCGCGGCAGCTCGCCGGTCAGCACTTCATACGCCAGCACGCCAAGACTAAACACATCACTGGCAGGCGAGACCGGATGCGCGCGCGACAGTTGCTCCGGCGCCGCATACTCTAGGGTGCCGACGGTCGTGCCCGCTCGCGTGAGCCGCAAGGCTTCCGCGGCTTGCTCCGCGGTCAGGGCCAGTCCGAAGTCTCCGAGCCGCGGTGGACCGTCGGCCGAGAGGAAAATGTTCGCCGGCTTCACATCCCGATGCACGATGCCAAGGCGATGCGCCGCATGCAGGGCTTCCGCCACCTGCGCGAGCAGCGGCACCGCCTCCTCCAGCGACAGCTTCCCGCGCCCCAGCCGCGAGGCAAGGTCCTCGCCGTCCACGAACTCCATCGCGTAGTAAAGGTGCCCCTCCGCCGTCTCGCCGGCCTCGTAGACCTGGACCACTCCCGGATGCTGCAAGCTGGCCATCAGCCGCGACTCGTGGCGGAAACGCGCCGACAATCCCGGCGTCTCTGCCAATGCGGGTGATAGCACCTTGATGGCCACCCGCCGCTGCAAGTCCCGCTGCACCGCGGCGAAGACCGAGCCCATGCCGCCCTGGCCGATCATCCGCTGCACTTCATACGCCGGCAGCATCGCTCGCGCTTCTTCCACGCTCAAAGGCGGTCCCGTTTCTCCGTGCGCCGCCATGGAGGGACGCAGTCCGACCTCCAGCAATGCCAGCGGGTCGACACCGC
Source organism: Luteolibacter sp. Populi (assembly GCF_040801775.1). Taxonomy (GTDB): domain Bacteria; phylum Verrucomicrobiota; class Verrucomicrobiia; order Verrucomicrobiales; family Akkermansiaceae; genus Haloferula. The sequence goes on from NZ_CP161812.1 coordinate 3,276,290, forward strand.
CGGGCAGGGAATCGCCGCGGGGGATCTGGGACATTGACCGGCTCATGTCATGAATTCATCGCGGCACGGGACGATTTGTGACCTCAAAATCTTCGCCGGTCAGGTTATAATGCCGCCAACCCACCCTGCATGTCCTTTCCGCTGGAACCCGCCGCCCCCTTCCCGCCCACCCGCTGGAGCCTCGTGGTTTCCTCGCACGGTCAGGATGATGCCGCCTTGGAAGAACTCTGCCGCCTCTACTGGCAGCCGCTGTATTCGTTCTGCCGACGCAGCGGCTTGGGCATCGAGGACGCCGAAGACGTGACGCAGCGTTTCTTTTTCGACCTACTGAGAAACCGGGCCGTGCTGCTGGAAGGCGCCACTCCGGACGGGGGACGCCTGAGGTCTCTCTTCTTGCGCGTCATCCAGCGCCGCATCGCCGATCATCACCGCCAGGCCACGTGTGCAACGCGCGGTGGCGGGAAAGTGCTGTCGCTCGATACGGAAGCCGCCGAGGCCGGCCTCCAAGCCATCGCCCCCGCGGCCACCGCCGAGCAAGTCTTCGACCGCCAATGGGCGCTCAGCGTGCTGCAGCTTGCTCTCGCGCGGATGGAAAAGGACTTCGCCGCTACGGGACGCGCCCATCATTTCGCCGCGCTCGCGCCCTTTCTCGATCTCGGTGCCGAAGAACGCAGCTACGACACGCTTCGCCAGGTCCTCCAACTCGACGACGCCTCAGCGCGCCAAGTGGTGCATCGCTTCCGCAACCGCTTCCGCCGCCACCTCCGCAGCGAGATTGCCGAAACCATCGCAGAGGCGGACGAAGACGCCATCGATCGTGAATTGAACGACCTGTGCGCCATCCTCAGGGCGGGCTAAGTGGGCTTCCACGCAGGGTTGCCTCAAACAAATCGCCCTCTTCCAGCGGGAGCCGGAAGGGGGTGATCTTCGTTTAAGCGGCGGAAGCGGGCCCATCAGCGTCGCCGCAACCCCGCGACATGGCTAGGTCGTGTTGATTAATTTATCTGAGGTATAGGAACGCGGCCGTGAGGTGGACCATCGCGAGGAAGGTGCAGGCATACTTCTCGTAGCGCGTGGCGATTCTCCTGAAGTGCTTGATCCGGTTGAAGAAGCGTTCCACGCGGTTGCGCTGCCGGTAGATCTCCCGATCATACGGGATTGCTTCCTTGCGGTTGGATTTCGGCGGGATCACCGGCTTGATCCCGTCCTCCGCAAGCCGTTCGCGGATTGCGTTGCTGTCGTAGCCTTTGTCCAGGGCGGCGGCCTCCAGCACGTTGTCCTTGTCCAAGCTCGCGAAAAGTTCGCCGAAGTTGCTGCAATCCGCGCTTTGTCCGGGACTCAGGATCAGACCGACGCTGGAGATCTCGTCCACGCATGCGGCGTGGATCTTGGTGGTCAATCCGCCGCGAGAGCGTCCCAGAGCTTGGTCGCCGCCGTTTTTTTGGGTGCCCCGGCGGCATGTTGGTGAGCCCTTACCGAGGTGGAGTCGATGAAGAGGTGGCGGGCATCGGCAAAGACCTCCTCCTGGAGGGATTGCCAAAGCCGCTTCCACACACCCCGCCTCTCCCAAGTGCGGAAGCGGACGTAGACGTGATTCCAATGGCCCATCTGCGCCGGGAGGTCGCGCCAGGGGCTGCCGGTCCGTGCAATCCATAAAACCGCTTCTATGAAGTCCCGGTCGGATTGCATCGCGGGAGAGCCGGCAGCCGAGTGCTTGGCTTGTCTAACAAGCGGTTCGAGCTTGTTCCAAATTTCCGCCGTGATCGCCTTCCTTGTTGTTCCGGATGCCATTCCAAGGAATGAAGCGACCATTCAAACAGTCGTACAGATTTAAATTAATCAACACGACCTAGATTTCCTCCGGCGGATTTCCCAACGACGGTGATCGTAACCGGCAAGCCCGAGCCCAACGCTACTTCTGAAGAGCGGGTGGTAAGAATCTCCCGGGCATCCGCAGTGCCTGCAAAGGCCTTGCGGACAAGATGGGCGAAATCCCCGCCGCTGGTCTCGTAATAGTAATGCCGCTCGACCTCGCCGGTCGGATAAGTCCGGGTCTTCACCTGCGCAGGAGCCTCGCCGCTCTCGTCTTCATCGGGACTGCTGTCGTCCCCGGCGGCGTAGTAGGTCGTGGTCGTCGTGAGTGGTGCCGCGCCGTCCGGATCGACCGTCACCGAAGTCGTGCCCCAGCCCCAGGCGAACTGGGTTTCGGTTTCCAATACGTCGGAGACGGCCTGAAAGGATGGAGGGGTGCCGTCCACCCGTTCCTCGATGATCACCCGCTTGGTCCGGACGCCAGCGTCCTCGCTCTCTATGTGGGTTTCCCTGCGGAGGCCCGAGCCGGTTTCAAGGGCCCACTGGCCGGGCGACGGATTTCCATAGGTCGCGACGGTGGTTTGCCCGTGCAAGGTCTCCGTAAGAACAAGCGCGGGATTGCTGCCGCCGATGTCCGTTGATTCCGCTATAACCGTTCTGAAAACGCTGTCATCGGGATCCGATGCGTCGCTGCTGACCCGGACGCGGAACCTATTGGGATCGCCCGAGGCGGGAATCGAACCGGTCGCAGCCGTTCCGAGGTGGTCCACCCGGGCGATAACGTCTGCGACTTGGACCGATTGAACATTGCCGCTTCCGTCCTTGGTCACGGTCACGCCCGGTTGGCCGATCGGCACCATCGCCTTCAAAAACCCGATCCCTTGGTTGACATTGTACTCTTGGAAGAATTTCAAGGACACCGGTCTTCCCGCGAAGGAACCATTCGCCTGCGCATTGGTAATCGGGATCCTGAAGTCCACAGATCCTACGCTCCCCGTGCTCCGGCAGGCACCGTCACGACACGCCTCGCAGTCCGCCTCCACCTCGATTTTGAATCTCGCGGTCACGTTTCCGGCTGCGCCGAGAAACTCCAGGGCAAGCTCCGAATCCTCCAGGTCTTTCAAGAAGACCGGGATGGACAACAGACCGCCAACCTGAGTGTTCGTATTTCCCATGAGACCGTCCCAACTTCCGAGGGTCACGCCTTTTAGTGTCTTGAGGCGGTAGCCGTGAATCTGCGGCTCAGGAAGGAGGTCGGGCAGGTCAACGGTATAGTAAACCCAGCAGTTGATGACGAAGAAGGGGCTTGGCTCGAAAGCACCCTCGATCGCCTCCGGCGGCACCTTCAAGTGCGCCTTATAGATATGACTGGTAAGGGCTAGAGTGTTCTCCGGCGGATATTGGAAAGGGCCTACTCCGCCGGGACGAGGAGTGAGGCCACCTCCTACCCATATCTTTAAATTATCGTATTGACTAAAGAGCGTGACCTGCGCTCCCACTTTCAAAACATTGGCAAGCAAAAACATCGCCAAGAACACAAAGAATTTCATCAAGGGCCTATTGGGGTGGGTTGTACTCAGGATGCCCTCCTTGGAAGCAGTGTGGTTCAATGGCGTGCGGGCAGCCTCGAAGGTTCTCAACATCGGTCGTTCGTTCACAGCGTGCTCTGGTGCAAGGGGGTGAAAACCTGGAAGGTGTCGCCCTCATCCGAAATCAGATAGGTCCCCAGATCGGTAGCCGAATTTGGGACCAGTGGATTCCATCCGTTGAGAACTTCGATGTAGGACGGGATGCCGTCGCCGTCTTCATCCAGAAGCATTGAATCGAGTCCAAGGACATCCTCCTCGAAATCGACGAGACCATCTCCGTCGGAGTCCATGTCCTCGATCGCCACCCGCCAGAACAAGCGCAATTCGACCACGGGAAACGGGTCTTCGGGGTCGGGTGGCGCCATTGTGGCAGAAGCGCCCATTCTAATTTCCTCGCCATCACCGGCGATCAGACGACCAACATCGAACCAGGTCCCGAGATCGAGCGATCCCTTCAATTGGTAGGCCTTGGTCGTGTCGCTCTGCCAGGAAATGTAAACGGTGTCCGGCAGCATGGGATCGGTTTCGATAGCCGTCCTGACGATACCGGCAGGCGGATTGCCCGAGCCAGGGTCGGTGCCGGCGGTAGCTTCCTCGAAATTGCTCCAGCCGTCGCCATCCGGGTCTGCCGTTGGATCCTCGCCGGTCGGCGCGCCACCACCCACCGTGAATCCGTATAGGCTTTCCCACATGTCGCTCATGCCGTCCCCGTCTGAATCGACCAATGCGAGAGCTCCGGGCGAGAACGCCAGCGAGAGCGCGAGAACAGTAGCGGCGAAACTACTCTGACCTGCCAACGACGCCTTTGAATCCGGACAAGGACGTTTCATTCCGACTCCTCCGTTCCGTTTGGTTGAGCGGCGGGGACGACCGGCTGCTGCTTCCGGTTGGAACGCCAAAAATTGATGGTTACATCGCGGGGCTGGGGCGGATTGGCTAGCAGATACGCTTTGCGCGCGGCACGGGCTTGCTCCCTGGACTGGCAGGCGGCGGCCATGCGGACGCCTTCCTTCCGGTAGAGGTCGTGAAGCTGCTCAAGGATCTCCATGGCCTCGGTATTGGCCTGGCCTTCGACGACGGTGAAGGCGGGGCCGCCGGCGGCGAGGTCCGGGACGGATGGAATTTGGGGCGGCTCATAGGCCACGCCATGCCGCGCGGCCAGTTGGGTCATCGCCGCGGTGTTGAGATTGCCGATCCCCATCAGCAACGAAACGCGGTGCTCCTGGCCATCGGCGCCGTGGACGCGGTAATCGGAGAAACCGCTGAAATGATTGAAATCGAGATTGCTCCATGCGGTGACGGCCTCGTTCGCTGCCCCATTGGGATAGATGCGAAGAAGCGTGCGGCTGCCATCATGGACGGTCGCCGCCAGGAACGCGATGGTGGAAGCGCGGTAGCTTGCGCGCATTTGCTCCAATCGCGCGAGGACGGCAGGGTCATCCGGCGGCAGGGCCGGGAGCGGCGGCGGGGGAGCGGGCAGATTCGGGTCGGCGACCTTTTGCACCGTGATATTGATGGTGCCCTCGACCGGCGGGAGACCGGGCATTTCCGGAGCCTCGGTCACTTCCACCCGCGTGGTCCGGGAACTGAGAACGGTGAAGTCGATCGGCTGCGGTTCCGGTGCGGGCTGCGATGGAGTGCCGTCGGCGATGGGGACGGGGATTTCCACATCCCACTTGGGAAAGGGCTCCTGAGCGACGGCGAGCGAGCCAAGGATGCAAGAGACGACGCAAGTTGTGATGCGTTTCATGGTGAAGTAGGGCACTGGCAGAGGCGAAGACAGGTCGGAAACCTGAAGTGAAGGTTCCTTCGGCCCCTTTTCTCAGACCGAATCCGGGTGCCGGATATAACACTGCGGTGTTTGGTGAGATGGAGCATTGCTGTCAAAGCCCTTTCGGTGAAAAGCGTGTGAGGGCGAAATCCAGAACCAAGGCCGGTCTCCCATGCTCTGAAAATTCCGATCGGGAAATTGGTGCCGGGAACGGCGGCTGTTAGCCTTCGTATTTCACCAGGCATGCTGGCAGCCCGGGGCCGGGCCGGGCCACCTACCGGGCGGGCTCGGGCGTCACGCGGGCTTCCTCGAAGAAGGTGATGATGTCCTCGACACCCTTCAAAAGAGCGGGCTCTTCCCTCACGCGGACATGGAACTCGGTCAGCGGTGCGGCTTCCTTGAGGAGATCCCGCGCCCGCAGGAGACCGGCGAGCGCCTGCCCCGGCGTGCCCTGTTTGGTCGTCCACGCTTGATACCAGCGGTTGAAGAGATGCCGCGCGAAGTAATAGCGCGCGCGGAAGCTGCCTTCCATGCCGCCTTGCAGGCGGATCGCATCCTCGTAAGCGCGGTCGGCCTCGTTGTTGCGGCCCAAGCTTGAGAGGACATTGGCGCGGTTGAGCGGCCATTCGGGGTCGAAGGGGTTCCGCTGGCAGGCATCGGCATACAGGTCCGCCGCCCGGCTGAACCAGTCCTTGGATTCATCGGCGGGCAGCCCCTTCCGCAGCGCCGCCTCACGCGCCAAATGTCCCGCGCCGCCGGAGAGCTCCGATCCCGGCCAGACTTCCAGCGCATTCCGCATGCGCTCCGCGGCCAATCCCGGGGCGAACCGGCGCAGCCGCTCTTTCCCATACATCACCGGCCACAGCTCGCGGTAGGCCATGCTGCCGCGATAGCCGGCGTAGCCCGAGAGAGCCACCAGAGGCAGCAGCAAGACCGCCGCCAAACTGGTCGCGCGGAACGAGAACCATTCATAGCCCTCCCCGGCGCGACGCGGCAGCGCGAAGCCGATGGCGAGGCCGAGATAAATCGCACCGGGAATGGTGTGGGTCACGAAGCTGAAATTCGAATGCACCAGGGTACCCGCCATCGCGGCCAGCCCGCCGCACATCAGCGCATCGCAGGACCCGCGCGGCACGCGCGCGGGGTCGATGGAAAGCAGGCCGGCGACCGAGCAGAGGATGGTCGCGAGGAGGGCCCCGCTGACGAGGAGCGCACCGCCCCAGCCGTAGTCGGTCGCGACCTGCAGGAGTTCGTTGTGAACGAAGTCGTCATTGGACGGGATCAGGCCGGTTTCCTGGGGCTTCCAGGCGGCGTATTTTTGCCAGCCGAAGCTGCGGCTGCCGCCACCGGCCAGCGGGTGATTGGCCGAGATATCGACCGCCATGCCGTAGGAAGTGAGCCGCGACCGGTTGTCGGCGAACTGGTCGAGCGTGCCGTTCTCGATGCCGCGGCGCTCTTGGAAACGGTTCAAGACCGGGACCGCGATGATGATCGCGATCACGGGCATGGCCAGGGCGGCGATCCCGATCAGACCGCGGCGCTTCGACTTATCCCGCCAGGCGACCAAGGCCGACAGGGCGATCAGGACGACGGCCGCCACGCACAGCGAAATCATCCCGCCGCGCGAGCCGGACATGAATACGCAAGCCACCGCGGCCAGCACCCCGAGGGCATGGGAGATCCGCTCCGGCAGCGAATCGCCGGCGAAGAAGAAGCGCGCCGCGAGCAGGGCGGCGGAGACCAGCGAGAAGTCGGCGAGGTGATTGTAATGCCCGAAGAGTCCGGAGGGAAACACTTGGGGCCGGCTGGCGAAGGGCCAGGCGAAGCCAGGATCCCGGAGCTGGTGCAGCCCGATGCCGAGATCGGCGAGGCCGAGCAGGGTCAGCGCGATCATCACGAGCCGCACCGCCGCACCCTTGGGAGAAACCAGCAGCCCCCAGAAGCAAGCCGCCATCGTCCCGCCGGCCAGCAGCGCGTCCGAGCGGGCGAAGTCCCGCACCGGGCTACCCCAGCAGCGCCACAGGATCCAGCCCCAGGCGAGGAAGAGGAAGGCGAGGGCGATCCAAGTGCCCTTGCCGCGTTCGCGCAGCGCGGAGGCACCGCCGCAGGCCGTCAGCAGGGCCGCCGCCAAGGCGAGCAGGGCCGGTCCCCACGTGTAGTCGATCGTTTGTCCGCCGAGCGAAACCGCCAGTGCCAAAGCCGCGGCAAAACATCCACCTGAAATCCACCTCATGGAAAAACCGTCTCGGTCAGTTCGCCCCGCGGCCCAGCAAGACGGCGGGGATGGTGCGGAGCAGGATCTTGATATCGAGCCAGAGCGACCAGTTGTCGATGTAGCGGAGGTCCATTTCCACCCACTGCTCGAAGCTGGTGATCTTATTGCGGCCGCCCGCCTGCCATTCGCAGGTGATGCCGGGCTTCACGCTCAGGCGGCGGCGGTGCTCGGATTTCTCGAAGGCATCCACCTCGTAGATGGGCAGCGGGCGCGGGCCGACCAGGCTCATGTGGCCGCGGAGGACGTTCAGGAGCTGCGGCAACTCGTCGATGCTCAACTTCCGCAACAAGGCCCCGAAAGCGAAGATGCGGGGATCGCGGTGCAGCTTGAAGACCGGACCGTCCATGTGGTTGCCGTGCTCCTCCTTGACCCGGGCGAGCTGGGACTCGGCATCCGGCACCATGGTGCGGAATTTCCACATCCGGAAGGGCTTGCCGTAGCGGCCGGCGCGGCGCTGGCGGAAGAATACCGGAGCGCCGGGGCTGGACAGCTTGATCCCGATGATCGCGAAGATCCAAAACGGGGTGGTGCCCAGGATCAGCAGGAAGGCTCCGACCTTGTCGATCACCGACTTGCAGGCGAGTTCCCAGGACAGCTCCGGGGTCGAGCGCAGCACCAGCATCGGCTTCTTCCCGACCATATCGAAGGTCGGACGGGCGATCTGGGTGCGGATGAAGGAGGCCACGATCCAGGCCTCGACGCCCTGCAGCTCGCAGGCTTCCACGCCTTCGGCCACCTTGCCGAACCCGGTATCGCGGGCGGTGAAAATCACCCGCTCGACCGACTTCTGCTTGAGCAGGCCGTAGAGTTCTTCCACCGGCTGCTGGGAAAGATCGAAGCGGGCGACGATCTTCCAGAGGCGGGTGATCTCGTCGTCCACATCGGCGAGGAAGGCGTCGATCTCCTCGTCCGAACCGGCGATGATGATCCGTTCCCGCGCGTAATCGCGCAGTTCCTGGCGATGCAGGTAGGCGTGAAAGAGACGGTCGCGGGCGAAAAGGACCAGCAGCGTGAACATGGCCCCGACGGAAAGGATGAGGCGGCTGGCACCTGAGACCTGGGCGAAGATGACCATCATGCCGACCGCCAGGGCCATGAAGAGCAAGGCCTTGAAGAGCTGGCCGAAGGCCTGCAGCGAGGTCTTGGTCCGCGGGCGGCGGTAGAACTGGAAGAACTCCAGGGCGAGCGGGGTGAAGGGGACGACGATGTAGAGGACCCAGCTCATCTGGGACAGGCTGATCTCGCCATCGTAGCGGTCGATGCTCCCGCGGATCGGCCCGCGAATCCAGGACGCCATCCAGAAAGCGAGCCAAACCAAGCCTGCATCAAGCAGTTGGAGCAGTTGGATGGAGAATGCTTCTTTGCGGCCGACGGGCATGAAAGAAAGTGAAGGAAATTCCTACCGGAAGGTTGTGATGAAACCGGATCGGCCCGGCCAAAGCAAGCGCAAGCTCCCGGGAAAACCCTACGCGTTCAGGGGAGACCGGGCCTAGCTGTGTTTTTGCGAACAGTGCCACGAAACTGTCACGGGCGGGGAAAGTGCCGAGTGATCGGTGATCGGTGATCAGTGATCAGCGAGAAGAAAAGGCGGCCGGGGTGCCGGTCTCAGCGAAGTCCGCAGTTCGTTTTAGCGAGCATTGCGACGACGCGATCGCGGGCGAGAATGAGAAGCAGGGAGAAAAAGAAGCCCGTGGCCACGATGAAATACTGCTCCGTGGTGATACCGATCACCGTTGCAAGGATCACCGTCCCGAGCGCCGTCAGGCAAATCCCGCCGAGCAGGCGGCCGATGGCGCTCTCCGTGGAAGGCCGGGGCCGGTAGTAACCGAAACCTTCGAGAGTGAGAGGGGTGAATGGCACCACGATGTAGAGAATCCAAGCGTGGCTGACGAACACGGAGAAGTCCGGAGGATCAAGCAGGCGGCTGGCGGCGCGGAAGGCGGCAAAAATCAGGAAGGCGTCCAGAAGCTGGACGAGCTGACGGTTGAAAAAAAGCTGGCGGTCAGAGGCAGTCCGCGGACGGTCCATGGATTTGGAGGTTTGCAGAAAGCGGTGGGGAAGGAAAGGTTTGCCGCCGGATTCTCAGAAGTCCCTGCGGCCGAGGCGGCTGGCGCGGGCATCGGCGAGGGCGAGGCGCCAGGTCCGCCAGCGGGAGCCGGACCAGCCGTCGTGGAGGAGGGTGGCGAGGAGATGGAGGAAGGCGATGGCCCAGCCCTTGAGCGCGGAGCCCTCGCGGAACATTAGCCAGACGGTGTTGCGGACCTCGTAGTAGAATTTCCAGTCCTCCAGGCCGGTCTCGAACCAGAAGTCCTTCCCGGCGATCTGCCAGCGGCGGAGGTTCTTGGCGGAAGGGTGGTCGAGCACGGAATCGCGGACGGCCTCGAAGCGGAAGCCGGCGGCGGCGAGGCGGCGGGGGTATTCCTCGTCCTCGCCGCGGATGAAGAGTTCGCCGAGGACCGGGCCTGCCTTTTCCCAAGCTGCGCGCGGCACGAGGGCACCGGTCCAGGAGGCACGGCTCTCCGCGCGGTCGGAGGCGGGCCATTCGTCCGGGTGGCGGATCGTGTGCCAGGTGCCGGAAGCGGAGCGGACCGGCAGCGGCCAGGAATAGTGCCCGCCGACCGGATCGATCTGCAGGCTGTGGCGGACGAGGCCGGGGTCGAAGTCCTTGGCGAGCAGCGCTTCGAGGGCTCCGGTGCGGGGCCAGGAGTCGTCGTCCAGGATCCAGACGGCATCCGCCCCGGCGGCGAAGGCGTGGTCCATCGCGATGCGGATGCCGCCGGCATTGCCGAGGTTGTCGCCGGTATCGACGACGGTCAGGCGGTCCCAGCCGCTGGCGCGCAGGGCTTCCGGGGTGCCGTCACTGGAGGCGTTGTCGGCGATGACGACGAGATCCGGCAGCCGGGTTTGCGACTGGAGGCGGCGCAGGCATTCGAGCGCGGCATCGCGGCGGTTGAAGCAGGCGAAGACGGCGGCGATGCGAGGGAGACTGGACATGAGCAGGGGTTGTTCGGGCGTTGTTGGCAATCGTTCCGGCGCGCCCAAGGAGATTCTTCCTGATTTCAATGCCTTCTCCGATCCATAAGCCCCCTTACCCCCATGCGGCTTTGGAAGAGCAGCGTGAGGAATGAAGGGGCATCGCCCAGGACCGTATTGACCGCCCGGTCCATTGTTTAGAGGCGGAGTGTATCCGTCCGTGCTGTTGCAATGGTGCCGGAGCTTGGAACCACCCGGCGGCCACAGAAAAGGGGCCACCGGACCGGAGGGGCGAAAGAGCCCGTCGGGACTTCCAAGGATTAGCAGAAATCGCGGGATCGGTCAAATGGGGAAGTGATCGGGCGAACAGGCAGGAAGGCGCTACTTCAGGATGACTTTCCAGCCCTTCGCGGCGATCCAGAGGATGCCGTCCACGAGGCCGTTGAGGTAGGGGTCCTCGAAGAGGGTGAGGCCGTAGGCGCGGCGGATGGCGCGGGATTCGACGTGCTGGCGCTCGGCCTTGAGGATGACAGCGAGGTCGCGGGACTTGCCGAGGTGGCGCAGGGAGGCATTGCCACCGTGCTGGCGGAAGTCGGCGATATCGAGCGGCAGGCGGTCGAAATTGAGCCCGCCGGCGTGGAGGCGGGCGTAGAGTTCCCCATCCATGACATAGTGGAAATCCTCCCGCAGGCGATGGCCCGGGGCGATGACGGTGGCGCGGCGCAGGAAGCAGGCGGTGGAGCCGATGTAGCAGCAGTGGTGGACACTGACAAAGGGCGACCAGGAGGGCACCCGGATAGAGCGGATGAAGGTGCCGGCTTCGTCGATGAAATCGTAGTCGCCGAAGAGGATGTCGGCGGAGGTGCTGGCGGCGGCTTGCTTGACCTTGGCGAGGATGCCGGGCTTGAGGCGGTCGTCGGCATTGAGCCAGATGACCCAGTCGCCTTGGGCGCGATCGAAGCCCTTGTTGATGGCGTCGGACATGCCCTTGTCGGGGCCCTGCGACCAGGTGGCGTGGGGGAAGCGGGCGGTGACGGCGGCGCTGTCGTCGGTGGAGCCGCCGTCGATGACGAGGTGCTCGAGGGTCACGCCGGGTTGGTCCGCGACGCTGGCGAGGCAATCGCCCAGGAAGCGGCCGTGATCGAGATTCGCGGTGATGACGGTGAAGTCCATGTCCTGGCGATTGGGAGATTGGTTATGGGGAGATTGGGTGTTGCGGCGGGCCGCCGCAACCACGGAGGGTTTTGGCTTCCCGGCGGGAGCGAATTCCCCTTCCCTCCGGCGTGCCCCGGCCTGCCGCCATCAGCGGATACTGTTTCGCATTCCTGATCCTGAGCACCCTGACCTGGACGGTGTGGCAATACCGCTTCACGCCGCCGCCGGATATGCCGGCGCTGACCCTGGATTACACCCCGCCGGAAGTGATGCGGGTCGCTTCCGGGAATCTGGAAGGCGAGGGCGCGGAGCTCCATTTCGGGGTCGAAGCCGACGGTGTGAGACAGCGGCTGGAGTATCTCTGGCGGGGACATCCCCGGACAAATTACGCGCACATCGCGGTCGATGCCTCATGTCGGGACGTGGAAGCCGGGAAGATGCTGTGGGAGGATGCGCGGATCGTGCTGCTGTGGATCGACGCCGATGGGAAGATGGCGCCGGACTACCTGCCGATCTGGACCGGGAGGGGCGGCAAGGAGAGAAAGATGCGCGACTTCGTGATGCCTCTCGCGAGGTCCGGCACCTTGGCGAAGATCGCTTTTGAAAACAGCGGGAGGAGCGGCGTCATGACCGTCCACTCCTTTACCGTGCAGCCCGTGGAATACCGGACGGGGATGCACTGGATCATCGCGGGGCTGACGCTGGCCTGGGTCGGCTGGGCCGGGTGGGGCCTGCGGCAGTGGTTCAGCGATCCAGGGGCCGGGGCGCTGAGGATCGCTGCGGCGGCTACGCTGTGGGTGCTCTTCGCGTGGCTATCGAGCCTGCCGGGGCCGTGGGTCCCGTGGAAGCCGATCACGCAGCACTTCCCCATCCCGACGATCCTGCCGCCGCCGATGCCGAGCACACCTCCGGTGCCGGACACAGCTCCGGTCGAAAGCACGCCTCCGGCGGTGGTGGCGTCTCCGCCGGTCGCGCCACGTGTAACGCCGCCCGTCGCGCCGCCCGTCGTTTCGCCGACAGCTCCGCCGGTGGTGGCGGTGCCCGCAGCGACGCCAGTTCCCCCTCCCCAGCCGCAGCCGCGGCCCTCAGCCGAGGAGGGCGCGCCGGAAGGCGTGGGCGGACCGGTCCGCTGGTTCTTGATTCACCTGACGGGCCTGAAGCGGACCGTGCATCTGCTCGCCTTCGCGGGGCTCACCGCGATGATGGCACTACTGGCGGGCAGCAAGCGGGTAATGTGGCCGGTGCTGGCGCTCGGCGCGCTCTCGGAATTCTTCCAGTGGGTCTTCGGCTTCGGCTTCAGTATCACCGATGTGCTCGACCTGGTGCTGGACACGGCAGCAGTGCTAGCCGGGGTCACCGTGTGGCAGTGGCTGATGAAGCAGGTGCAGAAGCGGAGCGCGGGCCACCCTAGCGTGCCTGAGGGATGATGGCGGGACTCATGCGGATTTGCGGAACTCGACCGCGACCTCATCGGCGCAGCGTCCCCGCGAAAACCACACGAAGGGGGCGGACATCATGTTCGCGATCCGGTTCTTCAAGGTCGGATTGAGCCACTGGAATCCGTAAATGGCGGACACCTTGTAGCCGTTGCGCTCGCCAATGCGGATCAGGGTCGATTCCGAGAAGTAGCCGGTGTGATCCGGATGCACCTGCTCCTGGCCGGTGAAGAGCAACCAGAAAAACCGCTTGGCGGAGAAGGCGCTCGGCACGGTCACGATGAGGGTTCCGTCCGGTGTCAGCAGCTTGCGCACGGAGTCGAAGAAGAGACCGGGGTTGTTCATGTGCTCGACGACATCGCCCGCGACGATGAAATCCCACTGGGTGCCCACGAAGCTGCTGGCCTCTCCGAGGGTCTCCGCATTCTCGACGTGAAACTCGTGCGCCGGCATCAGTTCACGGAGCTTGGCGATGCCCTCGCTGTCGAGGTCGACGCCGACACAGCGGGCGGTGACCTTGCAAAGTTCCGAATGGAGCAGTTCGCCCCGCTCGAGCCGGTCGCCGGTGAGCGGCCAGTCCGTGCATCCCACGTGAAGGACATTCGCACCGCGGACGCGGTTGGCGATCCAAGGGTTCTTTTCGATCAGGGGAAGGGAACGGGTTTTCACGGTATCAGGATACTGGGAGGGAAGCAGAGGGGGACGGTGATCCAATCAAAAACGGCCGGGGCGTCAGGGGAAGGGTCGGACGGGTCAAGAAATCTGGCTCTCCGTCAGGTTTGCTGAAGTTCTTGGAGAAAGCTCCCGACGCGGATCGATGCCCCCCTTTTGCATCCCGCCAATCGCCTCGTCGCCTTCAAAAAGATCCCCAACCCAAGCAGGATAGCACGGGGCGGCGTGAAGGCGAATTCAATGCGGCGCTCTCCAATCTGCACCGCACAAAAGCGGCGATGCCCGCCGCACTCCCGAGCAACAAGAATTATAACCCTTTGGTTTTCAGTAAACCTCTTTTTCGAGTTACTCCATGCTCCACACCCCTTCAGCGCGGTTCAGGTGCTCCAAAGCGGCTGCGCCGCAAAAGGGGGCACGATTACCGATTGCCCACCGCTTGGCGGTAGGCAGCGTCGAAGCGGAGGATATTGGATTCCCAGGTCAGCTCGGAGGCCCGCTGGCTGGCGCCGGCGGAAAGCTCGCCGAGCAGGCCGGGGGTGGAGATGAGCCGGTCGAGCGCCGCGCCGAAGCCGGCGGTGCTGGTCGCAGGATCGACCAGCGGGACCTTGATACCGCAGGCCGGGGTGACCGCGGTGCCCATGCCACAGGCATCGTGACAAATGACGGGCATGCCCATGGAGAGCGCCTCCAAGACGACGTGCGGGGCACCTTCCTTAACCGAGCTGTGAACGAGCACGTGCGAGGTGTTCATCACTTCGAGGGCCTGGTCGCGCGGGAGCATGCCGTGCCAATGGATGCGGCTGTCGAGGCCGAGGGAGGTGGCGAGGCTTCTCCAGCGGGCGGCTTCGGGGCCATCGCCGAGGACTTCGAGGAGCATCTCTTCTTTCGCGGGCGAGGCAGCGATGGCGCGGAGCAGGACGGGCAGGGCCTTGATGCCTTGGAAGAGGCCGCTCCAACAGATCCGCAGCGGTTCGCCGGCGGCTCGCGAGCGCGGTGGGCGGGCAAGCGGCGGGGCGGCTCCGGTTTCGAGCATCGGCTCCGCGGTGACGCCCCACGAGGCGAGGGCATCGCGATCTTCCTGCGAGACGCCCCAGACCTTGGTGGCGGCGCGGGCGGCCTGTGCGGGCCGGCCACCGAGACGGATCTGGAGGCGGTTCAGGAAATTCCGGCTGCCCCAGCGGAAGCGTTCCTTCGGGCCGAAGTCGGCGAGGAAGGCGGGCGGCACCATCGGTGCGCCGGTGACCGGTCCCCAGAAGAAAGGGATGCCCATCTGCCAGAGGTAGCCGGGCTCGCGGAAGCCGATGACATTGACGTGATGGACGAGGTCGAAGGGCTTCCCGGCATGGAGCTGGCGGGCGAGGTCGAGGGCCTGCAGCTGCCAGCGGCGGTAGGCCGCGTAGTAGAGAAACCAGAGGCCGGGCAGCGAGTGGGCGTCGTGGATCTTGAGGGTGAGGCCTTCCGCTTGGACGTGATGGATTTCCAGGCCGGGGGGCAGGCCCTGCTCCTCCTTGAAGCGCTGGATCTCGTGGCCGGTCGGGCTGTCTGAGGAGAGATCGCCGCAGATGACGGTGATCTCGTGGTGCTTCGCGAGACCGGTGGCGACATTCCAGCCGACGGCGGATTCGCCACCGCGATAGGGGGAGCAGTAGTAGGCGGAAAGAAGGATCTTCATGCTGGCCCCATCGGGAGAGAGTCCGGTGCCCGGCCGCTTACTTCCTCAGCATGTAGAAGCTGTTCCCGGGAAGATCCGGCTCGAACCCGATTCCATCGAAAGCCTGCCGGACTTCCTGCGAATCCTTGAAGACCCAGTAGACCGGGCAGAAGATGTCGAAGGAGGTATTGAAGGCGAGGAAGCTCTCGAGGTGGTCCTGCTCGTTGAAGAAAAGCTTATCGTCCACGATGCGCGTGAGCGGCGTGGGATAGGGCGTGTAGATATCGTGCACGTGCAGCATCGTTTCCGGAGGAATGGCCGGATAGATCTTCCGCATCAGGCACTCCACATCGCTGCCCGACTTGAAGACGTGCGAGGAATCGGTGATCAGCAGCGAGGCTTCGCCGAGATTGCCCGCGATCTCATCCACCGAAACGTCCTGCACGTTCTTGAGAATGCTGCGCACGTTCTTGCCCACATGCTCGTTACCCTGGGCCTTCAGGCGGTCGAAGGGATCGATGGAAATCAGGCTGACCGGCTGGCCGGTTTCTTCCTCATTCGCCTTCAAGGCCGCGAGCGCAACCATGGTGGAGTAGCCCTGCCCGACCTCAACCACCGAGCGGATCTTGCGATCGCGGATGATCGAGTAGAGCGAGGCGGCATCGTGCATGCGGAAGTACGGGTTCTTCTCGAAGCCGATCTCGCGGCTGCGCTTGAGGCCTTCCGCGCCATAGGCCTTCAGACGCGCGGCGTGCGCGGCGGAACCGGCGGCGAAATCGAAGTCATGTCCGGCAGGCAGGGGGCCGCGGTTTTCATCGTAGGTCCGCCGCAGCTCGCGGATGTTCGGGATCGGTTCGTAGAAGTGATCTCCCACGACGTGAAAGCCCATGAGCTCCCCGAGGTTGAAGAGGACCTTTCGGGAAAGGAACCGCTGGAGGCCGTTCTTTTCAGAAAAGCTCTTCACCAGAATTTCGCTGATCTTCATATCGCTTGAAGTTGTATTTCCGTGTTCCCAAAAACCTTTATTTGCCCACCACCTCGCGGACGATGCGGACGAAGTCTTGCCGCCATGCCTCGGGCGAGGCATTGGCCAGCAGCCAGCGGCGGCCGGCGCACCCCATCTCGACGCGGCCATCATTGCCCATCGCTTCCATGCGCTCGACGTCATCGGCCAGCGCTTGGGCATTGCCCGGCTCGTGGAGCCAGCCGGTCTCACCGGGGATCACGGTTTCAGTCAGGCCGCCGGACCGCGCCGCCAGCACGGGGCGCTCGAAATCGTAGGCCTCGTAGACGATGAGACCGAGGGGCTCCCACCAGATGGACGGAGCGATGAGCGCCTTGCAGCTCTGGAGCAGGCGGTCCTTCGAGGCCCCGGAAACGAAGCCGACGCAGCTCACCTTGCGCATGCGTGCCGCGGCGGCGTGGATGCGCGCGGACTCCGGACCGGCACCCGCGATGACCAGCTTCGGGCAGGCGGGGCCGAGGCGCTTCTCAAGGATCTTCCAGGCAGCCAAGAGGGTCTGGGTGCCCTTTTCCGGAACGAGCCGGCCGAGGAAGAGGTAGTGGTTCTGCTCGGAGGGCTCGGAGGAAATCTCGCGGGGGCTCCAGCAGTGGCGAAGCAAGGTCACGCGCTCCGGCGGCATGCCTGCCGCAACGAAGTGATCGTGCATGAATTGGGAGACAGCGATCCAACGCCTCACCGTATCGAGCGAGCCGGAGTCGAGCAGCCGTTTCTGCCAATAGGCGAGGACCAAGGTCTTGAAGAAGGAGCGGTCCCAGAGGCGGCCGAAGACTTCGGGCCACGGATTGCCGCGCATGGCCTGGTCCGAGACGCGGCCATTCGTCCAGAGCGTGCCGGTAGGGCTGAAGGGACGGAAATTGTGAATGTACTGGAGTACCGGCAGTTCCAGATTCCGCGCCTCCTCGTATAACCCGAAGGAGCCGACCGGGATCAAGTTGTGGAAGAGCAGGACATCGGGACCGGTTTCCCCCACCGCCTTCTTCAGGCGCTCGCGGGATTCGGGATTGTTCCAGACATTGATCGCCTGGCTGAAGCGCGAGGGCGCTCCGCGGCCGGTCCATGCGCCGCTGTGGAACCTCAGGTCCCTCACTTCCAGCGCTCCTTCCGCGAAGGACGGAAGCTGGTTCACCCACACCTCTTCACCACCGGATTCCAGGTATTGGTTGAATACCTGGAGGACTTTGAAAGACGCGGGGTTCATTCAGGATTGGGGGACCGGTGCCGCGGACATGTTAGAACGCTTGAGGAGCGGATGGATAGCCCGTGGCTTGAAAAATCGTGCGAACCACCGCCGTCGCGCTGGCGGGGTCCATATGCACGCCGTCGGTGAGCTTCACCATGCCGGGCGGAATGGCATTCGCAAGATCCCAGAATGGCAGGCCGGCACGGCGCGCGAGTTCTTCAGGCAGGCGGCGGTCGGCCGAGGCCGCCCCGGCTCCCGGGGGGAACATGACGATGGTGATTTTCGATCCGGCGGCACCGAGCTTGCGCAAAATCCCGGCGGCTTCCTCCAGTAGCACGTCCTCTTCGTTGCTGGTCTGCTGCGGAGCCGGGCTCCGGGTCGGCTGCG
Source organism: Luteolibacter sp. Populi (assembly GCF_040801775.1). Classification (GTDB taxonomy): domain Bacteria; phylum Verrucomicrobiota; class Verrucomicrobiia; order Verrucomicrobiales; family Akkermansiaceae; genus Haloferula. Next base: position 3,294,215 of record NZ_CP161812.1, read on the forward strand.
TGGTCACTTCAAATGGCGCGACGTCCGGGCTGCCGCCGGCTCCCATCTTCCGCTCCATCAGAAGCGTGTAGGCGATCGCGGACGGACGACCGGCCGCGCTTAGGTTCGGAACCGCGATGCCCCGCCGGAACCAGCTCTTGTGCATCGCTTTCGCCACATCGGTTTCCCCGGCGTTAACCGCGCGGTGGAGGGTATTGCCCTCGACGATCAGGCAGGGTGGCCGGGGAATCATCCCGGCATCCATGGCGCGCAGTGTGTCCATCGCGCTGCCGCCATCGCAGCCGAGGTTTGCCACGCCATCGAAGCCGCGGGTGCGGTCCGGCAAGCGGCCGGTGATCGAAGAACCGAGGAACATGACCTGGGGTGCGCCGCGGCTGCCGCTCTGGACACGGGCCACCGAGGAGAAGAAATTCGACTCGCTCTTGGTCGTGCGGTGGCCGGTCCAGCGCAGCACGGCAGTCTGCGCACCGAAGCATGCGATCACGGTGACCACCAAGCAGAGCCAGTAGGCCGGCCTAAAACTGGAAACAGATGAATCCACGCAACACTTCAGCGATAGCCGGGAATCCCGGGATGCGGGTCAGCGCAAGAGCGGGGGCTTGGTCCAGGAGCGGGTCAGAGGATCGAGGTCTTCCAGGGAAAAGACGAACGAAGGCGGATTGAGGTGCACATTCGCGCGGTCAAGCGGGCCAAGCGGTTCATTGATGCGGAACAAGCGGCCTTCCCCCGTGGTGTCACAGCCCACCTGGTAGCCATGCTTGTAGAAGCGGCCGAGAAAGTTGAAAACGTCGGCACGGAATTCATCGAAAACCTCGACATAAACCAGCGAGGGCGGATGGGACTCGAAGTGCTTCGTGGCTCCTTTCAACATGGCGAACTCGGCACCTTCGACATCCACCTTGAAAAAGTCGAAATGCTTGCCGGGAAAGGCTTCGTCGACAGTGGTCACTTCCACTTGGACCCGCTCGGCTTTCCCGAACACGGTCGGGAACTTGTCGATCATCGTGCGGTTCGAGGTGGAGCCTTGGTTGTGCTTCTCGGAAAGGTAGAGATCGAGTTGGCCGGATGACTCGCCCAAGGCCTTGGGATGGACGGTGAAGTGGTTGCCGCTGCAGTTTTGTTCGAGTCGTTTCGCCAACCTGGGATCCGGCTCGAAGCAATGAATCTCCGCAGCTCCGGCGATATCGGCCAAGAGCGCGGTGAAGCCGATGTTCGCCCCCGCATCGAGCACGGTGTGGCCGGGTTTCACCAAGGTCCCGAAGGTCCAGACGTCCAGGCCGATGGCACCATTGATGCGGCGGTTTTGGGCAAACTCGAGGTAGTCGAACTCATGCTTCCATCTCAGATCGAGTGTCAGCTTCTTATCGGCCAGGGGAACGGAAATATGACGGCCGCGCAGCCCACGGTTCGTGAGCCATCGGAGACCTTTCCCTACTTTCTCGATCAGTGTCATAAAATCTTTCTGCCCTGGCAGCAGGACCTGGCGTTGATGAACAGCCCGAGCCCAAGACAACCCTTCGGCAAAGGTCTAGAATTGGAAGTAAATAAAGCCGCGGGGAGCGCCCGGATTCACCGTGAGCAGGAAAAGCATCAAGGCGTGCACGCAGCCCTCCAGGCCCGGCCGGGCAAGCCTGCCGGCGAATCCAGGGCGATGCTCCCGCAGCCAGCCCCAAGCATGATAGAGGACCACCGGGGTACCATAGAACAGGAGAGAGAAGAGGGGTGGACCCGACACCGACCTGTTGCCGCTCGCGAAGCCTTCGAAATAGGCGCGCACATGCGCCATGTCCGGCATGAGGAAGGTCAGCCAGAGCAGGGTGACGGCGTGGAAAGTGTAGAGGGTCCCGAAGAAGGAACGTAGCGCGGAGGGCGGGGCATCGGCGAGCTTGCCGCGGCGGCGGGTGATGAAGCGTTCGGCGGCAAGCAAGAGGCCGTGAAGGGTGCCCCAGATGGCGAACTTCCACTCCGCGCCGTGCCAGAGCCCGCCGAGAAACATCACGAGGAAGAGATTCACGTAGGTCCTCCCCTCCCCTTTCCGGTTTCCGCCGAGAGGAATGTAAAGGTAGTCCCGCAACCATGCGGAGAGCGACATGTGCCAACGCCGCCAGAACTCCGTGATGCTGGAGGAAAGATAAGGGAAATTGAAATTCTCCGGGAAGCGATAGCCGAACATCGCCGCCAAGCCGATGGCGATCAGCGAATAGCCGCCGAAGTCCGCGAAGATCTGCAAGCCGTAGCCGTAGAGGAGCGGGATTAGGAAAAAGGGACTCGCCGTGGAAAGCTGCCCGCTGCCGATCGTGAGGAGGACGGTCTGCTCCGAGAGATTGTCGGCGACGAAGACTTTTAGGAAATACCCGAGGATCAAACAGCGGATCACCTGCTGCCAGGGAATTTCCGCGAAGCGTTTGGCGGCGATCTGCGGCCAGAATTGCTTGGCCTTGACGATCGGGCCGGCGACGAGTTGCGGGAAGAAGAGGAGGTAGAAGCCGATGTCACGCACGCCCTTCGCGAAGCGGGTGCCGCGGGTGAGCATGGCATCGCCCTCGCGGGTGACTTCGCCGCGGGCGACATCCACGATCATGCTGATGCCGTGGAAGGTGTAGAAGGAGATGCCGATCGGGAGCGGGATGTCCTGCAGGGATTTGACCCAGGTCTCCGGTAGGAAGGGCAACATCCCGGCGACGAAGCCAGCATACTTGAAGACGGCGAGAAGCGCGAGGTTGAGGGCGACGGCGAGGCGGGTCCACTGTTTGACCCGCGCTTCGTCGCCCGCGACCTTGTGGAGGATGATGCGGGCGGTGGCGATGCTATTGCCGACGCATGAGACGGCGAGCAAAGCCACGAGGCGGAAGTCTTCCCAGCCGTAGAAGACCACGCTGGCCGCCAGGGCGACCGTGACCTGCCACGCCTTGCCATGCCTACCCGCCGACCAGGGGGCGTAGTAGAGGGCGAAGGTGACCGCCAGCAGGACGGCGAATTCCCAAGAATTGAAAAGCATGCGGTCTAGGCGACTGCGGGCGGTGGCGAGGCGGAGGTCAATTCTTCCCGCACTCTCCGTGCGGAATTTTCGAGCCCGGATGCGGTGAGGTGCACCCAGGAATCGTAGACGAAGTAGTTCTTGGTAGCGTAGGTCAGGAATTTCATCCGCTCCGGACTGTCAGGGTCCAAGGCAAGGGCCGTGCGGAGGGCCTCGGCGGCCGAGCCGAGCTCCACCGCACCGGGGCATACTCCCGGCAATACGTAGCAGGCCTGGCCCAGGGCGAAGACTCTTTTACCGGCCATGAGCGCTTGGAAGCCGACCGACGAATTGATCGTACATACCACCTCCGCGCCGGCCATCGCCTCCTCCAACGGTGTGACTTCATCCCAGATGACGGATTTCATTTTATCAAAGGTCTCCATGATCCGCCATGGCCTGGGCTGGACGGGATGGGGCCGGACAACAACGGGCAAGTCCGGAACCACTTCATCCCGCGCCTCACAGCAGATCCGGAGAGCCTCCGCCATCCCTTGGAACAAGGGCGAGTAGAGGACATGCTGGGTGTCGAGCTCGACCTGGAAAATCAGAAGGATATAGCGTGGCGGCAACTTGCCGCCGATCTTTTCATAGGCAGCAGTCGCGCGGCGTTTCACGCCCCAGTGCTCTAACAATTTGGGCCGCCAAATCCACGGCCTGAGGCAAGGATCCACGATCAAGTCTTGAAAGACGCTCCATGCCCACCGCGGGCTGCGCGCGGAGTGCCTAGCGGCAGCGACCGGGAGAACGTCGGTGCAGACCGAGTCGCGGGCGAAGCTGCGGAGTTCCTCATAAGTGGCCGGCGTGATATCATTACGAGATGACAAATACTTCCCGGCTAGCGAATTTTTGAAATTAATCCCTGACGAGTCGATCTGAAGAGTCCTTGGAAGATACCCGTTTTCAATATGAATCACGCGCAGCGAGTCCATATCTGCAGCACGAATGGCAGCGCGTTGGTAAATTTTAAACCCATTAAAAATAAGAAGCGCGTTCACGCCCCCTTCGCGAAAAATCCTCCGATACCAAGATACCAATTTCCGATAAAGCTCCCGATACGAGGGGTCATAGTTAAACATCCTGCGGAATGCAGCGGTGTCCTCATCGATCAGTTCGTCTGAGAGCGATTCTTCGGAAGGCCCTGAAATCAAATCATCAATATTGGAGTGAAGAAGCGGAATCCCAGCCTGTTTCGCCTCGGTGAGATGGAAGCGGAAAGGTGCCACGACCTTTATGTTGACACCTTTCGATTTCAAGACGCCGGCGAGAGCGTAGAGATAAGGCATGAACGAAGTGCCCGGAATTACCGCCAAAGTAAGTTCGGGATTGTTTGAATTTACCATACATTGAAATTCCGAGAATTTTCGGCGATTCGTGTTAAGGAGTTGTTAAGAATCGCTTTGGCAACGGATTCGATTTGCCAAATCCAAGGGTGAGGAACAGTCTGCGAAACCGTCGAAAACCCAAGCTCCGACATGGTCCGTTCCGTATCCCGTGCCTTTGCATTCGTCCTAACGTTGGCATGCACCGCTCTTGCGGTGCCCAACGATCCATTTGTCGCCATCCCTGGAACCGTAATCGCGGAGAGTCCTGTCGGGAGCGGCATTTCCGTGGCCAGCCCTTCGATTGCGATCCTGCCCAACGGCAACTACGTGGCCCTCCACGATACGTACGGGGCGTATCAGATGGAGACCGTTTTTCTGTCCACGAACCGCGGCGCGACCTGGGCCCAGGTGGCAGAGTTTCCGGGGCAGTGGCACAACCTCTTCCTCGACGCCGGGCAGCTCTACGCCATGGGAACGCAGCGGTCCGACGGGTCAATGGTGATCCGGCGCTCCAGCGACGGGGGACTGACGTGGACCAACCCTACCAATGCGACCAACGGGCTGCTCAAGGTTGGGAATTTCAGTACCGGGTACTGTCCCGATGGTGGTTCACAACGGCAGGCTGTGGCGCGGCTTTGAAGATCTGGGAGGTGCCACCGGTTGGCCGCAGTTGTTCCGGGCCTTCGCCGCTTCCGCTCCGGTAGGCTCGGACCTGCTCAATGTCGCAAATTGGACATGGACTGCGAGCATGCCCTCGCCAGCCGGCGCGCTAGATTCCAAATTCAACGGTTGGCTCGAGGGTAACATGGTGGTCACTCCGGCCGGAACTTTGGCCGAGATCCTGCGCGCAGACACGAAGGCCGGCATCACCGAGCAGGCCGCACTCATCGATTACGGCAGCAACGGGACGGCGGGCGTTTTCGATCCCAATGGCCGGCCGGCGGAGAATCCGAACGACAACTCCGGTTTCATCCCGTTCCCGGGAGGAGCTAAAAAATTCACGATCCGCCGCGATCCGATCACCGGTGACTACTGGTCGCTGGTGAATCGGGTGCTGCCACCGTGGTATGGCAATGACCCGATTTACATCCGCAACTTGGTCAGCTTGGTGCGCTCCACCGATCTGGTGCATTGGGAAACGAGGTGCGATCTGCTATTTCACCCCGATGTCGGGTTCCATGCATTCCAGTACTTGGACTGGCAATTCGATGGGAACGATCTCGTCGCGGTCTCGAGAACTTCGTGGCAGGGGAGAAACTACCACGATGCGAATTTCATCACCTTCCACCGGGTCTCGAACTTCCGGACTTTGACGACGGCGAACTCAATCGCCACGGACGGATCGATCACATGGCCCTTCCCGGGCCTGGAGGTTACCGGGTCGAGATTTACTCCGGCCCTGCTGGAAAACGGGACCTTGGCCTATGGCAACCGCAACTATCTGTGGGACGAGGTGCCTAAGGCATTTGCGAACTCGCTGATCACGCAGGTGAGCGGTGGAATTGCCGCTTCGATGAAGCTGAAGGCCGTGGAATCGAATCGCGCCTATCTTGCTTCATCCACAGCACCATGGGCAGGGGGCCTGCCGGGCTGGATATCGACCGGGCAATCGTTTTGTTCCAACGACGGAGGGAGGACGCGGATGCACCTCTATCGCAGGGATTTCGTCGCGGGCCAAGAGGTGATCGTGCCGCAGACCACTTGGACCGGGACCTTGTTGGTAGTGCCTCCCAAGACCACCCCGGTCGGCTGGTGGCGCTGTGAGTCGACCTACGGGAACACTGCCGTGGCGGATGAATTCTTCGCCTTCCATGGCAAGCCCTCCTCTCCTTCCGGCCCCTTGGCCATGGCCTTCGGCCGATTTGGCGGGGCACTGCGATTCAATCCGGGCCAGCATGTCGATCTGGGCAACGTGTTCCCGCTGACGCGGGTGCCGTTCACCATCAGCATGTGGATCCGCCTGGATGCGGGCGATACCACTCCCGGGGTGCCGCTCTCGAAGATGAATGCGGGTTCCTTCGACGGCTACGCATTCGAGGTCAACCCCGCGGGATCGCCGGGGAAGATCCGCTTCTCGGCCAGCTCCGCCAGTGCCGAACTGCAGTCGAACCAAGCCATCAATGACGGTCTGTGGCACCATGTCGCGGTGACCTCCAAGCCCGCCGGGAATCAGATCCTATATGTGGACGGTGTCGAACAAGCGCGCTGCCCGGCCCCGGAAATCCGTGCGACAAGCGCCGCATTGCGCTTCGGCGCGCGCACGGTGAACAACGCGGCGGAGGCCGGATTTATCGGTCTGCTTGACGAGATCCAGATCTATCACTCGGCCCTGCCGGCAGCGCGAATCGTGGAATTGTCCGCGGATCCGACTTCACCAGCCAGCCCGCCGGGGATTCCTGTTCCCATCGCAAGCTTCACCGGACCTTCCAGGGAAACTTGGGAAAACCCGTTCCCCCATCAGGCGCGGCTGAGCTGGGAGGCGATTCCAGGCCGGAGCTACGGGATATTCAGAAGCCCCGATCTGGAACGCGGTTCTTGGCAGCTCATCGACGTGATCACGCCGGAAACCAACATCGGGGAGTTCGAGGAGAATGCCTCTACGGGCCGGGCATTTTTCCGCGTGGAACTGCTGCCTTGATCGAGGAGCGTGACGAGACCGGTTGCCCATTGCGAAAGCGGATCCGCCCGTCGTGATGGTCTTGGACTTGAGAAAAAGCTTCAGCTCAAGTTCGCCGGGAAAACCGGGAGGGGCTGGCGTGTCGTGAATGCCTTCAACCAGGTTTCTGAGAAGGACAATGCTTCGGCGATGACCTGGTGCATATCCATGTAGCGATAGGTGGCGAGGCGGCCGAGGAAGGAGACACCTCGCCCGGCATTGGCCAGGGCGAGGTAGGCTGCGAGCTTCTCTTTGTCGGCAGCCAGACGCTTCGGGTAGTAGGGAATGTCGCCCGCGGCGGTTTCCTTGGCGAACTCGACGAGGCCGACGCTGCGTTCGTGGTTCTCCCAAGGAGTGAAGTGCTTGTCCTCGTGGATGCGGGTGTGAGGGACTTCGAGCTGCGGGTAGTTCATCTGGCTGCAGCCTTGCAGGTCGCCGGCGGATTCGATGCGTTCCCAGAAGACGGTACGGTATGAAAGGCGGCCGAGGCTGTGGTCGAACCAAGCATCGAGGGGGCCGGTGTAGAAGACGTGGGAGAAGTCCGCGGCCATCGCTGGCTCGTAGGGGGTGGAGAGCTTCACCTCCACCAGTTCGTGATCTAGGATGCGGGCGATGCAGGCGGTGTAGCCATCGCGGGGGATGCCGGAGTAGCGGCTGCGGTGGTAGGAGTCGTCGTAGTCGAAGCGGATCGGCAGGCGCGAGAAGATGGAGGTGGGGAGTTCGCGCGGTTCGCAGCCCCAATGCTTCTTGGTGTAGCCGTAGATGAAGGCCTGATAGAGATCGGGGCCGATGAGGTGGAGGGCCTGCTCTTCGAAGTTGGCGGGATTGGCGGAAGACTTGTCACCGAGGCTGGCGACGAAGGCCCGGGCTTCCGCGGGGCCAAAGCGTTTGCCGAAAAACTGGTTGAGGGTGTGGAGATTGACCGGTAGCGAGAAGATGCCCCGATCGATCGTCGCCTTCACGCGGTGGCGGTAGGGGACGATGTCGCTGAAGCGGCGGATGTAGGACCAGACGGCTTCGTTGTCGGTGTGGAAGATGTGTGGGCCGTACTTGTGGAGCATCACGCCGGTCGCTTCATCGCGCTCGGTGTGGCAATTCCCGGCGACGTGAGGCCGCTCGTCGATGACCAGGGAAGCGAGGCCCGCGTGCTCGGCGAGATAGCGGGCCAGCACGGCCCCGGAGAAGCCGGCACCGACGATGAGAACGCGCCCGCGGGGCGGCGAGATGAAGGGTGAGTCGGGCATGGGAGAGCCCGCGGCGGGCGAGGGCGAGGCTTCAGACGGAAGCGGGTGCCGGGAGAAATTGTTGGAGCCACTGCGCGACCCTCTCGCCGGAGCGAGCGGTGCACCAATGGAGCGCCAGTTCGCGGGCCTTCGCACCGAGGCGGGTGCAAAGCGCGGGGTCCCCGATGAGGGCGGCCATCCGGTCGGCCAGAGTGGCGGCGTCCTCGGGGTCGAACTGGAAGCCGCTTTCCCCCTCGATCACGAGGGTATGGCGGGCTCCTGTGGCGGTGCTGACGAGCAGGGGCAGCGCACAGGAAGCGGCCTCGTGGACCACGACTCCGTAGGTATCGCCCTTCGACGGGAGGATGAAGGCAGAGGCGGCGTGGTATTCGGCCAGCAGCTCCTGACGCTCCCTGAAGCCGGCGAGCGAAAGCCAAGGGCTGGCGGCATCTTCCGCGGAGGGAGTCCATGATCCGCTGCCCACGAGACGAATGACGAAGCCAAGGCCGCGCTGATGGAGGAGGCGGGCTGCCTCCGTGAGGATATCGAGGCCCTTGGATGCCTCCAAGGCGCCGACGAAGAGAAAACGGAAAGGCTCGGCTTTGGCTGCGGATGCCAGCGGGAAGCGGGAGGAATCGATGCCGTGGGGTGCCAGAATGGGGGCGCACGCACCGGCCTTCGCGAAGGCACTTTCGCCATCCTTGGTCTTGGCAATGACGCCATCGAAAAGCCCGCGGATCAGCCGGTGGTAGATGAGGTGGAAGCGGGTGGCCGCATGTGGCGGCGGAGCGGCCCCGATATCGGTCGATAGCAGGCAAGGCACCCGGTGACGGCGCGCCCAAAAGGCAGCGCTGAGATTGAGCGGATTCCGTTCGTTCAGAATCAGGATATCCGGCGCGTGTTGCGAGAGCAGCTCGCCGATGCCCGAGCCCCCCGGCAGGAGAATCTTGTCCCGCGCGGACGAGCCGAGCAGGCGCTGGACCCACTCGGGCGCGGGCTTGCCACTGAAGAACAAAAAGAGCGGATCGTGATCAGCAGCCTCCAAGCCGGTCCAGGGACGATAGGTGGAGCGGCTTCCAACCAAGATCCGCAGCCGCCAGCCCTGCGCCTTCATGGCCCGCTCGAGTCCGCGATAGAAATCGACCGCGTAAGGCTGCAGCGAGCCGGTGATGAGGATGCAGGAGATCTCCCGATCGGGTGGAACTACGGCGACCATGGTACTACGCTTGCGGCCGGGCATTCACGGAATCCAAGCCGCCACCGAGCAATCGCTCGGCATGCGCCAATCGCCGCGCGGTGAAAGTGCCACGGAGCCGACCTTGGGACCGTCCGGCATGGCATTGCGCTTGAACTGCTGCGAGAAGAAGCGGCGCAGGAAAACCTCAAGCCACTTGGCGATGGTCTCGCGCGAGACCTCCGGGGAGAAGGCGTGCTCCGCGAGGAAGAGGATCTTCTCCGGCGGGAAGCCATTTCTCACGAACTGGAAGAGGAAGAAATCGTGAAGCGAATAAGGGCCGACGAGGTCCTCGGTATGCTGGGCGATCTCGCCCTTGGCATCCGGTGGCAGCAACTCGGGGCTGATCGGCGTGGCGGCGATGTCGTGAAGAAGCGCCGACTCCGGACCGCGGAAGATCTCGTTGGCGCACCATTCGACGAGGTGACGGACGAGAGTTTTCGGGATGCCTGCGTTCACATGATACATCGACATGTGGTCGCCATTGAAGGTGCACCAGCCGAGCGCGAGTTCGGAGAGGTCTCCCGTGCCGAGAACAAAGCCACCGATCTGATTGGCCACATCCATGAGGATCTGGGTCCGCTCGCGGGCTTGCGAGTTCTCGTAGGTGATGTCGTGCAGGTCCGGCGGGTGGCCGATGTCCTTGAAGTGGAGGTCAACCGCGTCGCGAATGGGGATCTCGCGGAGGCTGATGCCGAGCATCTTGGCGAGGGCGAGGCTGTTATCGTAGGTGCGATCCGTGGTGCCGAAGCCAGGCATGGTGATCGCCACGATCCCCTGCCGGTCCATGCCAGCGAGGTCAAAGGCGCGCACCGCGACCAAGGCCGCGAGGGTCGAGTCCAGCCCGCCGGAGAGACCGAGCACGATGCCCTTCGGCTTGGTGTGGCGGAGGCGCTTGACCAAGGCGGTCGACTGGATGCGGAAGATCTCCTCGCAATGCTCTGCACGCCGCAGCGGGTCCGAGGGCACGAAGGGGCGAGGATCGACATGGCGGAGCAGGCCGGCTTTCGAGGGCCACGGCTCAATTGTTAGAGGCACGCGACGGAAGGTCTTCGAGGCCGGGCTGTCGCGGTAAGTGTTGTTGACAGTCCGCTCGTTGAGGAGGCTTCCGACATCGATATCCGCGACGGCGATTTGAGGATCGAAGCTGAAGCGTGCGGTCTCGCCGAGCAGGCGACCGTTTTCCGCGATCAGAGCGTGGCCCGAATAGACGACATCCGTCGTGGATTCGCCGGGGCCGCAGGAGCAGTAGGCGTAAGCGGCGATGCACCGCGCGGCCTGCTGGCGCACGAGGTCGCGCCGGTAGCCGACCTTACCTAACAGCTCGTTGCTGGCTGATAGGTTCAGCAGGACATTGGCACCGGCCAGGGCTTGCTCGCAGCTCGGCGGGATAACCGACCAGAGGTCTTCACAGATCTCGACGCCGACGATGCATTCGTCCCAGCCTTCGACGGGGAACAAGAGATCCGTGCCGAAGGGAACCTCGACATCCAGCAGCTTCACCATGCCGCCATCAGGGAGGTCATGCGCGGTGCCGAACCAGCGGCGTTCGTAGAACTCGCGGGCATTCGGAAGGTGGGTTTTGGGAACGATGCCGGCGATCTTTCCATCCGCGCCAATCACCGCAGCCACATTGTAGATGCGGCCGGTAACGGCAAGCGGCAGACCGACCAACGCCGCGATCCCGAGCTTTGCGCAAGCCACGGAAATCTCGCCGAGGCCCTTCACCGCCTCATCGAGCAGGCGCTGGTGGAAGAACAGGTCGCCGCAGGTGTATCCCGTGAGGCCGAGCTCCGGCAGCAGGGCGATCTGCGCGCCGGATCGCTTCGCTTCCTCAAGCGAGGCGATCGTCTGGAGGACATTGAGTCCAACAGCGGCCACTTCCAGCGAAGGGACGCAAGTCGCGAGACGGAGATACTTGAAGGGCGACAACGACATGGAATCAGTTCAGTTGGCCCACAGCTCTTCGAGCACCGCGCGCGACGAGTCTTCATCAAGGCAGCGGCCGAGCGGGACATATTGGATCCGCGGGTCGTTCTGAACGCCGGCATCGAGGCAGCGCCAGCAATCGACGACCGTCACGCTTTCCTTACCGGCGAGGAAGTCCTCCGCCGTGAGCGAGCGGAAAGCTGCATCGGGGGTGGTGACGACCACCAGAGCCGCATCCGCAAGCGCCGACGCGATCGATTCGGCCACCAGCACGCCGCCGCGGAAGGCACTGCGGGCCCCTTCCGAAGCAAGAGGATCGTAGCCGATTACGCGCATGCCGGCATCGGACATGGCCACAGCCAAGGCGACGCCTTGCGACTCCTCGACCACGTGCGAGAGAGGCTTGTAGGCAAGGCCCAGCACGGCGGCGGTCTGGCCCTTGCGCATCATCGGCGCGAGCTTGGCGGCGATGCGCGGGGCGAGGGATTGGTTGTATTCGTGGTTGGATTCCAGCAGTAGGGAATCGGCACCCACCTCGCCACAGAGGAACCCGAGAGCAACATTGTCACGGGGGAAGCAGGGGCCGGCGAAGCCGAGTCCACCGGTGAGATACTTGCGGCCCACTCGGGTGTCGGAGCCGATGGCATCGCTGACCACATCGACATCGCCACCCGGGATGCGTTCGCAAAGATCCGCGAGGGTGTTCGCGAAGGAGATCTTCATCGTCACGTAGCTATTGAGCGCGATCTTCGCGACCTCCGCATTCTCGATACTCATGCGGCGCACGACGGGCTCCTTCATGCAGATGCCGCGGTTCACTTCTTCAAGAACATCGCCGGAGCGCTTGTCGAATTCACCGACCAGATAAAAGTCGGGATTGAGGAAGTCGCGGATCACGCTGCCGAGGGCGATGAACTCCGGCGAGTAGCAGAGGCCGAAGTCCTTCCCGCATTTCTTGCCGGATGCCTGCTCAAGCACAGGCAGAAGGCCGTGACGGGTCGCGCCGGGAAGGACGGTGCTGGTGAGCACGATGACGTGGTAGGAATCTTTTTTCGCAAGCGCCTTGCCTAACAGCTCGAAGGCGAAGCGCGCATACTGGAGCTCGAACGAACCGCGGCTGTCGCTGGGAGTCGGCACGATCACGAAGCTGATGTCACTGCCAAGCACGGCTTCCTCATGGCTCATGGTCGCCCGGACCTTGTCGCGATGGGCGTGGATCATCTCTTCCAGCCCCGTTTCCTGGACGGGCGCGCGGCCTTCGTTGACGGCACGCACGGCGCTTTCCGAAATGTCGACGCCGATCACATTGAAACCGCGATGAGCCATGCCCGCAAGCATGCTGGCACCCAGCTTGCCCAGGCCGATAACCGATACATTTTCAATCATAACAATCTATAAGAGGGGGGAATTCAAACAGCGCTGCCGTGCAGCAATTCGGGATGCTCCTCAAGGAGCCCGGCATAACGGGTACGCCAGTTGCGGTCCCACTGCATGCGCGCCAAGGAAACGAGCGGCTTCCGGAGCCAAGCGGGATACTCATTCAATTCGGCTTGGAGCGCGGCTTCATTGATGAAGCGCCAGCGGCTCCAGCGCGAGTTGCGGGTCATGCCCGAGGGCTCGAGCTGCCAATCGGCATCCTCAAGGCTCATGATGAGGGAGTCCACCAGGGCACGGTTGTCGAAGGCCTCGATGCCGCCTTGATTGAAGCCTTGGCCCTTCTGCTCGACCTTGTGGATGTGGTTGTAGTTGTGATTCTGGTGGATGGCCGTGACCGACTTCGTGGCATCGATCAAGGCACCGCCCAGACGCCGGACCCGGTAGACGAGCCAATTGTCCCAATACCAGCGGCCCAGCGCGAAGGGCGGGATCTTCCCGAACATGCCGCGCGGATAGAGGAAATAGTCGATGCCGGTGTAGCCGTGGAGCTTGCCGTTTTTCTTTACATCCTCTCGGAGATCTTCCGCCCAGTTCTCCCGGGCGAAATCGATCTCCACGGTCAGATCGTAATCAGTGCGCCTGCCGCCCATGACGAAGCGCTCCAGATCGACGCGCCCCGCCGCCTCCACCAGGTCCGGGAAGAGGATGATGTCCGCATTCACATAGCACATCCGCGGATGGCGGGCGATCTGCTCGGCGAGGCCGAAGTAACCGTCCATGCGCGGGGTTCCGTAGGCATTCAGCTCGACATCCGGGATGTGGCGGATCCCCAGCTCCGCGGCGAACTCCGCCGCGCCCTCTTCATTGCCGAAGATGAGAATCTCGACCTCCGGGTGAAGGCGGGTCCAACTGCGGATCGCATTCCGCTGGATGACCCCGATATGCCCGCGGAAAGGCTTTGGCAGGGTGAAGATGGTGAACATGGGCGGCTGCGAGATTCAGGAGATCACTGGATGACCTTCTCGCCGCGGGCACGGCGCTCGTACTGGTCCTTGATCCAGACGTAGGTCTTCTCAAGACCGTCGCGCAGCTTGATCTCCGGCTCCCAGCCGAGGACCTTGTTGATGAGGGTATTGTCGCTATTGCGGCCGCGCACGCCCTGAGGAGCGCTGAGGTTGTAGTGACGGGTCACCTTCACTCCGGCGATTTCCTCGATCATGTCGAGGGTCTGGTTGATGGAAACCAGCTCGCTGCGGCCGAGATTGAGCGGATGCGAGAAGTCGGAGGCCATCAGCTTGTCGAGACCGGTCACGCAGTCGTCGATATACATGAAGGAGCGGGTCTGCTCGCCATCGCCCCAGATCTCCAGGTTCAGGTCGCCGGTGGCTTGGGCGTGGATGATCTTGCGGCAGAGGGCGGCAGGTGCCTTTTCGCGGCCACCGTCCCAGGTGCCATAGGGGCCGTAAACATTGTGGAAACGCACGATGCGGACGTTCATGCCGTAGTCTTCCTCGAAGTGGGTGCACATGCGCTCGGAGAAGAGCTTCTCCCAGCCGTAGCCGTCTTCCGGCATCGCGGGGTAGGCGTCCTCTTCCTTGAGGGCCGTCACGGCAGTGTTGGTCTGTTTGCCGGCGGCATAGACGCAGGCGCTGGAGGAGTAGAGGTAGTTCTTCACGCCGTGCTCCTTCGCGGCCATCAGCATGTGGGTGTTGATGAGAACGCTGAGCATGCAGAGCGCGCGGTTGTTCTCGATAAAGCCCATGCCGCCCATGTTGCAGGCGAGGTTATAGACGCTGTCGCAGCCTTCGATGGCCTTGAAGCAGGCTTCCTTCTCCTCAAGGTTTAGCACGAGGTTCTCCGCGCCTTCGTGGAATTGATACCACTTCTCGGTGGGCTTGATGTCGGCCACGACGACGTCGTGCCCGCGCTCAAGGAGGACCTTTGCCAATTGACCGCCGATGAAGCCGCCGCCGCCGGCGACGAGGATACGCTGTTTGCTCATAATGTTCGGGTAGGGGGTGGGATGAGTGTATTAGGGGGGTAAAATCAGACAAACGCAGCTACGTCATCGCGGGACCAGCGCGCGGGAAGAATTTGAACCGTGGCGGGATTTCCGGTGGCGAGATGGCCGGCGGGCACGTCGCGGGAGACGACCGCGCCGGCACCGATCACTGCTCCATCGCCGATTGTCACGCCTTTCAAGATGATGGCCCTGGCACCGATGAAACAACCGCGACCGATCTCGACCGGACGCGCGGTCTCCGCCGGATTGAAGCCCCACTGCCAGCCCGGGCCCGGCAGATGGAAGTCATTGTCAACGATCAGGCAATCAGCACCGAGGATAGTCCCTTCCCCGATTCGGATGCGCTCGGCCGCGCAGATGCAGGGGCTGCTGCAGCCGACATCTTTCCCGAGCTCGATCACCGCTCCAGGGCAGATCGCCCAGAACGTGCTGCGCCCGGAGCCGATGAGTGGGTTCATTAACTTGTTCCCGAAAATCTTCACACCGCCCGCCATGACCACCCGCGCCCCACGGGCGATGCGGAAATGAGGTCGGCCGATGAGGCAGACATCCTTCGCAACCTCGGCCCGGCAGAGCCTCGCCCAAAACCGCCAGAGCGGCGATTGCAGGTTGATAAGCATCACTTTGAACTGTCCTAGGCTCATATAGTCCATTCCAAGTGAAAATCATGAAAAGCCCACGCCGCCCACCCGGAAACGGACCGGACAGCGGCTCGTGCATCGCTTCCGCCAGTGTCGTGGTGTATCATGCGGCCAGCTTTTATGGCATCTCGCCCAACGGCTCGGGGATCTCCAGCAGCTTCCTGTAGATGGACAGGAACTTTTCCGCCGTGTGGCGCGGCTGGAAGTAGTCGCGGTCTTCCTCGTGCCTTGCCTCTCCCATCTGCAGGGCCAGCGGGATATCGTTCATCAACCGGGACAATGCGGCGGCGAGACCCTCGGATTCCAGCGGCTCGACAATGAAGCCATTGATACCATCGAGGATATAGCCACTCTGTCCGCCATGGCGCGTGGTTACGACCGGCAATCCGATCACCCGTGCCTCCTTCACCACATTCGGGCTCGAATCTGCCCGGGTGGGCAGCACCAGACAGAGCGCTCCCGCCAGCTCCTTCTGAAGTTGATCCCATTTCAGGGTCGGGAGCCATTCAATGCCCGCGATGCCGCTGCCCGTCACCGCGCTCCGCAGTTCGCCGTCTCCGACCATCTTCAGGCGCCATGTGCGATCCTCCAGTTGCCTGAGGGCATCTAACAATACATCGACCCCTTTCCCGCGCGAGATGGCACCCACAAAGATGGCGTAAGGTTCGCCGGTGTCCGGTGCCCAAGGTACCTTGTAGAAGCTTGGATTCACCCCGTACTCCACTTGCCTGACGTCGGCTTGGGGATGAACCTCTAGAATCCGATCGGCAGCCCAGCGGGACTCCGCGGTGATGACCTTTGCGGACCGGAGAAATCTCGGTTCCCATTGCGCAATCTTCTTCCATTGCCAGATAGAGGGCAGAAGTCCTAGCCGTTCCAGATAGGAAAGCACCCCTTGGACCGAGAAGACGGTCGGGACCTTCACGGCTTCGCAGACCACGGCGTATTCCTGCTCCGAGCCCCAGCAATGAACGAGGTCCGGCTTGATGGATCCGAGGGCCTTCATCAACCGTCGCTTGGCAGGCTGATAGCCTAACAGGAGATCCACCGACACCCGGCCGGAAGGAATGCAGTGGAAGTATTGATGGTTCCATTCATGTGTTCCGCCGTTCTTGTCTCGTCGTGCCAGGGAAACCCAATGGATCTCGAAATCGTCCTGCTTCCCGAACTCTTCGGAAAGTTGAGTCAGCCACGTCGCGGCCTGACCACCTCCGCGACCGGTGGCCCCATCGCTGAAGAAGCTCCACGGGAAATCGGCAAGCAGGGCGATGCGCAGCTTCCGGCAAATACCGTTCGATGATAGATTTAAAGACAATTTTTAACTGATTTGTTCCGGCACGCTCGGCCCCCAAAAGAATTCCGGCTTTCCGTTTTCTCCCGCAATTCCCTCCGCCAGCGGCGCTACGAGGTCTATGCGCCGCATCGATCACGACCTCCTGTAATCTGTCGGGACCGGACTCTCGAAGAACGGCCTCAATGTGTGCCTGACGACCGGCATAATTCCGATCCAATAGAGAACCCAAGCAAGCTGCCCGATCACCCACCCCCTCCATCCCCCGATTAGCAAAGACTGACGGGCATAGAAAGTCCGCCAAAACCGGGGGCTGCGCTCATTCTCGGCCACGAAACGAAGAACCATCATTCTCCACAGCCTAGATCTGAGATAGCCTATGGCCAACTTGGGCATCGCAATCTTCGCAAAAATTTCAGCGCCCTCGAGATCTCCCAAGCTAGTGAAGCCTGTTATAAGCCGCGTCGAATTCCATTGCTGACCTACAGGAGCGCGCCCGTGTTTAACTAGTTCGCATGGGACCAACCTTATTGACAGCCCCTCCAGCACGGCATGAAGCGACATCGCCACATGAGGGGCGAGCGAATACGCCCAATGGTAGCCGACGTTGAGGCGTTTCAGAACAGATTTCCGACGGAACACACAACTCGAGATAAAAAGAAGGTTACTATAAAACCTGATATTCTCGCATCGCGCAGAGAGGCTTTCAAGGTCAGAAATCGTCTGGCGTTCTGCGACCTCACCCCCGTTACTGCTGTTAAACTTTAACAGGAAATCGTTTGGCCCGGTGCTAAGGATTTCCTCCATGATTGACCGAACCGCCCCGCGGATCGGCGGATCGTCGTCACTGAGAGTCCATACCCAATCGCCTTCAGCGACCTCGAAGCAGCGCAGGACGTTCGCGGCCAGCCCTACGTTTGCGGAATTTCGAATAAAGCGAATCCTCTGAGGGTCGATCCCCTGCAATTTCCGGAGTTCGGGCTCGAGCGCCTCAGGCGAGTGATTGTCGATTATAACAAGTTCAACATCATCCGGAAGCACATCGTCGAAGAGTGCCTGCAGAGTCGCCGAGAGTTGGGCCAACCGGTCGTAGGTGGGAATCGTGATCGAAAGTCTTACCATAGAGAGGCTAAGTAATATCGAGCGCGGAGACTTTCGGTCTACGATCAAAGCTCGGAATGAACCGGCGCGTAACAAGAGCGATTCCGAAAACTCCTACAATCCAACTGCAAAGATTCCCCCAGCCCACTCCCGTCAAGCCCAACCATCTGGAGAAAAACCACACGGCGAGCGGGCTGACGATCATTTGCGAGCATGCCACCATCGCAAACGGCTCCACCTTGAACGAACGCGGCCAATACGTCATGGAGAGCGCGATGTTTCCAAGCCACAAGGCAGCGAAAAGAGGCAGCACTTGGGGGATGCTCATCAGTCGCTCGCTGAAACGTGGAATGTAGTGAAGAAACGAAATTGCCACGAGTGCGGCCGCGAACCCTCCGGTAGCAACCGCCACCGTGCGCAAGAACGTCATCCGGAAATCCCTATAGGCATCTTGGATGGCACCTTCCGCAACCTTGCGGGCAAAGCGCGGAAACATGGTGAGGCACCAGAGGGACGATAAGCCGATAAGAGTCGATCCGATCATTCCACTGAGCCCGAGCTTGGCCGATTGTTCCGGGCCCAGGGTCTTGAATACAATCGGCTGCTGGACCTGCGAAACCAAGACACCCGAGATGTAGGTGAGGCTTGCGCGTCGGATCAGAAACCCCAATTCGGTTTTGAGTTCTTTCGCGCGAACACCGGAAAAATCCCCGGATGGCCATAGGGCCGGAAACTTCCGGCGCAACGTCATGCGCTGGAAGATATAAACGGCCAGTGCTGAAGCGCTGAAGGAAAACAAACTGGCTCCGCTTAGGAGCAGAACCCACTGAACGGGATACTGCACCAGCAAGGAAGAGAAACGCAGCTTGCTGATCGCATCCACCCGTCCGCTGCCATAAACGACCTGAAGCCTGCCTTCTTGGGAGCCGGTAAGAGCTGTGGTGCACACGGTCGCAAGCCACATGGCCTGCGTCGCGACAGATGCCTGTCCGGACCAATAAAGATAGCCTATCCCGAAGACTCCACAGAACAGACCGAAGCCAAGCGCGACCTTATTCATCCAGCTGACCGCCACATGAATGAAACTCGAATCCGGCCCTTCCGTGCCGTCTCCGTTAGCCTTGCACAGGTGGGGAGTCATCTGAGCGATCGACGCACTGGCCCCCAAATCGAAGAAAGCCTTTAGAGAAACGAGACTGAGAAAGAGGTAGTAGAGGCCCTGCTCCTGTGCACTCAATGTCCATACGACGACCACCGAGCCGATCGGGCCGAGAACCATTCCGAGGCCACGTCCGACACCGGCCAGTGCTACACTGCGGTCCAATCCCAGCAGTTTGATCAGTCTTCGCGGCACAAGCTGGAAGGGGAAAATAAGTCGATCTGCGGGACGTAGCGCATGACTTCCGCCGCGCGCATGGGAAGCGCGCCGGGGAGGAGCCTACCCCGAGCTCCTGCCGCTTTCCACTCCTGCTCGGCGAAGGAGAGCAGGCTCTGCGGCCGACCGGAACCGACGTTTTCAATCAAGGGGTTTCCAGGAGCAAGGTCGGTTCTGACGAGGGCGTTCAAGAAGTTCCGGGCGACCTGTTCGGCGGGAACGAAATCCCGCACCTGCGCGCCTTTGGACATCGGGAAATCTTCACCCGCCGCCGCGGCCCGGCGCAGGCTAGGCCAAAAGCGATGGGCTGGCTCACCAGGGCCATACACATGAAAAGGACGCAGGATGATTAACTCCAGCTTACGCTCTACTCCGAGGCCCAAGGCCGCCATCGAAGCCGCAGCCTTCGACGAGTGATAAGGTGCGGTCGGTTCCAGCGGCGCAGTAACAGGGATGTAGTCGAAGCGTTCGCCGCTTCGTCCATATTCGAAGCAGGATCCAGCGATTACCAAGCGCTGGACGCCAGCGTCCACGGCCAAGACCCAAAGTTTCAACGCCGCCGAAACATTCCAGCGGAAGCAAGCCTCCCAATCCGCCTCGCGCAGATCCATGCCGTGCGCCGCAAGGTGGACCAGTGCATCACAACCCCGCAGAGCGGAACTCCAGTCCTGATCAAGATCCCCCTCGATCCACAGAGGTTCCCTCGTCAACGCAACGCGTGGGACCGAAGCCGGACGCCGGAGGGCAACCACCGCATGGGATTCGCGGAGCGCCAATTCAAGAAAGTGGGAACCTATCAAACCGGTTCCACCAGTTAGAAAAATACGCATTTCTGCTGGGACGTAGAATCAGCCTTCGCGAAGCAGGGAAGATCAGACCGGTGCCGAGACGCGCCCGGCAATAAAGTTCCGGATGACCTCAATCATGTAATCGATCATTCCGCGCGTGAGGCCTGGGTAAGTTCCCAGAAACAGCGTGTTCTGCATGATATGATCCGCCCCGGGGAGATTTCCGGAAATGCGCAGCGCGTTTGGATTGTCGCGACGGAGTTGTACGAATGCCGGCTGGCGGACCAGATTCCCGCCAAACAGCATCCGGTTCCCGATTTTCTTCTCGTCGAGATGGGCGGCGAGTTCGGTACGGGTGAAAGGAGCGCCCGGCCTCACCGTCATCTTGAATCCGAACCATGAGCAGGAACTAAGGCAGCCGCTGTCGTCCCATTTGAAGGAGGAGGTAGGCCTGTCACCCGGTTCCGGCGTAGCGGAAGACGATGGCGGAATCCAAGCAAGCGCGTGGGTAGGGAGGGCGAAATCGATATAGTCTTCCAAACCGTGCAGCCCGCGGCGGAGAAGTTCCCAGTTGTCTTTGCGAGCTTCGATGAAATTCGGCAGGCGGCGGAGCTGAACCCGGCCGATTGCTGCCTGAGGGTCGAGCGGCTTCAAATTGAAGCCCAGATGGCTGTAGATATACTTATGATCGTAGCCATCGGGAAGTTCGCCAAGCTGCCACTGGAAGCGCCGGGAACAGGTGTTGTCCTTCCCGGAGGGACACCAACAGTCCCGGCCCCAGTCACGGAAGCTTTCCGCGTAGGTCTTCAGCGCCGGACGGCGGATGATGTTGACCGCGCCGCCCTCGCCCATCGTCAGATGGTGCGGAGGATAGAATGACTGCGTGGAAATATCGCCGAAGGTACCTGTGTAGGCGGTCAAGCTTCCATCCTTCACCGATGGAAACCGTCCCGGCGTGCCGGCGTTCTTTTCCGCAAGCTTGAGAAGGTGATCAAGACCCAGCCGCTTTGCCTGCTCCACCGGAAGCGAGTAAGTGCAGCCAAGGGCATCGCAATTATCTTCAATCAACCACAAGTCGTGCCGCTGGCAGAACTCAAGCACCGTCGAGAGCTCAAAAGGGTTGCCCAAGGCATGCGCCATCATTACTGCCTTGGTCCTGCCAGGCGAAAATGCATTCTCCAGAAGCGAGCAATCAGCATTTCCCGTGAGGGGGTTCGCGTCGATGAAGACAGGCACCGCACCCGCTTGGATGATCGGTGTAACCGTAGTGGGGAAGCCGGCCGCAACCGTGATTACTTCATCACCAGGACGGATGCGTTTGTGATCGGGAAGTTTGTGGGTTGTGAGTGCCGAGAAGGCGACCAGATTGGCCGATGATCCAGAGTTGACCACCAGCGTGTGCTTGACGCCCAGAAACTCGGCGAGTTCCTTCTCAAAGGCTTCCCCCTCCACTCCCAGTGTGAGCCAGAAATCGAGCGTGGAAGAAACCGCTGCCTCAACCTCATCGGAGGTGAAAACTCTCCCGGCATAGGGGACCGTAGTCTGGCCCGGGATGAAGGAGGCATGCCCGTCATGGTTCCCCGGCAGGTTGGCAGAGTGGGTGAGCTTGGAGAACTCACGCGTGAGGCGGAGGATCTCGACTTTAATTTCGGAGGGAGACATGTTGGATATTCAGTCAGGAAGCCCAAGCCAATCCTCTTTCGGTTGCTGCGCCCTGATACCTGGCGATGTGCCTGCGCGTGATTTCGAGCGGAGAGTCACCCGTCCCTTCGGCAAGGTACCATTCCGCGGCAGTTGCCACCGTCTGCTCGAAATTCCACACCGGCTGCCACCGCAGCAGATGGAAAGCCTTGTCGACGGCTAAATTCAGCTTCGACGCTTCGTGCGGTGCGCCCGGATCGGAAAAGTCGATCCATTGCCCTCCGGCGCATTTCACCAACTCCTCGACGAGTTCCGCGACCGAGCGGTTGCTGGCAAGCGGCGGACCGAAATTGAAAGCGGAAGCAAACAGTTCAGGCGAGGCATCAGACGCCAACGAAGCGGCGAGATGGAGATAACCAGAGAGAGGTTCCAGAACGTGCTGCCATGGCCGGGTGGCCTGCTTGTTTCGGACAGCGATGGCTTCACCTTTTCTCAGGGCTCGGATACAGTCTGGAACGATGCGATCGATCGCCCAGTCACCGCCACCGATCACATTCCCCGCACGGGCGCTAGCCACTTTGACGGGACCTGCGGCGGGAAAGAACGAACGGCGATATGATGAGATAGCGATTTCCGCGGCTCCTTTACTCGCGCTGTAGGGATCATGCCCGCCTAAGATATCCTCTTCACGATACGCATGAAGCCACTCCTTGTTCTCGTAGCATTTGTCGGTGGTAATGCAAACCACGGCGCAGGGTCGGCCGGCGGTCCTCACGGCTTCCAACATATGCACTGTTCCCATGACGTTGGTGGCAAAAGTCTCGACCGGAAGATCGTAAGATAGCCGAACTAAAGGCTGGGCCGCGAGATGGAACACCACGTCCGCCCGGGCAGCGCACAATGCTTCTTCTAATGCGGCCCGATCGGCCAGATCAGCCCGGGTGTCCCCGGCCAAGCGATTGGTAAGCTCGAGTTGGTTGAAGAGCAGTTCATGCGGTTGCGGATCTAGCGCATACCCATGCACTTCCGCTCCTAATAGGCACAGCCACTCTGCCAGCCACGATCCCTTGAAGCCGGTATGGCCGGTCAAGAAGACGCGCTTGCCTTTAAAAAAGCCTTGGAAAGCAGCCATACTATGCAGGAGATGAATATTTGATCTAACTCCACGACTTCCAAGGTGCTCCCCCTTGCTCCCAAAGAAGCTCAAGTTCGTGCTTGTCGCGGAGGGTGTCCATCGGACGCCAGAATCCAGAATGTCGGAAGATGCCAAGCTGCTTCTCGCGAGCCAGCGACTCAAGTGGTTCCCGCTCCCACACCGAGTTGTCCCCGTCGATGGACTCGAACACGGAAGGCTCTAGAACGAAGAAGCCGCCATTGATCCATGAGCCATCACCTTGCGGCTTTTCTTGAAACGCTCCGATCTTATCTCCGTCCAGTTGCAGGGACCCGAAGCGCCCTGGCGGTTGGACACCCGTTAGTGTCGCCTTGAGACCGCTGCCGAGATGGAAATCGATCAGAGAAGTAATGTCGACATCTCCAACTCCGTCTCCGTAGGTGCAACAAAACGTAGACTCGTCAAGGTATTCACGAACACGCTTAATTCGCCCCCCTGTCATAGTCTGGTCTCCAGTATCGATGACCGTAACGCGCCACGGTTCTGCCTTCTTGCGATGGACCTCCATTGTATTCGATCGCATATCGAAGGTGACATCCGACATATGCAGAAAGTAATTTGCGAAGTACTCCTTAATAAGGTATCCCTTGTAGCCAGCGCAAATAATGAAATCATTAATGCCGTGCGCGCTGTATATCTTGAGAATGTGCCATAGAATAGGGCGACCGCCAATTTCCACCATTGGTTTCGGCCTAAGGGCGGTCTCTTCGCTGAGACGCGTGCCCAATCCCCCAGCAAGAATGACTGCTTTCATGAAAAAATGAATACCTCCGAAATCTCCAGAACTGATACACCATCAGACAGCGTGTCTAACTCCTTGAGCGCTCCATCTAGTATAACCGATATTCCCGTCCCACTTGCAGAGACCACCCTCCCAGAAACGTGATCTGCAGGCCCGAGCAATCTTCCATTTTTCGCTTCTCCCAACGGGGATTGGGTACTGAAAAAATGAAGCTCGGTTAGGCCCGACCCTTCTTCGCGCTCAAGAAAGCCGGTGCAGCGAGCCCGGCACGGCCCGCTTGCCTTCCCACCGGTTCAATGACGGGAACTGGCTGAATGCTCTCCGAGCGACGAAGGTTATCGAGCATCTTGATCATGCCCGCCATTACAATCATCTGCGGAAACTCGATCCGGTAAGAACCGAAGACCAACATCGACCAGAAAGGATAGAGCAAGGGAGGAACACACAGGTAACCTATATAGGGAAACAAGGGATTCCGGAAAAAATAGCGCATTGCTTTCAGAGCCCGATTGAAGGCCACACCCATGAAAAACAGCGCGGCAACCAGCCCTACGACTCCTGTGAACCGGATCGTTTCCACGTGGAATCCGTGGTAGCTTCCTTGGGATAGCATCTGTTCCTGTGAATCGGCAACTGGACCGGAGTAACCGTCAATCGAGTCAAGAATCGCGCGCATCTCCACGGTGCTTAGGGCAAAGCCGTCTCCCAGTGCTTTGTTCTGGATATAGCGGTCCGTGGTGAGCGCGAGCTTCCACATCTCGAAGCGCCAACGCGTGCTATTCTCCGCATCCTCTCGAGCATCGGCCCGAACTTCCACGGGCAAGACCGAAAGCACCCGCTGGATCCCGAACGGCATCGATTTTATCTGTCCGCTCATCAGGAGAATCGCCAAGCCAACCATGCAGACCACCCCCACCGCCACTACGTCGATAACCTTTCTGCGGGCCAAGGCCGAGGCCACATAAATCGCGCCTAGGTAGGCGACCCCGCTTCGGAAACCGCTCAGTAGCACCATGGCACTACCGATTGCCACGCTGAGAAAAATCACTGGACGGAACGGGCTCAGGCATTTCAGCGGCCTGATCATGCAAAAGCAGGGAACTACCAAGGCCTTGCCGAGCATCGCGAAGCCACTCCCACCACGGGAAACGTCCAGATCCACAGAAACCGAGCCAGCTTTCGCGACCATCAAATTCGCATTCGAATAGAAGCGTAGTACCATGCTCCCGAATGACGGAGATCGGTCCGAGATCATCGCGATCAGACCGTCACCAAGCGCCAAGACGATCATTCCGATCACGACAAGCCGGATTGTCTTTGCCTCCGGCCTTACAAACGCCAGACAGAAATAGGCGGCAATCGCCGCCGCGAAAATGTAATAGGGCTTACCGCCCGCGAACTGGCCGCCAAAAAATAGCAGGCCAGCGGGATTCCGGAGATACGCTTGGCCCACCACCACTGCCTGCAGCAACACGGCAATGTCCAAGAGATCCAAGCGAAACGAGAATTCTGGCCGCCGCATAGCAAGCCGAATCACG